>CAWKYX010000248.1:0-5719 GCA_963854265.1 Acidimicrobiia bacterium
TGCCGGCGGGGCGGCGGCGGGCGCAACGACTCTGGGCGTCAACCACGCGACCAGCGACGGCCTGACCGAGGGCATGTTCTCCAACATGGTTGGTGGTGGTCTGATCGGCGTGAGCGTTGTTGGTCTGCCGACGACATGGACGAATGCCACCGCGATCGCTGGTGGGCTGACCGTTCAGAGGACGCTGGCGATGGCTGGGTTCGCGGGCGAGGTGGCCAGCGTGGTTGGGGCCGGTGGCGTTGACCTGCTCCTTCCCGACGACTGGGAGGATGAAGTCCACGACGCTGCCGATGCGGTCGAGTTTGGTGCAAGCCTCCTGGGCGGTTTCGATGATGCGGGCCGGGGCGCGACTGGGATTGAGCCGGCGTCGCCGTAGCCACCGACCGAGCCGCTTCTGATGCCAGTATCGGTCGCTGTGGCGGAGCCACCGATCGGCCGCCGGAGCAGCAGCGCGACCGGAAAGCAGGGAATGCGACAGCTAGCCTCGGCGTTGGCGGGGCAGACGAAGGGTAATGATTGAAACGACTCCTACTGCTGGCGGTACTTCTCCTGGCTGCGGCGTGCAGCGGGGGCGACGTTCTCGGTGGTGAGCCCATCGATGCTGACCCAGCGGTGGTTATTCCGGCAGCGGCCGAAGCCATGGGAGGTGTCGAGAGCGTCCGGTTCCATTTGGTTCGCGACGGCGCGCCGGTGTTCATCGATGACCTCGAGAGCATCGCCATTGACGAGATCACCGGCACGGTCACCGTGCCTGACGAGGCCGAGGCCCTGATCAAGGTCACCATCGATGGCAACCTCAGCACCAACCTCGGTGCGATTGCATCGGCGGGCGAGACGCTGTTGAGTAACCCGGTCACCGGTGTCTTCGAGCCGTTGCCGGCCGGCTATGACCTCGACCCGCGGTCGTTCTTCGATCCCGTTGGGGGATGGCAGCCGCTCATCGGCGGACTTGTCGACGTTGTGTTGGTCGGCGAAGAGGACAGGGGAGGTCTCAGGTACCACGTGCGCGGCACGGCCCCTGCGGACCGGATCGAGGCGGTCACCGCAGGGCTCGTGCGAGGACAGGAAGTCGTCGTCGACTTGTGGGTCCATCCCGTGACGGCGTTGGTTACCGCCGTCGAGTTCGACACCGTCCTGGGCGACGGGACCACCTCCTGGGCGCTGGAACTGAGCGAGTACAACGGCGTGGCTCCAGCCACCGGTCGCAGTGCCACGACGACTGCGCTCATTGCACTCGGGGCTCTGGGTGCGGTGGGTTTGGCGGTCGCGATCGTCAGGCCTTTGGTGACCGCTGGAGGTGGCACCACAGCGACCGCACATTCGCCTGGGCCGATTCCTGTCGCCGCGCCGTCAACAGTTGAGCGGGTGGGCCGGGCATCACCCAGGGCGGTCTTGATCGCGGTGGCCTTCAGTGTGTTCGTGGCCGCTGATGACCTCACCGTCGTGACCACGATGTTGCGTCCGATCATCGGCGACCTCGGGCTTGTCTTGCCTGACGGGCTGGACGATGCCGCGTGGATCGTGAACGTCTACCTGATTGCGTTTGTCGCCGTCATGCCGATTGCGGGCCGGCTAAGTGATGTCATCGGCCGCCGGAACACGTTTGCAGGCGCCTATGTGATCTTCCTGATCGGCACGACGTTGATTCCCCTCACGGATTCGTTGGGTCCGTTCTTGATGGCGCGGGTCCTCACAGCGATTGGTGGTGGGGCGATGGTGCCGGTGGCTCTCGCGGTCGTCGCCGACGTGTACCCCGATGCGAAACGAGCTCGGGCGCTGGGCACGCTTGCCGCCATTGAGACGTTGGGGTGGGTTTGGGGCCCGATGTACGGCGCCATCTTGGTGCGCTTCTTGTCCTGGGAATGGCAGTTCTGGCTCAACATCCCGTTCGCGCTCGCCGGCCTGGGCGCGGTGTGGTGGGCCCTGTCGGGCCATGACCAGGGGCCAAGGGCCAGTCGGGTCGACTGGCGCGGTGCGGTGCTGTTGACCACGGCGTTGGTCTCGCTGAACCTGGCCTTGTTGGGCGACGCCGAGATCCAATCGGTCACGGGGTTCGATCAGCTCACCGGCGGCGATGGCTTCAATTTCCGCTGGCTCTATCTTCTTGCGCTCGTCACCGGGGGGTTGTTTGTCTGGCACCAGCGCATCGCCGACGATCCCCTGATCGATCGATCGGTCTTCAAGGGCCGAAACCTGCAAGTGGCGCTGGCGGTCAACTTCATTGTCGGTGCGTCGCTGATCATCTCGATGGTGGACGTGCCGATCTTTATCAACGCGGTCGAGGTCGATATTGAGGACTCTGCGGTAGCTGCTGGATGGGTGCTGTCGGCCCTGACCGCCGCGATGGCCGTGGCGTCCTACGCAGGTGGGCGGATGACCGCGCGGTCGGGCTACCGCCTACCGATCGTGTTGGGTATGGGCGCCGCCGTTGTTGCCTATGTGGTGATGGGTGTGACTTGGGAGGCCGACACCTCCTATTGGGTGCTTGGCGCGCAGCTGGGTGTGCTCGGCGCTGGCCTGGGTCTGGTGACGGCACCGACGTCGTCGGCAGTGATCGATGCCACCGAGGCAGGTAAACGGGGCTCGGCAGCAGCCACCTTGATGGTGGTGCGGCTTATGGGGCTTAGTGTCGGGCTGTCGTTGTTGACTGCCTGGGGCTTGTCCAGGTTCAATACTCTTCGGGGCGACATTGACTTGCCGGCTATCACGGACGCGGGTTTCCAGGACGCGGTCGTCGAAGCCCAAGGAACTCTCACGGCGCAGGCGATTGCCGAGACCTTCCTCGCAGCGGCGGGCATCACCGCGATTGGCTTCCTGCTGGCATTCCTGATCAAGAACAAGTCTGACCCAGCGCTCGTCGACAGCCCCGGCACGGTTGGCGTGGGTGCCTCCGAGCCTCGTGTGGCACGCGTCGAGATCCCCGAGGGCTGGGAACGCAATGCGCCCGACGTGACGCAAGAACTCGAGTCGGTCACGGCCTTTGCCGCCGAAGAGACCGCACAATTCGAAAGAGAGATGGGAGTCCCCATGTCGTGGTTACAACGTCATTCCGGGGTGGTGGTCGGTGCGCTTGGCGCGCTCGTCGCGCTGGCCTTCGTCCTTATAGCCGTCATGTTCGGCCAGCTCAACGACACCAAGGACGAGCTCGTCCAGACTCAGGAGGACCTGACGCGGGTCGAGGCAGGCGCGGCGTTGTTTGCTTCTCAGGTGACGGGGTTCCAAGAGCAGATTGTGGCGCTCGAGCCGACCATCGGCGCAGGACTCGACGAGGCCGTGGCGGGGCTCGAGGAGTTCGCGACCTCAACGATCGATTTCGTGGTCAACATTGACGAAGAGGTGACCATCGAAACCCACGTGGTGCTCGATCGCGAGCTTCAGATTCCGATCAACGAGACGCTGCCTATCAAGGAAACCTTCGAGACCCGGATCGAAGTCGAAACGCCGCTCGGGTTCAGCATCCCGCTGGATGTCACCGTTCCCGTCGACATCGATGTGCCGATCGATCTTGAACTCGACATCGTGGTCAACGAGACCATTCCGGTCAGTGCTACCGTGCCAGTGAAATTCGACATCCCGATTTCGCTCGAGGTGAGCGAAACGCAGCTGGCCGACCTCGCGGCCTCACTGGCCGAAGGTCTAGAGGCGCTGAAAGAAGTCCTCGTTGGTCTAGGCGGCTGATCGCGGTCAGTCAGGCGTTGGTGTCGGGGCGAACAACGCCACGGTCGCAGCGATGAGGCCCAGCGCCGCACCACCCATGAGGACTGGCTCATAGGAATCTGCGACGTCGTTGCCGACCGACAATGCGAGCGGCCCAATGGCTGAGGCGGCCACGGCGACCGACGTGGCCATGGCCTTGATGGAGGCCACATGTTCGACGCCGTACCACTTCGGGTAGAGCGCTCCGCCCAGCGCCGACACACTGCCGATCGCCGTCCCGGTGACGAATCCGTAAACCATGGCCGCCGTACCCGGTGAGGCGGTGGTGGCCAGGACTGCCGACAAGGAAATAGTCAGGCCGGCGCAGACCATCAAGAACCGGGGGGCCATACGGTCGGTCAACCAGCCAACAATGAAGCCGCTGGTGATGCTGCCGATCATCTGGGGAATGAAGACGGCGGCTGCCTCCTCCTCGGTGAGGCCTTGCCCGGCCATGATGTCGGTGTTGTGGAAGGTGAGCCCGGTGACCAGGCCGCCCATCAAGAAAGCGAGCGCCCCTAGTGTCCAAAACGCGGGCGTTCGGATGGCTTCGCTGACCGTGAAGGATCGTTGTCTGACCACGATGATGTTGGGGTCGAATCGGTCGCCATCGGCGAGTTGGCCGAGATCCTCGGGTCGGTCCACGATGGCGAAGCGGGCGATTGGCAGCACGATGACGGCAACCCCCACGCCCAGAATTACCCAGGCCCAGCGCCAGTCAACAGCGTCGATGAGCGCTCCGAAGGTGATCGGTGCCATGGACAAGAAGCTGATGGAGACGGTGGCGCTGACGGCGAGGGCCAGGCCACGCTTTCGGTCGAACCACACGGTGACGCCCGTGGCCCCGACGAGGGTCAGCGAGCCTTGGCCGAGGGTTCGGAGTCCAACGAACGCCAGCGTCAACATGGCGATGTTCTGAACGGTGCCGGTGAGGGCGACGACGCAGGCGAAGAGAAACCCGACCACGGTCATGGCATGGCGGATACCGACCCGATCAATCCATCGGCCGATGGCCGGCAACGCGATGGCTCCGCTGAGGGTTCCTACCAGATAGGCCGTGGAGATGGCCGAGCGAGAGACATTCAGGCTCTCGATCATCGGGTCGATGAATGCGGACACCCCGATGGTCTGGCCCGGTGCAGTGACAGCGCGGACGATGGTGCACCACAACACCATCCACCAGCCGCGGAAGGCCACGTCTGCTTGTGGCGTAGCCCGCCGGCTGGTCGTCACCGCACCAGTGTGCCGCGGGTCCAGGTGTTGGAGACGGAGGCGGGGTCGGCCCTGACCTTCATAGCCGGTGGTGGGTGTGACAGCGTCCTGTCGCTACCCGGTGGGAAGCTCCACGTCGATCGTGGCGCCTCCCCAGCCGCTGATCTGGTCTCGGCCTTCGATGGTGACGACGGCCACGTCGACGGGAATCTCGACGCCTCTCAACGATCGCGTGAAGGGTTGCTCGGCCCCGTGGTCGTGCGTCAAGATTCGAACGCCGAGCTCGGTGCCGTCGGGGGCAAGCACCCGCCATGCGTCCGCATAACGTTCGGGGCTGTCGTAGGGGGAGCTGAGCGTGACCATGAACGTCCACATGCCATCGCCGGTGCCGGTGCCGGTAGCGTCTGCGCCGAGTACGTCGGGGTAGAGCGTGGCCGGTGACTGGGTACCGGGTTCTGGCTCCACGATGGGTTCGGCCGTGGTTGGAGCTGGCGCCGCATCCGCGACCGTTGTAGTCGCGGCTGGCTCGGGCACGGCTGGTTCGGTTTCATCGGTGCCGCAGGCCCCTACCAGGAGCGCAACGAAGAGACACACAGACAGGACGCGCATCACCGCAGCTCCGCAGCAATATCGGCCAAGGTGGGATCGGCGCCGGTTGGCCGACGCCGACCCCCTATTGAACGAGCGCCTATTGAACGAGCAACGCGTTGTCGAGGACGATCTCGGCGCCGTTGATGAATCGTGCCTCATCCGACGCGAGGAACAACACCACGTTGGCTACGTCTTGGGGTTCGCCCAACCCGACGGGGCT
>CAWKYX010000249.1:0-5714 GCA_963854265.1 Acidimicrobiia bacterium
GGTTGTGGGTTCGACCTTGATGACCTCAGCTCCCTGGTCGGCGAGCAACATGGTTGCGAGCGGTCCGGAAACCACCTGCGTCATGTCGATTACCTTAAAACCGGCGAGTGGTCCAGGCATCGGTCGTTCCTCCGGGGGTGCGGCGATGAGAGGGCCCATCGTCGCGCAGATGACCGGCGGCGGCACCTCGCCAGCACTGGGGGTCCCCCAGGGGCGTTTGGGGGAACCTCCGAGCAGACGCACGGCTGGTGAAATGGCTCACTGGCATGATCGACACCGCTCTTGCGCCTTATGTGCTGCTGGCCTTTCGGCGTCGCCCCGGCCCTGGTGCTGTCGATGGCATGGTGCTGCTGATTTTGGTCTGGTTCAGTGTCCTGCAACGCGAGCCCAAGCTCGACAGCATGCCCGAGGGTGAAGCTGGGAACACCGCAGTTTCGCTCTAGACCTCTACGAGCTCGCGATGCTCAGACTTCTACCAACTCGCGATGCTCGCCATCACCTTGGCCGGCGTCAGTGCGGTCTCGTTGGCTCAGCTGGAGGCCGATAAAGAGGCCTGCTATCGCCACCAGCCCGAGCATCGCTCCCGACGAGACCATGACCAGCGCAGGAGCTGGGCAGGTGCCCGCGACGGCCCAACCAAGGCCGAATAGTGCACCACCCTTGAGGTGATGGGCCTCCGGCTTCGAACGTGACAGTTTGAGCTTGCCGCCCAGGGGCGTGACCACCCCGCGACGTTCCAGCCACCAGAGGGCCGGAGCCGACACAGCGATGGCCGAAGCCATCAGCAAGAACACATCGGGTTCCTCGAGGCTGAGCATTGCGTGGATGGTGTCGTATTCGTGCAGATTGGCGCCGGCCAACAGGCCGCCGAAGAGCATCCCGAACAAGAGGCCGATGGCGTTCATCCGTTTGCTGTCAAGGCTTGACATCAGAGGTCCCCTCCAGTCAGAAGGTGCAGGACCCCGGTGGTGGCGATTGCGGTCGCCATGAACGTGGCGGTCACGACGAACGACGCCGGCGATCGCTGGGACGTGCCACATAGGCCGTGGCCTGATGTGCAACCTCCCGCAGTCCCGGCGCCATATCCCATCACGATGGCCCCTGCGAACACGAGCGGGATCACGAGCCCTAGAGGAAGCGCTTCGCGCAAGACGTCGTAGCCGCTGCGAACCTCTGCCCCTTCGCGGAGCACCTGGCTGACCACCAAACCCCCGGCGAACATGCCGACGAAGTACCACACCCGCCACACGGCGACATCGGTCTTCTGGCGGACCAACCCAGCCGTTTGAAGATACGCGCCGCTGGCTCCCAACGGCTGATTCGCAAGCACGAATAGGGCGCCGATCAGGACCCCAAGGCCAGGGCCAACGACATACCAGGGCACTCGATCGGGCATTACATCAAACATTGGGGACCCTCCTCGGCGGCTGCGCTGCAAATTGTACGGACAAATTATGTGCCTCGCCAGCTCTGCTGCGCACACCAATAGTGAGCTACCGTTGGGAGGGTACCAACGAGGAGAAATTAGCGATGACCGACACGGCTTCCAGCCCAGTAGAGATTCGCGGGATCAGCCGAGAGAAGGCACCCGAGCCCGAGCTGGGCACGGAACCCATCATCCTTGGCAACCGCTACACCTCCACCGAGTTCGCGCAACGAGAATGGGACCATATGTGGACCCGCGTCTGGCAGATTGCGGGCCGGGTCGATCAGGTTCCCCAGCCTGGTGACTACGTCAACTGCGAGATCGGCAACGAGTCGATCATCTGTGTCCGAGGGACCGACCAAAAGGTCCGTGCGTTTTACAACGTGTGCCAACATCGCGGCAACCAGCTGGTAAGTGCAGGCGCCGGCACGTTGGCCGGCGGCGAGTTCCAATGCGCCTACCACGGCTGGCGGTTCAGCGACGCCGGCGAATGCACCTGGGTGCACGACGAAGAGGACTTCCCTCAAGGAACCCCGTGCGGGACCCGCAACCTGGCCGAGATTCCTTGTGACACCTGGGGCGGCTTCATCTGGTTCAACATGGACTCCGGCGCAGCGCCACTTCGGGACTGGCTGTCGCCTGTGGCGGATCAGCTCGATGGCTACCGCATGGAGAACATGAAGCGGACCCATTGGGTCACTGTCGAGGGTGACTGGAACTGGAAGTGCGTCCAGGACAACTTCAACGAGAGCTATCACCTGCCGTTCGTACATCCCCAGACGCTCACCACCATGAACGAGCACTACACCGCGAGCCAGTTCGACCTGTACGAGAGCGGTCACTGTCGGATGCTCATGCCTGGCGGCGGCCCGGGCCCGCACTATCGCGGCCGGCCCGACAAGACGCTCAAGAGCTTTGAACAGACTTTCGAATTCTGGGAATTCGACGCCGAGCCGTACCGAGACGACCTGTCAGGCATGCGAGTCGCACTCCAGCAACGTAAGCGCGAGCTAGGTGCCAGCAAGGGCTACGACTTCTCCTCGTACTCCGACGAGCAGCTGACCGATCATTACCACTACACGGTGTTCCCGAACATCTCGTTCAGCATGAAGCCCGATGGGTGCATCTGGTTGCGCAGCTCGCCGCACCCGACCGATCCCAACAAGTGCGTGTTCGACATGTGGTATCTCACCCAATTCCCCGAGGGAGCGTCGGAGTACTACTCCAATTCGATGAAGGACTGGGTCTCGATCGATCATCAAACGGAACACACCGTTGGCAAGGCCTCCGAAGTCTCTTGCGGGCCCGGAATCGACCAAGACGTGGCCATCTGGACCACCCAGCACAAAGGCCTAAGCTCGCGGGGATATCAAGGTGAGTACCTCCCGACCCAGGAGCGGCGGATCCGGTACTTCCACGAGAACATCGACAAATACCTCGACATGCCGCCGACGGGTTTGTAGCGCTCTATGTCAGTGAACAGGCCAGCAATCGCTATCCTGCTGCACCGTGAGTGATCCTGAGACGTTCGAACTGGGCAACCTTGACGACCTCGAAGACGGGCAGATGCGCGTATTCGAAGACGCCGGTGACTATGGACTCGTCGTGTGTCGAGTCAACGGCGAGTTATTCGCGCTCGAGGACAATTGCAGCCACGCCGACACGCCACTGAGCGAAGGTCGACTAAGGGGCCACAACATCACCTGCCCGTTGCACGGCACATCGTTCGATGTGCGCGACGGCGCGCACAGCGGTCCGCCGGCATACACCGGCGTCGGGTGTTTCAAGGTCGAGGTCGACGAGGGCACTGCCGTAGCGATCTCGCCATCCAACGACGACGATGCCAAGGACGGCTTCGGCGACGCCGGTGGCATGTTCCACACCCGCTGACATCTCGATAGACGCGGCCTCGTGGGGCCCTCAGCAACAAACTTCGCGAATACAACAGACTTGGGGATCCAAAACATGGGGACGCTGGACGGACAGGTGGCCATCGTCACCGGAGCTGCACAAGGCATCGGCGCCGCGTTTGCCCGGCGCTTTGTGGACGAGGGTTGCCATGTTGTGGTCACCGACCAACGCGACGCCATCAACGGCGTGGCCGCTGCGATGGGGGCTACAGCACATGTCGGCAACGTTGCAGATGCGGCCCATGTCCGTTCGGTCGTGGATGCCACCGTCGACGGTCATGGCACGATCGACATCCTCATCAACAACGCCGGTGAGGTGAAGAAATCAAGCCCCCACGATGACTGGGCCGACGCCGACGCAGACTTCGACCGGTTCTTTGGATCGAACGCAAAGGGTGCATATCTCTTCGGGCGTGCGAGCGCGCCGGTCATGATCGCTGGCGGTGGGGGCAACATCGTCAATATTTCCACCGATCACGTAAAGCCATGCCCGGGCTGCGACAGGCACCACGGGCACGGCTCGATGGATCTCTACAACGCGTCGAAATGGGCCCTCAACGGCTTCACCTTCGATTGGGCCAAGTCGCTCGCGCCGTACAAGATCCGCGTCAACAACATTTGCATGGGTGCCACCGACTCCGAGATGGTTCGGGGCTGGCACGGCAACGATCCCGCCACTACCGCCGGCTGGATGAAGCCAGAACAGACCGCCCAGATCGTCGTGGAGTTGCTCGAGGAAGGCCCCGAGGGCCGGACCGCAAACAGCATCGGCCTGTATGCCGGCTATCCCTGTGTGATGCCCCCACCCGAGTAGGCCAGTCTGAGGATCCCCATCCTTGAGGTGGCGGCTCCCTGACCCGCAAAAGTGTTGCAAGAGTCCTGGTGATCACGCAAGACACGGCCGATCGCGATCGACCCCGGAACGTACGCGGTCAGCCAACCGACGCCGAAGCTCTTGGTTGCTCCGAGGGTGCTGCTAGCCAGCTACTAACGTCACAGCGACATGAGCATCCCAGTTTTTGACATGGCGACGCCCCACGCCCAACTTGCGACGCAGCTCGACACCGCCTGTACCGAGGTGGGCTTCTTCGCCATCACTGGACATGGCGTCGACCCGGCCATCGTGGGTAACGCTTGGGATGAGATGGTGGCGTTCTTTGCGCTGGACGACGTCGTCAAGATGGCCGCTCGGCACCCGACACAAGAGCATCACCCGTACGGGTATTTCCCGCCCGGGCAGGAGGCGTTGGCTGCGTCGCTGGGCCTCGAGACCCCAGCAGACCTTAAAGAGAGCTTCAACATGGCTCCCCCGCCTCACCACGTCGACGGAACAGGACGGTTCGGCGGCGTCGACCGGATTTGGCCGGATGCTTCGCCTGCCTTCCAGCGCGCGTGGAGTGCCTACTACGACGCCATGGCAGGGCTTGCCGACCGACTCCTGGCGCTCATGGCGACGGGGCTCGGTATCGATGGCGTGCATTTCTCCCGGGCGGTCGATCGTCATCTATCGGCGTTGCGAGGCTTACATTATCCCCCGCTGACTTCGGCTCCGCTGCCTGGCCAGCTCCGAGCTGGCGTACACAGCGACTACGGGACGCTCACAATCTTGCTCCCGGGGCCTGGGACGGGCGGACTCGAGGTCCTGCGAGCGGATGACACGTGGGTCCACGTACAACCTATCGATGATGGCTTCGTGGTGAATCTCGGCGACATGATGGCGCAGTGGACCAATGATCGATGGCGGAGTACCCGCCACCGCGTGGTCATCCCGGACCCCGCCGAAGCAGCCACCGAGGACCGGTACTCGATGGCGTTCTTCCACCATCCCAATTGGGACGCGAGGATCGCTCCGATCTCGACATGCGTGACGTCTGGCAACCCGGCTCGATACGAGCCTGTGCTGGCTGGGCCATGGCTCGGGGCCAAGTTCGACGCCACGTCCACCGGCCCGTGAGGTGACGACCTCTCCGACAGAGCGCACATCGGCAATCCTCATCACCGCACTCGTGTGGACCATGTTGTTCTCTGTCATCCAGCTCTACACAATTGCCATTCTGGCATCTGAGGTTCGCAGCGATCTCGGAATCTCACGGGCACAGTTGGGGATCATCGGCGCAGCGAACACGGCCGTCGGAGCAATGATGTCGCCCTTCATCGGTGGCGTCATCGACCGAGTCGGCGCGAGAGCTGGAGTCATTGGTGTGCTGATCGGCTCGGGCCTGGGCATGTTGGCCACCGCCGGAGCACAAACCTTGTGGCTCATGCTGGGAGCGAGCGCGTTATCGGGTGTCGCTCAATCCGGAGGGAATCCGGCAACGAACAAGCTGATCGCGATGCATGTGCCGGCTGGCAAGCGCGGAGCCATCACGGGCATCAAA
>CAWKYX010000250.1:0-5713 GCA_963854265.1 Acidimicrobiia bacterium
GAGCTGCGTACACCCAGGGACTCCTGTTCCACGATGGACGCCTTTACGAGAGCCGAGGCCGCTACGGCAAGTCGGCCCTGACCGAGATCGACCCAACCACCGGTGAGGTGCTGCGCCAGGCTGTGGTAGATCCCGACTACTTCGCCGAGGGACTCGCGCTGGTCGACAACCGACTGATCCAGCTCACATGGCAGGCCGGGGTGGCACTGGTGTACGACTTGGAGAGCTTCGACCTCATCGGCCAGTACACCTACTCAGGCGAAGGATGGGGACTCTGCTATGACGGGCGCGACCTGTGGATGTCTGACGGTTCGTCCACCCTCACCCGACGAGATCCTGTCAGCTTCGAGGCGATCGAACGGATCGACGTCACCCTCAATGGCGGGCCGCTGGACCAGCTCAACGAACTCGAGTGCTTTGATGGGTTGGTCTGGGCCAACGTCTGGAAGACCAACCAATTTGTAGCTATTGACCCCTCAACCGGCGACGTGGTGTCGGTGATCGATGCAAGAGGCTTGTTGAGCAGAGATGAACGCGATGCAGGCGCCGAGGTGTTGAACGGTATTGCCTACGACCGCGACCGCGACGTCCTGGTGCTCACGGGCAAATGGTGGCCGGCGATGTTCGAGGTCGACCTCGTTCCCTGACCGGGCGAATGACCGCCGGCCCTACGCGATTATCCGGAGTAGGTGTCCGGCGCTGTCGCAGCCTTCGCCTTCGCCAAAAACAACGGCGTGGCCGCCAACGAACCGTTGCGCCGAGCACGCCGCAGCCAATGCGTCGAGCACATCATCGACGCCACATCCGACCGGTGCGCCGGCCAGCACGTCGTCGAGATTCGACACAAATGGCCGCAGCGCGGCCAGGCGACGACCAACACCGGCAGCGGTCTTCTTGGATGGCAATGCTGAACCCGCTATCTGCACGAACGTCGACTCCGGGTGCGCCTCCACGAAACGGGCCGGGTCAGCCTGAACGATCGCCGAACGCACTTGGCGGACCATGGGGAGCAGGTTCCACATCTGCTTGGAGATGGCCTTGCCGGTCACCATCCGGCTGCGGCGGCACGCGTCGCGATAGTCGACAGCATCGAGGACTGCAACCACGGGCGTGGGGAACAGTGTGGATCGACGATTGCCGAGCAACGCTCGGGCCTGCGCATCGGCGGCTCGGGATCCAGTGTCGGGAAACGCAATCGGTATGTCTACGCCGACACAGCGCAGTTCGAGTTGGTCGGCCGCTTCCACAACCTGCGTGAAGTCATCGATGAGCTCCACTCGAGCAACATTGCCTGTCAACACCGCCATCGCCCATGCACCCTTGGCCCCGTCGACACCCGCGACGGCGAGTGTCACACCGGATCCTGGTCGTAGGCCGCAGCCAGTTCTGCAGCGACTTCGTCTGCGTGATGGTCGGAGTCGTAGGTCGTGCGAGGCCAGAAGAAACCTCGGAGCCCGTCCTTGGGGTTGCGAGGCACGACGTGGACATGAAGATGGGGGACGCTCTGGCTGACCCGGTTGTTCATCGCGACAAACGTGCCCGCGGCGCCGAAATCAGCCTCCATCACTTGGGCTAGGCGCCGAGCCCGCGCAAACACCGGTTCGACCAAGTCGAGCGGGAGCTCTGCGAGTGTTTCGTGGTGCACCTTGGGCACCAGCAGCGTGTGCCCGACAAACAGCGGGCGCGTGTCAAGAAACGCCAGCGTCAACTCGTCGTCGAGAACAACATGTGCCGGTAGTTCCCCGGCAATGATGCGGCAAAACACGCAGGCAGCCATCAGGCGAACAGGTGAGCGCATCGAGGGCACAACCGCGCCGCGGCCTCAAGTGAGCGGGACATACCCAGCAACATCATGGGCAGCTGTGTCGAGGTGCACTTTGGCCTCTGGCGCGCCCGAGAATCGGCCATGGCTCCAACGGATTTCGACATGACCTTCGATGGCCTTGCGCGAGCCATCGCAACTGCTGGTGACATCGGCTCGCCATCGGACCAACGGCTGGCCGGCGGGGTCGGGCCAAACGTCGAAGCTGCGAAGCTGCCATGCGCTTCGGAAGTCCCAGGGTGTGCCCACGCGGTATCGCAGCGGGGTCCCATCGAGTCCGGCACCGAGGACAAAATAGGGAGCGGCTTGGAGACGCAGCAGGCGCCAAACCATTTCCTCACGTCGCGCCGACGTGTCGACGCTGGCCAACCAGCGTTCGGCCGATACCTGCGCCACCGCCAACACGAACTCCCGGTAGGCGATCTCCGACGCCCCCGGCCATGGACCGCGAGCGCCGGCGGCTTTGATGGCACGGCGATGATCGGTGCTCAGCGCATCGACGGTGTCGGGAAGCGTCTCGAGGCCGAGCTCGAAGCGGTAGCTATTCCACAGCACGGCGTATGCCTCGGGAGCGACCTCGGAGAACCAGTCGGCACCGCGTTCGACGCGACGTTCGGCCAAGCCGCGGTCGAAGAGATGGCTTGGGCTTGCGTTGTGGAGGATGGAAGAGCCGTACTTGCAGCTGACCAAGTAGACGTGATCGACGCGCAGATCGGCAGGGACCTGTTCGTACCCGGGGGGCCGGTGCGGGCCCTTCCACTCAATGCTCCACGGCGGGCGTCCGCGGAGGCCATCGATTGATCGGGAAAAAACCGCGCCGTTCTCCCAAGCAGTCTCGAACTCGAGATCGTGGTCGCCCGACGCACGAGCCTCGTCGAGGCGATCGAAGTGTTCAGACTCGACGTTGAGAATGTGACCCGGCCGGACTTCAAGCGCTTGTTTGAGATCGCGATATCCAAGCATGGCCAGGCCGGTCACGATTTCGGTGATCTCGGTACGAATGGCGGGCATCAGCGAAAGAGCGGCGCAAACTGAAGCTGCGCGCCGATGAGGTCGGGGGGGAGGTCCAAGCCCGAGTAGACGTGCAAGTGCGTGTACACATCGACCTCCATTCCCGTAATCCCGATCCAGTCGACCAGGGCATCCGCCCAGCGTTCGTCTAACAGCGCCTCGCGCAGCACGGCTGCCTTGCCAGGGAGGAGCGTCTTCGGGTCCGTTCTCGCAACCAGTTCCAGCGCAAGGACGCGAGCCAGGACCTCGACATCATCGGCGAGATAGACGTCGGGCGGGTCAGATCGCACGACCGCGTACGCAGCACCGGCCACTTGTCAGTCCCGAGCCAGTTCTTCGACTGACCAGAATCCGACCTGTGGTGCGGTCTCCCCCGCCCCATACTGGGAAAGCCGATCCAGACCAGCGGGGTCGTAGAGCTCGATCGCATCGAAGATCGCCGCAGGACCCACCGTCCGAAGAGCCTTGTGGCCTTCGCTGTTTCGTCGCGGCAAGTTCGATGTGAGTACGAGGACCTTGGCATCGCTGATGTGGGACCGAAGCACGTGAACACGGCCCAGCAGCTTCCATAGGGTGTCGGTGCGCAACAGACCGGGACGCGACGTAGTGAAGGCCCCGGAGACATCGACATAAAATTGCTGTGCCCCGTCGGCACTGGTCGCCAAGAAGTTGAACTGCAAGCCGATCTTGGAGATCTTGTGCTTCTCTTCCACCAAGAACCCACGCTCCTCCAGGTGCGCCAGCGCGATGTCCTGGGACTTCTTGCCGTCTTTGACCGCGCGGCGCTGGAAGAAGTCGGGACGTTCATCGGATTCGAGGCCGGCCATCAACTCGACCTGTAATTCGAGCTCCTGCTGTTCGGACACCGCGCTCTCGATCTCCACGATCTTCGACTGGCGTTCGCGCGCCTGGACGACGCGACCCTCGGACAACTCCACGTACTCGGGCTCGAGGTCGTAGCCCACGCCAACCCGCCCTGTGCGCGCAGCCGCCACCATTGTCGAACCCGACCCCATGAACGGGTCGAGGACGATGTCGCCAACGTAGGTGTAGAGATCAATGAGGCGTCGAGGCAGTTCGACTGGGAACGGGGCGGGATGACCAACGCGTGTCGCGGACTCGGCATCGATCTCCCACACGTCGCGGGTTACGTCGACAAACTCGTCGTTGGGGATCTTCGACTCCCACGGGAAGTCACGCTTCTTGCGCTCTGCGACACTCAGCGCACGGTCGAACCGGCCCTTGCTGGCAATGATGACGCGCTCGGTGATGTCTCGGAGGACTGGATTGCCGGCCTTGGCGAACGACCCCCAAGCACAAGATCCCGATGACGTCTTGCCCTTCTGCCAGATGACCTCCCCACGCAGCAACATGGCGAGATCATCCTGAAGGATCGAGATGATGTCTGCGGACAGACTGCGGTATGGCTTGCGGCCAAGGTTGGCGACGTTGATCGCGATGCGTCCGCCAGGCTCAAGGACCCGCTCGCATTCGCCAAAGACTTCCCGAAGCATCTGCAGGAACTCGAAGTAACTCGTTGGTATGCGCCCATCGGGGTGGTCTCCACCCGACGTGACTGCCAGTTCGTACTCCTTGCCGACAAAGTACGGGGGCGATGTGACCACGAGGGCAACGCTCTTGTCGGGAAGGTGATGCATGTCGACCGACGAGCCCACGAAACACTGACCATCGCCTAACTGTTTCACCGGGCCGTGAACATCGTCGTCGCTGGAGACCTCAGGGGGAGTGAACCTGGCGTAGAAGTCACTGGCATCGTGGCTCTCGCGCCGACCTGCACCGAAAGCCGTTGTGGATGTCCCGCGGGTCGGCCGACGGGCATCACGATCTGGTGGTTGTTGAACCATGAACATCACCCTAATGAGGGGGTGTGACATCGACGAGGATGCGCGGTTGTGACCTGGCGATCACCACTCGGCGCTCGGCAGCAATTGAGTGAACCGACTCCTCGCGAACTCGCTTTGGCTGGAACCTCCCGAAACGCTGGGTGCCATAGCAAACTGTGGCAAAAGTCATATCTGGCGGGCGGGCTGCCATCACTTCAGCACCGGCACGGCATTGCACCGACGAAACCACGCGCTTCGAGGTGCGAATAGCGGCCTCACCTGGCATCCTTGGAGGCCGGTAGCAACACCTCCGAGGGAGACCCATGGCATTCAAGGCAGGCGACCGAGTGGTCTATCCCCATCACGGGGCGGCCATCATCGAACGGACAGAAACCAAGGAGGTCTTCGGTGAGAAGACCGACTACTTGGTGCTGCGAATGGCTCATGGCGAAATGATGCTCTCGGTTCCCGTCGACAAGGCCGAAGAAGTCGGCATGCGCTGGCCCATCTCGGGCGAAGATGTCGAAGACCTCTTCGAGGTACTCCAGCGACGCGACGTCCGCGAGCCTTCCAACTGGTCCCGCCGGTTCAAGAACCACCAAGAGAAGCTCAAAAGCGGCGACGTTTACCAAGTTGCCGAGGTTGTCCGGAACTTGGCACTTCGTGATCGCGAGAAGGGCCTGTCGGCCGGCGAAAAGACGCTCTACAACAAGGCCCGCAACGTCTTGGTATCCGAGCTGAGCTTCGCGCTCGACGTCCCCGAAGACGACGCCATGGAGAAGGTCGACGGAGCGCTGGTCTAAGCAACGCTCTGGCACTATCAGCCAGACCACATGAGATATGCCGACCGCAGGAGAACGCGCAGCGTTCTCCAAGCAACCCGAAGGGTTGCCGTCGACGGAGCGCTGGTCTAAGCAACGCTCTGGCACTGTCAGCCAGCTTGCTTTCCTTCCTTAGCTGAAGGCAAACGCGAATCCATCGGCGGGCTCAGGCGAGCCACCAATGCCTCGCGAACCTTGATGGAGGGCTCGGTCCC
>CAWKYX010000251.1:0-5697 GCA_963854265.1 Acidimicrobiia bacterium
AACCCTCGTCTCGGACGATGATGTTCTTCAGGTCGGGTAGACCGTCTTGCACGTTGCGCATGTCCTCGGCGTAGGCGGCGCTGACCACCACCGCGGCACAGCCCGTGTGACCGAGCATGTGATGGTGGCTTTCGGGGGCGTTCCTTGGGTAGAGCGGCACGCGTACTAAGCCTGCAGCAGCTGCACCCGCGAAGAAATCCTGGGCCTCGATCGCGTTGTCTTCAAGGACGCCCACTCGATCGCCGGGTTCGAGGCCGGCTTCGAGCAGCGCGTTTGCCATGCGTAGACCCCGTTGCCAGGCCTCGTCGTAGGTGAGGCGGGTGTCGCCGTGCACGACCGCCAAACGACGAGCATTCAGTTCGGCCGATTGTCGCATGAGTCCGCGAACGTCCATGGCGTGTGTTCCCCCCGGGGTCTTGGTCCTTGCCAGCGCATCGAGTCGCTGGCGCCAAACGTCGGCAAACATCGCGGCGCTGGAAAGTCCATCCTCGCGCGGGCAGGTCGCGTTGGCGTATTGAACGCGCAGTACCGGTAACGAAGCGCGCGAGCAAGCAGCGACGCTCTTCCATTCAAACCATTCGGACCTGAACTACTCGGCCTCTGGAGGACAACAAGTCCCGACGTTGGCACCGAGCGATACGCCCGCCACTTCACTCAACAGTTGGCCTAACCCAGCCGTCGACAGCAGCATCGCCTTTGTAAATGCGCTCGACGCGGCGACGTTCGAGCCGCCAGCCATCGGTTGTCCGCACGTACCGGTCATGGCACAGAGCCACCATTTGTACCGATGAGCCGTCGCTCAGCTTGCCCAGTTCGACGATGTACCACCGCCACCGGCCGCCGGACCGCAGCACCGAAATGGCAGCGAGGCGAGACACGAATCCTAAAATTCGGAGGCAGCCGGACCCTACAGGGGCGTGAGTCTCCGAATTTCGGGCTTTTGGGTGTCTCGGGCTCGTTCGGGAGTCTTCGCAGCAGGATGCTCGAAGCGCTGATCGCGCGGTCAGCGGTTCCCTGTGGTCGGGCGCGCTGCCCAACGGCGGGCGGTGCTGGTCCTGCGGTCTTTCGATTCGTCGCGGCCACCCTCGGGAGCGGAAGGCCCGGATGGCTTCCTCGACCCCTTCTTTCGCGGTACGGCTGTTCCCTTGGGCGTAGTGCGGCCCGGACTCCGGCGCTTTGGTGCAGACATGTCCTCTCCTCTCGTTCGCCGACCCGTCGGGGCGGCATCGCTGGGTTCAGACGAGTCAGCGGTCTATGTGGCGGACCGTAGACCATCTACCTAAGACAGGGGAATCAAGTTTCGGCTGAGGCAACGTGGCCTCACCGATCTGGAGGGCCAACCTAACCTTCGGCGCTCCCGTGAGCGGGCGCGACGTCGCCACTCAGATTGGGTACCTGACCACGATTGTCGTGGTCATTGTCGAAGTGGTCGGGCCTCCCGTCGGCGGGGGAGTGGAGATCTCTACGCTTACCACCCAAGAGCGCTGGCTGGTCGCGGCCATCGTCAGTCCGACGAGCTCCTCCTGGGCCGGCCGCCGTTCGACGCTCAGCTCACGGGCACTTGTATGGCGGTGGCCCGGTGTGTGGCAGCCTGCTTGGCGAGGCTGATTGGATCGCGAGCGATTCAGTCCCAAAGAGGTAGGTGCGTACGTCACGGGTTTTGGCTTGGGTTGGGTTTGGGCTGGCTGGCCGCACAGACGCTCCAACAGGCCCGCCCAGTCGAAGGACTCGCTGATCTCGGAGGCCTGTAGCTCGACGAGCCGGTCAGGGCTGGGGTACTGCGGGATGATGAGGTCGAGGCGGTGTTCACGCTGCGGTTGGTTCCATTCGGAGCCCGCAACAGAACACGGAGATTCACCATGGAAACCACCTTGGCAAGTCACAATCTGCAACGCCGGCCCAGGTCTCGGCAGACGGTTTTCCTTGCGCTCATAGCGCGGATGATCGCGTTCGGGATCTACGGAGTGGTCAACAACAATTCCAACACCGTCGATCGTGTCGGAGCGGCTTCAGCGGGTGCTGAGTCGACCGGCATCGATCCGGCGTTGGTTCACGCTCTCGCTAGTTATTACCCGCCAGTCGACCAGGCTGCCGGTTACCGGGCGGCAGCTAGGTCGAACTGAAGCAGAGCTACGTCAGCCGACTGGCCAGTGGAAAGGTGGTCGATGTCGTCACAGATCACCCGATCGGCGACCCACCAGTACCTCGCTATGGGGTTCGCTACCGGTAGCCCAAGTGCTCCCGCTCGACGATCACGACGGCCTCGCTCTGTTCTTCGCCAGCTTGATGGTGGCTGATGCGTGAGGCCCTGACTCAACTCTCCTGAGTCCGTGACCGATGAGGTCCGTTGCGACGGGTTGGATCACGGTATGGCGACCGGTAGTCGCCAGACGAGCGTTGCGGCACATTGGAGCTCGCCCCGGCTTGGTGTGTGGGATTCAGCGACGTTGGCTTCATCGGCTACCGAATCTGCCGATTGGTGTGTTTGGACCGGTCGCGCTGTCGGTCCTCCCACCGAAGCTTGATGGAACGACGCGAGGAAGTTTCGCAATGACTGACACGGATTTGGTCGCACCCGCACCCGCACCGGAGGCCGGCGGAGCGCTGCGTGCAGCCCCAAAGGTGCAGCCCGAGCCAAACGCGCCAGGAGGGTACCTTCGTACTCACGTTGTCGGTATCACCGTGTTGGGTGCTTCAGGGAACAACAGTTGCTGCTCTGTGCCGACCATAGGGCCATGTCAGCCCGCCGATAGGGTTATTGGGATGCGCCTCCTTGTTCGGAATATGTCTCGCAAGACCACGGAGAAAGATCTGCGAGAGCTGTTCGAACCGTTCGGCTCGGTGCAGTCCTGTGTGATCATCAGTGATGCAGAGACGGGAGCGTCGAAGGGATTCGGCTTCGTGGAAATGCCCAAGCCCGGTCATGCCAAGGCGGCCATGCTCCAGCTAAACGGGCATGAGCTCGACGGCGAGGCCATTCGGGTGAAGCGGTCCAAGTAAGGGATTCATCCTCCGGGCTGTAGCCGGATCTGGCGAGAATCCTGGCACCAGCGACGCTGGAGCAAATGGACCGGGTCGTGACAGGCCTGGCCTGCCGGCGCCGACGCGATGAAACGCGATGGGGAGGCTTAACACGGCCACGACGCCCGTCATCGACTCGATGAGAAGGGCCGTGACGGTCAGGTGTTTGACCCACCGGTCGATGATTCCCGAGACAGGAGAGCCGGCAACTAGCCAGGCGGGCTTGCTGAGTCAGCCGCGTTCAAAAGCGTCGTCGAGCCAGCGCGCCGTGATGTTTGGGTTGATGGTGCAGTCGATCAAGTACGGCCCCTGCATGAGGTCTACACCTTCTAACGCAGCGCGAACCTGGTCGAGGTTCCGCGCGCTGGCCGAGCGGGCACCGATGCTCTTGGCGATGGCGGCAAAGTCACTCTCGGGGAACACCGAGAGATCGTCGGGCAGGTCCCACACTCGTGAGATCTGCAGCTCTGACCCATAGGCGGAATCGTTCATCACAACGATCAGCAGCGGGACGTTATGGCGAACCGCTGTCTCGAGCTCGCCGAGACTCATCATCAGGCCACCGTCACCAATGAAGACAACGGTCGGGCGCTCGGAACGCGCCGCAGACACACCCATCGAGAGACCAAGTCCGAGACCGATCGAACCGAATGAAATGCCGTCCACAAACGCGTTCGCGTCGGGGATCGACATGTAGCCACACGGGTCACCGAAGAATCGTCCAGCATCGGTGACGAGGTTTCGTTGAGCCGGGAGCACGTCATTCAGCATGATCACGAGCTCGCGCGGATCGATGAGATCCGGCTCGTGGACGAACACGATCTCGCTCTCGGGTCGGAACGTGCGGAGTTCCTCAGCGCGTTCGGGCGTCCGAAAGCCGGTTGAGGTGGCTTCGAGCGCAGTGAGCCGGTCGAGCAGCGCTGCGACGCTTCCCGCCGCATTGCCGGTCAACACATGTTCGTGGCCGACGTTCGCGGTCGACACCTCGGAGTTGATATCGCATCGTACGACGTGGGCATCAGACCGCAACAACGTCTGGCGCACGGTCGTGAAGTCGTTCATGCCTGCGCCGACGATGAGGACGGCGTCGGCTTGGCCGATCATCGTCGTCGTCAAGTTCGTGCCCAGGCCACCGCAGATTCCGAGAGCGTACGGATGACCCTCAAAGAGTCCTTTGCCCTTGAGTGTGGTGGCATACAGCGCACCGATGCGGTCGCCCAAGTCGACCAACTGGGCTCCGCAGCCGGCCTCGACTGCACCCCGCCCGGCGATGATGACCGGTCGCTTCGCCCCTGCCAGCGCGTTGGCGGCTGATTCGAGGTCACCCGTGAAGTCCAGAGACCGCCCCTCGATGGTCGTGTCCGTGTCGTCGTTCCATGGAACCCACTCCAATTCCTGGAAGTCGACCGGCATGTTGATCCCGATTGGGGTGCGGGTGTGGATCGCCGTCCGCACCGCCTGCACGGTCTCCGAGAAGGCTGTGTCGGCGTCCTGGATTTCTAGGAGCGGAACGCCGGCGGCTTCGAAGAGCGCTCGGTGATCGATGTCTTGAGGCCAACCCTCTTGATGAGCAGAGACATCCCCCACGGCGAACACCAGCGGAGTCTGCGATTTCCGTGCAGCGATGAGTGCTGTGAGCGCGTTGGTGAGCCCTGGCCCCTGGGTGGTCGTCGCGACCGCGAACGTGTCCGAAATTCGCGTGTAGCCGTCAGCCATGGCGATGGCAGCCGACTCGTGGCGCGACCCGAAATATGGCATCTCGAGACCGTGCACCCAGTAGTTGATGAAGCGAAGGTTGCCATCGCCCATCAAGCCGAACATGTGACCGCCACCACACTCCTTGAGCGCATTCGCGATCGCTTCGTAGACCTTCATCGCAGAACCCCAGGGCACCCAGCTCGGTCCGCCCAGGTACGCTGCTGCTCCGCTGTTCTCATCGTGTATCCCCTTCTGCGGCCCGCGTCGAGCAGTCCAGATTCAGCACGGCGCCGAGGTCAGGAGCCGTGGCCGACAGTCGCCGACGTTCGTGCGCAACCATAGTGGCTCCGAGCGTTTCCCGAAGCGGGAGACATGGCGCCTCAGGAGTGGGATGTCAGAGGCGCGGAGGAAGTGCGACCCCAAGTTCGGTGTGGGCGCGGTGCGGATCGTCCGGGCGACGGGGAAACCGGTCCCACAAGTGGCCTGGGACGTCGGGATCTACGAGGGTCGACGCTGAGTAGCGGGGTGAACGTAACGGGGTGAACGCGGACCGGTTCGATTCTCCGTACCCGCTCCAAACGAAACTGCAGGTCAGAGCACAAACCACAGCACGACCACCCACGGCCAACCCCGACTGAACCCGTCGCCGGTCGGCCGTCAAGACGGCCACCCAGCGAACAGCCCTCAACAAACTCGACATCTGACACCATGACCCCCGTTCTTTCTGTTTCGGGCTTTACCACCACCCCCCCCAAACCATGCTGCGACGAGGATGAGCGCGAAGTCGGTGACGGGTCGAAGCACCCTCAGGATCGTTCGGTTCTGGGCTCTCTGAACGCAACGACGGTGCCACCTTGCACCGCTTTTTCTTTCGGGGAGCTGAGGGGGACCGGGTTGTTGTACCAGTTGCTATGAGAGCATTTGGTTGTTCTGGTGGGTCCACCGTAGGGCGAACTCGGTTGGTGTGAGGTCGCCGTG
>CAWKYX010000252.1:0-5675 GCA_963854265.1 Acidimicrobiia bacterium
CGAGGCATTCCTCGATTATCTCGCGCTCGACGGGCCGTTCGAGGTCCAGCCGCTTGCGAACGCTACGGGTTGTGGTGAGGACTTCGTTGGCGCTCAATCCGAGCTGCATGATCTGTCTCCTGTAGGGGGTCGGTTTACTTCGAGGGCAGCGTCAGGCTCGCTGCGAGTGATGCGGCGGCGTCGGCCAGGTGTGTTGTCGCTATTGCCAGATTGCGTGTGAATTGGTCGGCCGCTGGCTCGGGGTGGTCGACCAGGTCGGTGATGACCTTCAATGCCGCGAACGCAACGCCCATACGTTCACACACCCAGGCCACGGCCGCAGCTTCCATCTCTTTCGCCACCGCCTTGGACGCATGCATTCGGTCGACGTCGACAGGGGGCGCATCGAGCGCGTTCCCGGTACTCACGGTTCCGAGGCCAAAACCCAATTGTTGCGCCAGCGCTGAGAGGTCGAGCACCGGGTAGTCGCCGTCGCCATAGGCGTCCCACCCGGGGATCGCTATCCGGCGGTCATGAAAGACGACGCGGTCGGCTAGATAGACGCTCCCGATGGCACCGCCGCGTGCCTCGAATCCGCCCGCCGTGCCCGCCGAGATAACCAGCGTCGGCGCCACGTGTTCGATGGCATGCAATGTCGTGGTGACCGCAGGTTGCGTGGCAATGCTCTCGACGTCGAAACGGGGGTCGATGCCGTTGACGGCAACGCTGACGAGACGCCCGCCGACGTTGCCGCCTCGCCACACCCGAGCCGGGAATGCGGGGTGGAGCTGCTCGCCGGGACCATCGAGCCCCAGCGCGCGGCGGACGGGGCCGGCTTCGGCCTCCATGGCCACCACAAACAAGATCTCGCTCCCCGAGGCCGAGCCGGCGAGAGCCGGCAGGTCTGTCACGGTTTGGGGTGATCAGCCGCAAACTTCGCGGTGGCTTCGCCCATCTTGCGGCCGTCATAGCCGATGCGCTGCGTTGGAGTGATCTTGAAGATGACGCGGCGGGGAGAATCGAGGAAGCGGGTGAAGGTCTCTTGCCATTCGTCGTTGCCGGGCCGAATGGCGGCAGCGAGCGCCGGATAGAACCAGGCCTTGGTGTCCGCGTGGTTCTCGATGATCTCGCAGGTGCCCTTGTAGGTGACGGTGCGGCTGCCGCCGACACTCGTGCCTTTGCTGGTGATGCATACCGCACAGCGGTTGTCGCGGCGCATCGCCGGGACGCGGAGGCGCTGGCTCGACAACGTGATCCAGAAGCAGCCGTCCTTCCAGACATAGGACATGATGACGCCCAGCGGCCATCCCTCTTTGTTGGCCCAGATGAATGTGCACTCGTTCTGTGCGAGCAGCATTTCCTCTTCGTCGGCGTCATCGAGGGTGTAAACGGTGACATCTTCGTAGTCGAACTCTTCGTCGGCCATCGGGCTCCCTGGGTCGTTGGGTTCGCCAAGAACATATCGCGGAGTTAATTTCTTCTGCTATGGATCTTTATGAAGCGATGTACACCACCCGTGCGATGCGTCGAGTTCGCCCAGATGCGATACCTGACGATGTCTTGGGTCGCATCTTCGATGCCGCTGTTCGGGGTCCCTCGGGTGGCAATGCGCACACTTTTCGGTTTATGACCGTGACCGACAAAGCCACGTTGGCCAAGCTCAAGGCGATTTATCACGACGCCTACTGGGAGTTGCAGGAGACGTCCTACAAGGATGTGCGTACCCAGTTGGACACGGTTGATCCCGACGATCCAGCAATGGCCCAGACCCGCCGTATTGCAAAGTCGGCGGAGGACTTCATCGAGAACTTCGAACATCACCCGATGATGATCTTCGTGTTCGGTAAGGATCGCGGCGAGTCGACCACCTTCCCGGCGCTGTGGAACCTCAGCTTGGCGGCGCGGGCCGAAGGCCTCGGCACGTTTGTGACGACGCTCTTGAAGCTCCGCAAACGTGAGGTTGAGGAACTGCTGGGTATGCCCGAGGGTTTCTGGCACATGCACGCCATGATCCCGATCGGCTACCCCACCGGGAGATGGGGGCTCGCCCAGCGCCAGCCGGCCGAGGAGTTCGTGTTCTCGGAGACGTGGGATCAGCCTGTCACATGGGAGGCCACCGCCAACTGGGAAGAGCCCGACGGTTACGGGAAGACCAACTGATGGCCCTCATCGAAGCGAAAACAGCGATTGTCACCGGTGGCGCCAGCGGATTGGGCGAAGCCACCTGCCGATTGATCGTGGCCGAGGGCGGCCAGGTCTGTATCGCGGACATCCAAGATGACAAAGCCGATGCGCTCTCAGCAGAGTTGGGCGACGCTGCCCACTCCACGCATGTCGACGTGACCTCCGAAGACGATGTGGCCGGTGTCGTCGACGATGCGGTTGCTCGGTGGGGTCGGCTCGATTGCATGTTCAACAACGCCGGCATTGTTGGCGCTGTCGGCCCGATCGACGAGATCCCGCTGGCCGAGTGGGAGTTCAGCATCGACGTGTTGTTGAAGTCGGTTTTCTTGGGCTCCAAACACGCAGCGCGGGTGATGAAGCCGCAGGGCAACGGCGTCATCTTGGCCACAAGTTCGATTGCTGGGATCCAGGGTGGTTTGGGTCCGCACGCCTACAACATGGCCAAGACCGCGATTGTTGGATTCACGAAGAATCTTGCTGCCGAGCTCGGGCCCTTTGGTGTGCGCGCTGCGGCCATTGCCCCTGGCAAGCACAACACGCCGATGAACGCCGACGTCTTGTACGGCGACCCTGAGGCTCTCGAGCGATCCCTGCGGTATTTCACCGAACAAGGCACGCCGCTCAAAGGTCGACCAGGTCTGGCCGAAGACATTGCCGAAGCGGCGGTGTGGTTGATGTCGGACCGTGCCGGCTTCGTCAGCGGCCACACGATCGTGGTCGATGGGGGCTTCACCACCGGTTCAGCCGAGGGCGCCCAGCCCGGCGGCGGACGATTTGGCAGCCACGAACCACTCCTGCGCGAAGGAGGCCGTCGAGGACTCGATTCCTGAACGCCGTTGTCGCGTATCTGGGTCCGAACGACCCATTCTGGCGACAGCTAGTAAACAACATGGTTGCCGGCGTCGATGGCCCGGCAACGATCCATTGCGCGACGTTGCGCGACGTTGCGCGGCCGGGCGGCACGGATAACGCGATGCCACGGCGCGGGCACGTCGTCTTCATCAAGGTTTCCTAGACCAATGTCGAAGCTCCAGAGCCGCATGGCTCGGTTCACCCACGAAAGCCGCCAGGCTCGGTTCAAGCTCCAGAGCCGCCAGGCTCGGCCACGTCTTGTCCGAGCTGTTGTGCTCGCACTGCTGATGGTTGGTTCCACCCTGACGCTCAATGTGTCGCTATCACAGGCGCAGTCCAGCACGATCTACGTGGCGCCCAATGGCAACGACAGCAATCCCGGCACGCGTACACGACCGAAGTATTCGATCGTGGCCGCCATGATTGCTCTGCCCAACGGAGGCGAGGTCCTCATGCGGGGTGGTAACTACTCCTACAACTCGTCACAGTCGGGCCTGTGGCAAGGCGGGGTCAAGGGCCAGCCATTGGTGATCAAGTCAGCCCGCGGTGAACGGGCGCCGATCACATCCTTGCCGGGTGCTTACTGTGTGCTCGCGCTTGGTGACTACACCCAGATACGAAACCTCAACTGCACCGGACACCAGGGGATCGCTGCGTACAACGCGAGTCATATCCGGATCACTGGCAACAACGTGCACGACCTGAATGCGTACCGAACCCAAGGCATCATCGTTAGCGGCAATCAGAACTTGCGCGACATCAAGATCCGAAAGAACACCGTGCGCCGTCTACCCCACAGCGGTATCGCAGTCGGCGATCAGCGGGTCAATGCCGTTCGTAAGGTCGTTGTGGACGACAACGTGGTTCGCCAGGCCGGGTATCAGCGGCGCTTCACCCCCGCGACCCAAGGCGGGTGGGGATCAGGCATCTCCGTGCTCGGCGCCAACGACGTGAAGATCACCGACAATGACGTCCGGCGGACCTACGGCGAGGGCATCAATCGCCCGTTGTCCAATCGGTGCCGAGTCCGTCGCAACGTCGTGGTCGATGCATGGAACGTCATGTACTACGGCGACAACACCACCAACTCCGTCTGGGAAGACAACGTCGGCAAGTGGACAGGCAACCGCGCATTCACACGCGACTACGGCTTTGGTGCATGGCAGGCCTCAGGGTTCATGCTGGCCAACGAGGTTGGCTGGTACACCGGCCCAGGCAACCCAACATCGGGCAACATCATCCGCAACAACGTGGTGATCGACGTCTATTCGGGCGTCGGGTTCATCCTCCAAGGTTCCAGCGCCGGCCTGCGCAACACGTTGGTCGCAAACAACACGATCATCGATGCCCTCTGCGGCTTCGATATTCGCTTCAACGCCAACAACTCCGGCAACGAGGTGTACAACAACATCGTTCGTCCTGTCGCAGGCGGGCAAGGCAATTGCCATGACGACCACGGCGTCCGATTCAGGAACAACATGTGGACGCGGGGCAATGGCGGAGCGGCTGCCCACAGCAGCGACGTGACTCGCGGTGCACGATTCGTGGGCGGTTCTCGCCTCAAACCTGGGTCGTACAAGTTGTCCCGCAACTCGCCGGCGATCGACGCAGGTCGCGTATTGCCCGAGGTGTGGGATGACAAGACCGGCCGCCGCCGCTCGCGTGGATCCAGCCACGACATCGGCGCCTTCGAATACTGATTGCCCCGTTACCAGTCGGCACGCAGTCAACGCTGCGTGTCCGGCTTCGTAACGCAGACCGCGCTCCAACAATCAAGCTCACAGTTGTGCGTGACCAACCCGGTGAACGTCCAGTGGTGAACGTCCAGTGGTGAACAATGCCCAGTGGCGGGTTTGGTTCGTGGCACCATCGGCGCCATGAGTACCGTCACCGAAGCCCAAGTGCAGGCCGATGTCACCGCCTGGCTCGCGCAGAACTGGGACCGCGAGCGTCCACTCGGCGAGTGGCGGATGCTGTTGGCGGACTCGGGCTGGGCGGTCGCTTCCTGGCCCGAGGATTGGCACGGGCGGGGTCTTCCCAGCTGGGCCGATCGTGTCGTGGCGTCTGCGATCAACGACGCAGATGCGGTAGGGCCGCCGCTCGGGTCGGGCATCTCGCTCGCTGCCCCGACGATCTTGGCCCATGGCAGCGATGAGCTAAAGCGCCGCGTGTTGTATCCAACCATCACCGGCGAGGTCAGCTGGTGTCAGCTGTTCTCCGAGCCTGGCGCTGGTTCGGACTTGGCGGGTCTGTCAACGACAGCAGTGCGTGACGGCGATGACTGGATCGTGAACGGTCAGAAGGTCTGGAACACCAGCGCGCACCACGCTGACTACGCGATGCTCGTCGCCCGCACTGACTGGAGTGTCCCCAAGCATCAGGGGATTAGTTACTTCGTTCTCCCGATGCATCAGCCTGGCGTCGAAGTCCGCCCGATCGTCCAGATGAACTGCCACGAGTCCTTCAACGAGGTGTTCTTGGCTGATGCCCGCATCCCTGCTGCGAACATCGTGGGCCAGCCAGGCGAGGGGTGGCGTGCCGCTCGGACCACGCTCATGCATGAGCGGACGTTCTCCACGCTGCGTGGATCGCGCCGCACGTTGGTTTCGGGTCGAGCCCAGATCGAGGCCGAGGAGTACTTCAAGGTCTATGCGTGGTAT
>CAWKYX010000253.1:0-5614 GCA_963854265.1 Acidimicrobiia bacterium
CAACATCGTGTTCTACGACAACGACGACGAAGGCCGACATCTCGTCCGATTTACGTTCTGCAAGCAGCCCGACGTGCTGACCGGTGCCATCGAGCGGCTGGCCAGCCTGGAGCTTGCCAATGGCTGAGCCGAAGCCCCTCCGAGTCGCCGGCATTCAACACACCATCGCCTGGGAGGATCCCGAAACCAACTTTCATCACCTCCGAGGCCTCATCGCCGACGCCGTCGAAGGCGGAGCGCGCTTAGTGGCCCTCACCGAGATGTACAGCAACGGGTTCTCCATGAACACTGGCGCGATCGCAGAGCCGCCCGATGGCCCGAGCACACAATTCCTCGTCGACCAAGCGACCAAACACGGCACGTGGATTTGCGGATCGCTCCCCGAACAACTGCCCGACCAACGGCGCCCGCACAACTGCCTCGTGCTCGCCTCGCCCACCGGCGACGTACAGCGCTATCGCAAGATCCATCGCTTCGCGTACGCAGGCGAAGCCGACCACTACGAGGGCGGAGCCGACGCTGTCACGGTCGACATCGAGGGCACCCGTGTCAGCTTGTTCGTGTGTTTCGACCTGCGCTTCGCTCCTAACTTTTGGGAGGCGGCGGCCCGCACCGACCTCTACGTCCTCGTCGCCAACTGGCCCGCAGCGCGATCCACACACTGGACCACGCTGTTGCGTGCCCGTGCCATCGAAAACCAGGCGTACATGCTGGGCGTCAACCGAGTCGGCGCAGCCGACGACGGCCTGGACCATTCGGGCGACTCGCGCTTGTTCAACCCCTTGGGCGAACTGGTCGTCGGCGCCGCGGCCAACGAAGAAGTCGTGATGATCGGCGATGTCGACCCCGGCCTCGTGGCAAGGGTTCGTGCCGACTACCCATTTCTGGACGAGCGAACCGACTCGTGACGTGTCGGTGACTTCCGACGAGCGACGGTGGCCCCGATCCCGACATCATGAACGCCAATCGCGCGGCGGTGCCTGGCACCAGCGCGATGGGGCGCTTTCAGTCGGACAGCATGTGGACTTGGCCGGCACGGGTGCCAACAATGATGCGGCCATCCCATACGGCAGGGGTCGATTCGATGCACGAGCCCAAGGCGATCGACCACAACTGACGCGGCTCAGCCATAGTGTCAGCAACGTCAAACGCCCACACCGTGCCGCCGCAATCGGCTTGGATGAGCGTGTCGTCGACGATCACGGGCGACGACCACAACTTGTTGTTAAACGGGATCTCCCACCGGATCTCCCCGGTGAACCGATCGATCCCGATCATGCGTCCCGAATCCGTCGATGCCACGATCAGATCCTTGTAAAGAGCGGGCGTGGCCCAGACCCCCGTTGGGAGTCGATCGTTGTCGAACACGGACCAGACCAACGGGTCCTCAGGGTTCGAAGGATCGAGCTTGACGATCTGGCCTACCTCGGCAGCTCGAGCATTTCCGCGCTCGTACTCGACCCCGACATAGAGGGCCCCGTCCTCATCGATCACGATGGTGGCGTCCACGTCGTCGCCAACCCAGTAGCGGAACACTCGCTCGGGGTCGATGCCGTCGGCAATGCCGCTGACATCCCAGCCCTGCACGAGCCCGCCGCTATTGGCGAAGTAGACCGTCTCTCGGTACAGGGCTACCGAATTTTCAATCGAGACGTTGCTCCCGACGTTGGCGATCAACTCGTCGTCGTATCCGGGAGCGGTGAACACCACCTCGGGGTCGACCGTCACGAGCCCATCTTCGTCGTAGCCGCGGTTGAGCTTCACCACATGGAAGATTGAGTTCTCGCCGCCTTCGAACAGGTAGTCGTCGATGACGATCGCGGCCCCATCCCAGTCGTTGTTCCACAGACTCCCCGGGGCATCTGCCCCAAGACGCCAGAGCTCGGCCGGTTCGTCGCGGTCGACAGCGATGACGTGGAAGAAGTTGTCCCGAGAACCCGAATAGACAAGTGGGTATCCATCGGGGTCGATGGTGACCGACCCCTTGATGATGTCCCCCGTACGGAACGATGACAGCAGCTGTTCGCCATTGGAGGCGTCGAGAAAGTGGACGTTGTAGTCGTAGGCGCCGAACACCGCCCAAGTCGCATCATCTCGTTCGACAATGGCAGGCTGGCCCGTCCAGCCCGTGCCGCACCAGACCTCGGTGCCACCACCCAAGCCGGTCCTACCGCACATCGACCCCCCGGGCGGATAGGACCATTGAACTCGGGGGTTGGACGGCACCGAGCCCTGTCCGTAGAAAGTACGGGTCGGGTTGCCGCGGAACGTCAGGAGCCCCGTGACTTCCGAACCGTATGGCTGACCCACCGAGGCGGGGTCCACCAGCCCGGCATAGGGCGTCGGGGTCGGAGCGGGCAACGGGGTCGGAGTGGGTGCAGGCGTTGGCGATGGCGTCGGTTGTGGGGTGGGCGTAGGCGTGGCGATCACGGCGCTGGTGGGGTCGACGATCGGGATGGCCTCGACGACCGGTTCGTCTTCGGTGCCGCCGGCCCTCAGCACAAGACCGACAATGGCGCTCAGGCCCGCAACGGCCAGCACACCAGCAACGATCCATGTGCGAGACCGCCCCACGGCCGGCGTCTCGATTCGCGCATGTTGTGGTGAGCCGTTGTTGGTCACCTCAGTCCTCGACACGCGTGCCCGACCCAGAGCAGGTGGGACTCCAGACCTTCAGGTACCGACACAGGCCTAATCGTCGCGGACGACGCGAAATGCCCGTTGCAGCAGGGGTGTGCGCTCATCGGGATCTGTTTCGGCGGGCTCGGGATCGAGCGCAGCAACGTCTGCCGGCATCGCCTCGGATTGCTCGACGAAGAGCTCCAGTTCAGGCGGTGTGTCGGGCGCCTTCTTCTTGCGCCGCCTCTTCTTGGGTGGCGGGCGATCGTCGGCAAGGGTCCAGCCAAAGGGCACCGAGATTCGATCGGCATGGGTTGTGCAGAGTGGCACGCCCTCGGGCGCCGATGGGTGATCGGGCGCGACGATCCAGGCTTGGGTGTCTTGGGGTGACATCAACAAGGCCGCAACAGCGGACTCGCCGCATCCCACTCGGCCGCAGAAGACGTCGGTCATTACTCCACGAAAGTACCGCCCGACCAGGATCAACGGATGGATAGCCCCTTCAGAGGGCGCTTAACTGGAGTACGGCTGACACTGCTGGGACCAGTAGCGTGGACAGCCTTGGCCGCCCACTACCCGAGGAGCCGTCATCACCACCTGGCGTTGGATCGACACGGTGACCCGTCAACTTGAACTGTGTGACGCAGTCGCGGGCGAGACCGCAATTGTGCTCGCGACCGATATCGACGACGTCGAGCTACGCGGGCTGTTCGCTCTCGCTCTGGAACGGCTGGGGTGTCAGGTAGCGGAAATTATCGTGCGATCGGGCGCCCTGCTCGATGGCGGCGACCCCGTGGACACTGAGGCCGTCGCGCTGGCGCTGACGGCAGCAGATCTCGTAGTGGACATCAACGGCGGGCTGTTGGAGCGGTCGACCGCTCATGATGAAATCCTTGAGCAAGCCCGAATCCTGGCCATTGATGTGGGGTCCGTATCGGAGATCGACCATCTCGTCGCGCACCCGGGCCTCGCGAAACGCTTGCAGCGGGCCGAGGAGCTCCTCGAACACGCCTCATCGCTGACGGTTTCGTCCCCAGCCGGAACCTTGCTGAAGATGAGCGTCAAAGACGTCGGATCCCGATCATCACCAGGGACTGTCGTCAAACCCGGCCAACTCGCGCACTGGCCTGCTGGGGCCGTGTGGAGCCAGCCGAAACACTCGTCGATTGCCGGGTGCATCGTGGCCATGCCCGGCGACATCATTCATGAGGCTGGCCATCTCATTCGCTCGCCGGTGCGGCTCGAGATCAGCAAGGGCAAGATCAACGACGTGCTGGGTGAAACCGCAGATGCCGACATCCTGCGTTCTCACCTCGAGGGTGTCGACGACGAACACGCTCTCGACATCGCCGAAATCGGCTGGGGAATGAATCTCACCCGCCGAGGGTCCGAGCTCGGACCTTTCGACACAGCTCGCATGGCGGCGGGTCGTGGTCCTCTCGCTGCAGGTCGGGTGAACCTGCGGTCGGGTAGCAGAACTGACGCCGAGGTTGGGTTGACGCTGAGCCTCGGTGGCGCCTCGGTCATGCTCGATGATCTTGAACTGGTCACCAATGGCCAGCTCGAAGGCGTCCTCGCCCCAGACATTTACGAGCGCGCTGCCGGCTCGTAGCGCCGGCGGATACGGGCCAAAAAAGAAAAGTGTCACACCCCCTTGCCACAGTGGGACACATGAAGACCAGCACCGAACCACGAGCCCGCCGAGTTGCCCGGCTCACTCCTGGCGCCTCCACACTGCGCCTCCAGGCAACACAATGGGCTCTGGCCAATGGCCGACGTCTGGATTACGACGCCCTTACCGTGATCCTCTCCGCCAAAGCCGAGGTGCCCGTGCCGGTCTGCCGCTGGACCGAAGATGACGTCTGGCGGTTGTGGTGGATCGATCTGTCGGGATGGTGCACGCGGCGAGGCGTCCGCACCCCCGACGGGTTGGCCACCACCCTGCTGACCCTGCTCGCGCATCTCGACGCCACACTGGGATTTTCCCACGGCAGCGACACACTCGACGACCTCGAGGCGGCGATGGAGTCTGCAGGCGCTCTCTGGTGGGACCCGTCGGCTCATGCCGGCTGAACGCGCCACATCGGCAAACATAGGGGCCCATCTCCGGAACGGCCCTGCCCCCGGACGTCTGCTAAGGCGCTGACCTGCGCTTTTCTGTCCTTCAGGAGGTCTGGGTTAGCATCATGGCCAACACCAGCATCACGTCGCCCGGGGGACGGACATGCGTATTCGCACAACTTTGGCAGTATTGGTAACGGCGGTTGTCCTCATCGCCGGATGTGGCGGCGACGACACAAGCGACGGCGACCGACCCGCGATCGAAGACGAAACCACACCGACAGCCACACCGATCAGCACGGTCGATGCACCCACACCCACCGCCGAAGTCCCTGAGATCGAACTCGACCGCCTGACCTACGCAGTCGAGCAGGGCGACACATTGGGCACGATCGCGACCGAGTTCAGCGTCCCCCTCGGAGCCCTCATCGCCGTGAACGCTTTAGACAACCCAAACCTCATCGGCATTGGGCAAGAAATCATCATCCCGACGCTGGACGAAGTAGCCGACTGGGAAGCAGCGCAACAAGCCGCGACACCCGAAGCGCCCGAAACGCCCGCCGAAGAAACCGGCAGCGCCAACAACTGAGCCCGACGGCCCGCGCGGTCACAAGACCGCGCGCTGAACCCGACGGCCTGCGCTGGACAACACACAGCGGGACCGCCGAGTTCTCAGGCGTTCGATATAGCGTCTCGAACCAAGCGGCCCGAAACCTCAGCTTTCGGCGATGGTCACCGAGTTGATGACGACGTCGGTGCTGGGTCGATCGCCGGGACCAGTAGCCACACCCTGCATTTCGGTTGCGACCTCGAGGCCCTTCACGACCTTGCCGAAGAGTGAATAGGCCGGCGGGAGGCCTACGCCTGAGGCGCCGGTAATAACGAAGAACTGGCTGCCGTTCGTGTCAGGGCCAGCGTTAGCCATAGCCAGCGA
>CAWKYX010000254.1:0-5614 GCA_963854265.1 Acidimicrobiia bacterium
CGCCGCTGCGCCGACGACCTGACACGCGAAATACGCGGCCAGGTGGTCGACCGAGTTGGGGGCAATGATCGCCACGGCCGGCCCATGCGGGCCTGGGACTACGTGATTGAGCGCTTCAGCCAACCCCTCGACCCGCCGCCAAAACGCACGATACGTCCAAGACTCGATCGGGTCGGTCCCCCGCGATCGGGGATCGAGGACTTCGATCGCCACCCGATCTGGCACAGCCTTGGCACCTGCCGCCACACAGTCCGCAACTGTCCAGGTCACGAATCGCCTCGCGCATTCGACACGACGGCCGACGCGTTCTGGCCGCCGAAGCCGAACGAGTTCACCTGAAAGGTGTCCACCCGCATCGTGCGCACCTCGCCGATCGCAACATCGAACGCGATCTCAGGATCGGGAATCGAGGTACCGGCAATGGCCGGAAGCTGCCCACTCTCCATCGCTCGAATGCCCGAGATGATGCTCATAGCGCCAGACGATGCACCCGTGTGTCCTGTGTGGCCCTTGATCCCGGTGACGACCACGTCGGTGGAAGCAAACACACGGTTCAGTGCCCGAATCTCGGCCTCGTCGCCCTTCGGTGTACCGGTGGCGTGAGCGTAGAGGACGTCGATATCTGCGGGCCCGACGCCAGCGGCACGTTGAGCCTCCTCCATCACCTCTTGTTCCCAACGCCCCTGCGGTTCGGGCGAACTGGGGTGGTATGCATCGGCCAGGGACCCAACGCCGCGTAACCAAGCGCGCACGTTCGCGCCACGAGCCGCCGCGTGCTCAGCCGTTTCCAGCACGAAGAACGCCGACCCTTCGCCCGACACGATGCCTGCTCGATCTGCGGCGAAAGGAAGCAGCGCACGAAACGGGTCCTCTTCGCTTTGGCGCATCCCGTAACTCTGCTCAGCAGCGCTTACGGCAGGAGCGAAATGGGCCTGCCCCGGATCGCACACGTATCCACCCTCGGTGGCACCGACGAGCACCACGTCGGCCCGCCCCGTCTGCAAGTACATCGCCGCGGTGCCAAGCGCATCGAGCGATGATGCGCACGCGGTCGCGACCGTCGTGGAAACTCCATGCAGGCCGTGCGCAAGGCAGATCTGAGCGGCCGCCATGTTGGTCCAGATCTTGATCTGAGTCTTGCGGTCGACAGCTTCGGCGCCGGCCCTGTCGAAATCGAACTGAGCCCGCGACAGAGCGAAATGGCCTCCCATAGACGTGCCGTGTACGACGCCCGTGCGTCGCTTGTCGAGCTCAGACGGTTCGAGGCCAGCGTCGTCGAGCGCTTGAGCCGACGCAGCGAGAGCGAAACGGGCGTTCCCGTCGGTGCCAGCCACCACCCGATCGCCCATCCAATCATTGGGATCGAAACGGTCGTCGATCGCTGCGTAGAGACCGCCGCCACCCAGCTCGCTCCAGGGCGCGCTTCGGATGCCAACCGCGCCTCCCAACAACGCATCGCACAACTCGTCGGCGCTCAACCCAATCGGAGACACCGCGCCCAGGCCCGTAATTGCAAAGTCCATTTCGTTTCCCCTCATTCCCCGCCTCAGACAATCCCCGCTCCAGACCATAGGCGCGGACATACCTCGACAGCCGGGGCGCCACCTGACCTATCGTCGTCTCCAACAACCTGGGAGGGGCGTCAATGAGCATCCGCTTCGATAACAAGGTGGCAGTGGTGACCGGCGGAGGGCGAGGGCTGGGCCGCAGCCACGCACTGTCGCTTGCAGCACTTGGCGCGCGAGTCGTGGTGAACGACACCGGCGTTGGCCTCGATGGTCATGGCGGCGGCGACTCTGCCGCAGAGGCAGTCGTGACCGAGATCCGAGACGCCGGCGGCGAGGCAGTCGCCGACTTCCACGACGTGTCAACCCACGAGGGTGGGCAGGGCGTCATCGGAACAGCAATCGACGCCTACGACACCGTCGACGTCCTGGTCAACAACGCCGGGTATCTCCGAGATCGAACGTTCGCGAAGATGTCCCATGAGGACTTCGACGCCGTCATCGGCGTCCACCTCATGGGTAATGCCTACCCAACCCACGCGGCTTGGCCGATCATGCGAGACAAGGAATACGGCCGGGTGGTTTTCACCACCAGCGCAGCTGGTTTGTACGGCAACTTCGGCCAGACGAACTACGCCGCCGGCAAGCTGGCCGTGGTCGGCATGATGAACACTCTGGTCCTCGAGGGCGCATCGCGCGGCATCAAGGTGAACACCATCGCTCCGGTCGCAACAACACGAATGACTGAGTCCCTGATGGGCGACAACGTCTCGTTGTATGACCCCTCGCTCGTAAGTCCAGCCGTCGTTTACTTGTGCTCAGAAGAGTGCGAGGCCAGCGGCGCCATCGTCGAAGCCGGAGGCGGCTACTACTCACTTGTCCAGGTCGTCGAGGGAGCCGGTGTAGTGCTTCCACCCGATCAGGCAACGCCAGATGACATCGCTGCCAACTGGGAAGCAATCACCGACATGTCGCAAGCGGCGCACTACTCGGGAGCTGGTCCGGCCACGGCCCGCATTGCCAACCTCTTGCGCAACCAAGAATGATGTCCGGTCGGCGCGAATCCAGGCAACTGCCGAGAGATCACTTCGGCCTAGCTTGCCGACTCCGAGGTCTCGATCGGAGTGTCAGGTAGACGTCCCCACTCGTTCCATGACCGGTCGTAGCTTCGAACGTCCGGGTATCGGAGCATTTCAGACAGCACGAACCAGGTGTGGGCAGATCTCATCCCGACCGCACAGTAAGTAATGACCGCTTGATCTGGCCGCACTCCATGATCGGCGTAGAGCGCAGCAAGTTCGGCGGTGGGGCAAAAAGTGCCGTCGGGCTGATGGGCTTGCCCGTAGAAGAGGTGCACGGCTCCAGGGATATGACCTGCTCGCTCGTCGGCCACGGCGGGGGTCTGCATGAAGATTTCGCCATCCCACTCCTCGGGTGTTCGCACGTCGAGCAGCACCGCTGCTTCATCGTCAACTGCGGCACGTACATCGGCGAGGCGCGCCTGTCGCGTGCTGTCGAATGCGGGCGCCTGGTAGGTAGTTGGAGCAACTTCCGGCACCACGGCTGTGAGCGGATGTCCTTCAGCCAGCCATTTCGACGGTCCGCCGTCGAGCACGACGACTCGGTCATAGCCGACCGACTTCAGATACCAATACGCCCAGGGTGCCAAAGCTAAGTGGTCGCTCGTGGCGACCACGATGGTGTCACGGTCGATGCCTGTGCGCTCGAGCAGTTCGGTCACATGTTCTGCATCGAAGTCGTGTCGGTAATCGGCATCTATCAAGGAGCCAATCGCGGGCCAAGCGACGGCACCACGAATGTGCCCTTCCTCGTACGGGACCGGATCCAGGTGGACGTCGATGATTCGCACCTGCGGGTCGTCGAGATGTTCAGCGAGCCAACCCACACTCACCAACGGTCCGACGGCGGCACGCTCGGAGTTTTCAGACAAAACACTCTCCCAAATGGGTTCTTCCCAGGGTGGCTCGATAGTGCTTACTCAAGCAGACAGCGGAGGTTTGGGCATCGGGCCTCGGGCAATTTCGTATGCGGCAGCTATTCGTAGGGAGAGTGTTTCGGATCCGCCCCGGCATGCGACCTGTAGTGAGGTCGGTAACCCGCCAGGTGAAACCCCAGTGGGCAAGCTGGTTCCGCACATAGCGAGGTAGTTGCCGGCGCGAGTGAAGTGGGCCGGCGTTGTACTTTCATCCAGCGTCTCTAGCGGTAGAGGCAACGTGGGAGTCGTCGGCGTGAGGTAAGCGCCGAAGTCGCCGAACGCGTCGAAGAACTCGATCTGGTCGGCTTTGCGCTGCAGCGAAGCGGCGACATATTCGCGGCCAGTGATGCCGGCTCCGGCACGAATTCGAGTGCGCACGTTCTCGTCGACTCGAGCATCGGGATCGTCCATCAGATCCCCGTGGTGGTAATAAGCCTCGGCCATCACCGTTGTGAACGTGGCTTCTTTCATATCCTCGAACGGTTTGGGCGGGTCGAAGGGGACGATTGTTGCACCAAGCTCGATAAGGGTCTCGAGAGCGGCGTCGTAGGCGGCCAACTGGTCAGGATCGATGCCATCGCGTTCGCGCTCGCCGAGGCAGGCCATCTGTAGGCCACGCACGCCACGTTTCAGCTGGTGATAGCGACCGCGTTCAGCCATCCAATCCCGATCGACGTCGACTGGGCTGGCGCCGGCCATGGCGTCAAACATGAGGGCTGCATCGATGACCGAACGGGTCATGGGTCCGGGAGTGTCGAGGGTGTGTGACAGGGGGACGATTCCGTCGGTGGGTAGCAGACCCTCGGTGGTCTTGAGACCGACAATGCCGCACAGGGCGGCAGGTAGACGCACCGATCCGCCGGTGTCGGTGCCGACGGCACACGTAGCCATTCCGGATGCGACCGCAGCACCCGAGCCACATGAGGAACCGCCGGGGGTCCTGGCTACTTCTTCGTCCCAGGGATTCCAAGGGGTGCCCATGTGCTGATTGGTGCCCCAGCCTCCCATGGCGAATTCGACGGTCTTGGTCTTGCCGAGCAAGATGCCGCCGGCCGCAAGCAGACGGGCTCCAATGGTGGCGGTTGTAGGCGAAACGCGGTCAGCCCATTCGGCGCAACCCGCCGTGGTAACTCTGCCTTCCAGGTCGATGATGTCCTTCAGTGCGAACGGAATCCCATGGAAGGGGCCGATACGGTGACCCGCGCGGATGGCGCCTTCGGCGGCCTTGGCTGCCGCACGAGCTTCGTCGGCATAGACCGCCTGCCACGCCCCGATCTTTGGGTCGAGAGTCGCGATGGCGGCGAGGCAGGCCTCTACAGCTTCGACCGGACTGTGCGATCCGTCTCGATAGCCTGCGGCGAGCGTGGCGATGGTGTCAGTCAAGATTTCCTCCTCGGCTGGTCATGGCTTGAAGTTTGGGGGGGGTTTGGCGGGCATAGGGGTCACGTCGTCCCCACGGTGAGTACGCCGGCAGCGGTGAGTTGGCCAATCCGCTCGTCGGTCATTCCGAGATGGGAGCCGAGTATCTCCGAGTTGTGCTGGCCCAGGAGAGGAGCTGTCAGATCCGGAAGTTCCGGTTGTCCACCGAACTTAAAGGGGTAACCGGGTATAGGGATCTTGCCGAGTACGGGGTCCTCGACCCAGCGAACCATGTCCCTGTGTTCGAAGTATTCGTGGCCGATGGCGTCGAGCGGCGACAGCACAGGTGAACACGGAACCCTCTCGGACTCGAGGCGAGCGATGACCTCGGCATCAGTGTCGAAGGTGTTCATCCATGCCTCAGTCAGGGCAACCAACTCGTGGCGGCACGCCGCGCGGTCCTCCATGGCCGCGTATCGCGGGTCATCGATGAGATCAGGTCGATCGATCGCCTTGCAGAAATTCGGCCACTGTCGGTCGAGAGCCAGGACCACTATCCAGCCTTCGGGTCCCTTGAAGGTCCCGACGGGAAATACCAACTCGTGGTGATTGCCCATACGAATGGGCTCGTAGTCACCGAGATGGGCACATTCGAGATGACCCTCATGCATATGGAACATGCAGTCGATCATGGCGATGTCGATGTATTGGCCTCGACCAGTGCGCTCCTTGTGGAAAAGGGCGTAGCCGAGAG
>CAWKYX010000255.1:0-5579 GCA_963854265.1 Acidimicrobiia bacterium
ACGCTCATCGCTGCCCGACGCTCCTATGCCCGGAAGCGCATCGCTGCGCTGCTGATGATGCCGCTCATGCTTGGCGTCGCGGTATCGGTGCTCCGCGACAACCCGGGAGCGCAAGCAGACGTGGCCCAACTGGCCACCGAAGCCCCCGAACCGGTCGAGCGCGAGGAGCGACCCGACAACGCGGACAAGGCCGACGAAGCCGAACGCGAAGAGGCCGAGACCAACGGCACATCCGATGGGGTCGAAGACAACACCAAGGAAGCTGACGTCCGAGTGGTAGAACTCGGACTCATAGGCTCGGCATCGGTGGTTGTCACCAATGAAGGCGTCACCCTCGGCGAGGTCTGGCTGGCCCCGGGCTGGGATGCCGAACTGGTCGAACTCGCAGAGAGTCCGGGCATCACGGTGGTCTTGACCAGCGCAAAGGTGACGTTACTGGCGAGGATCAACCCCGAACTCGAAGTCCAACTGAAGGACATCACACCGGAACCCAAAGAAGAAGAGCCCGAGATACAGACTCGCAAAGAGATCTCCGTCGGCGACGCCGGTCGGGTTGTGGTCGAACGCGAGGGCGACAAGCTTTGGCTCGCCATCTTGTCGACCCACGAGTATTTCGATGGGGTGATCGTCTCCAGCACAGGCACCAAAGTCCATGCCTACTTCACCAACGACGGGTTCGAGCATAACGTCCGAGCATGGATCAAGGGCGCCAAGATCAAACACGAAACCTGGATTGTCGAGCCTAAGATCGCCTCCTACGACGGCACGGTGTCGTGCGGATTCGGCAACGTCGGGGTGCTGGTCGAAGGCAACATCGCCCGAGTCAAGTCGGTCCAAGAGGTCGAAGGCATCGAAGCGGTCATCAAAATCGAAGTCGGCGAATGGGTCCGAGTGAAGTTCTTCGTCGAGGACGAAGTCTGGGTGCTCGATGCGTTCGGCAACGGCGAAGAAGTCCTCCGCGAGTGTGGCCAGATCTGCTAGCTGAGTGGACCAGCGCTGTCGACTCCTCGAGCAACTACGGGTAGCCGCAGACAAAGCGGATCAAGAGAGACCGACGCGTAGCCGCCGGCAGGGGTTTCCCTGCCGGCGGCCGCCGTTTTGGCCACCCATCGGCGCACTTTGCGTTCGGTGTCGGAGGACAGCGAGTCAGCCGCGGTCGTCGTGGTAGTACCGAGGCGCCCAGACCGCGAGTTGGTCTTCGTCGGCGGTAGGCATGCGCCACCTTGATACCCGGGCGTCAGTCAACGACAACGACAACAATGCACGAGGCTCGTCGTGGGTGTCGTTCAGGTATGACTCGCCCCAATGCTCGGGGACATAGCGCATGGTGATGGCCCGATAGACGTCGCGCCAAGCATCGTCGTCGCCGAGATCGTGCACCACGGTGACCTCGCCACGGGCGACGACCTTGCGCATCGCGCCGCCAGCCTCATCGATCGTGCACCCCGCCCGCGGGTTCGATCGGAGATGACCCAGCCATGCAGAACGAGCCCGTGGCGTGAACAGCAAGCGATCGGCCGACCGCATGAACCAGATCGGCACGACCAACGGCTGACCGTCGTCGTCCACGGTCCCGATCCGGAGGAGATGACCAGGCTCATCCAAGAAGGCGGCCGCTTCGGCATCAGTCATCTCGGGCATGGTGGCGACGTTAGCCACCGATGCTGGCTTCGGCTGCGTCGCGTGCATCCATGTCCAGTCGCCCGAGGTTTTTCTGCACCCCACGCGCGACCGCTACCAGAGCAGTCACATGTGCCGCGAGCACTGCCGGGACACCCCACCAGAAGATGTCGGTACCCGTAAAGAACACGAGCGTGTTGAGCGCCACGTAGCCGAGCCGAACCGTGTTGGCCACTGCCTTCTTCTCGTATGTCCCCAGGATGGATTCGCCGTCTTTCTTGTCGCCGGCGAATGTCCGTGTCATTGTTGCTGCCTGGCTCCATGATGGGTGATTCGCGCAGTTCCAGGTCATGGGAACCCCCCCCAAGACGCCTGGGTCCCCCAAAAACATGACGAGGAGTCTGCCCACGGCCCCATCAAAGCGCGTCGGGCGTCGATGAGATTAAGCAAGTAGCCATCGAGCACACCAAGCGTCACCACGACCCCCGAGCCGAGTGACGGTCGGTGCCATCTCCCTGTCCCAGCTGACCTGACCCCCGCAGTGGGTGTACAGGTCCATCCAGCCTGGCGAGACCAGTGCCGTCGACAAGGAACCTGGCTTTGGTCACATGGCCATGTATGGATGATCGGGCTCCTCCAACTGATCACCGCCGTCGCATGACCTTCATCACCAGTCGACTGGCCCGGTATCGTCTGCCCGATGGCCACCGAAATCGAGATACCGCGCCCCGACGACTGGCATGTTCATCTCCGCGATGACGACATGCTCGCAGCGGTTGTTGGCTACACAGCCCGCCGCTATCGATACGCGATGGTTATGCCCAACCTGGCCACACCGGTCGTCTCCACCGCACAAGCTGCCGCGTACAGGGCGCGGATCATGCATCACGCACCCGCCGACGCTCCGGACTTTCGCCCGGTCATGGCTCTCTACTGCTCGCCCGATCTTGATTTGGCTGATCTTCGCTGGGGTGTCCGCGAGGGAATTGTCAAGGCGGTGAAGTACTACCCGGCCGGAGCCACCACAAACTCCGAGCAAGGCGGGACTGGCCTGGCCAACTTCATGAAACTCTTCGAAGTACTGGCAGAGCTGGAAGTACCTCTGCTGGTTCATGCCGAGGCCACCGATCCATCGATCGACATCTTCGATCGCGAGGCGGCTTTCCTCGAATCCGAACTGGCACCGTTGTGCGATCGACTGCCTCAGCTGGCAGTGACTGTCGAGCATGTTTCAACGGCCGCTGGAATCGAATTCGTGCGCAGCCACAGCCAAGCGGTTGCCTCGATCACGCCCCATCACTTGGCACGGGAACGCTCGCACTTGCTTGCCGATGGCATGCGGCCCGACCTGTATTGCAAACCGGTCATCAACTCCGCGACCGATCGCGGAGCCCTGGTGGCAGCAGCGACCAGTGGCGCCCAAGACTTCTTCTTGGGTACTGACTCCGCTCCGCACCCGTCCACGGCTAAGTACGGCCCGAAAGCCAAAGCCGGTGTCTTCAACGCCGCGTACGGCCTCGAGGTCGTCGCAGACGTGTTCGCGAACGCCGGTGCCCTCGATCAGCTGCCCTCGTTCGTTTCGCACAACGGCGCTGCCGCCTATGGCGTCGAGCCGGCCACCGACCGGCTCTGTTTGCGATCCGAGCCAATCGATCCTGATCTCGCGACGTCGTTCGCGACCGCCGGCGGCGACGAAGTCGTCCTCTTCGGCATCGAGGAAGCAACACGCTGGAGTGTCAGCACGGTCTAGACGGTCCCAAGCCCGTGCGGCCCCACGAGAGATGTTGACGGTGCCGACCAACGCTTCGTCTGCGGACGCAGTTACGAGCTCGCTGCACCCCGCTTTGTAGGTGGTTCGTCGGCCAAGAGGTGCTCGAGGTCAGCGACGATTTCTTCCTGGGTCGCGGCCAAGTCGTAGGTGACCCGAAGGCGCCCATCGGGCGCGACCAGGAAGGTCCGCGAGGTGTGGTTCACCAGGTAGTACTCGTCGGAGTCTTCGAGGTCGTACTCGTAGAACAGCCCGAATGGCCAGACCGCGTGATCGACCTCGTCGAGGGTCCCCGTCAGTCCCACGAAGGTCGGATCGACCTGCTCGACATAGTCGGCCATTGCCCGAGGCGAGTCGCGGTCGGGGTCGATGCTCACACCATCTTGGCCGTCTCGTTCTCGTCTGACGGCTCGCTGGTGGCCACGGGTTCTCGCGATCACACGATCCGCTTGTGGGAACGCTGAAACCTGGCTCGGCGCCCACCAACGCGCACATGGGTCGCAGCCGGGCGCAGGATGCGCGATGCTTAGGCGAAGTGCCGGCGCTGAGTCGCCGGCTGAACTGGCCACAAATAGAAGGCGCATTTTCGTCATGGAACAGCACGACGACACACTCGACCTGGTCCGCAGGGCTGTCGCTCACTATCGCGACGACAGCACTGACCAGGCCGAGTCGACCATGGAAATACCCGTCGAGGTGTATCTCGATGCCGACCGGTTCCACCATGAAGTCGACCAGATCTTTGGGCACCTCCCGCTGGCGCTGGCGCTGAGCTTGGAGCTCCCCGAGCCGCACTCGTACCGCTCGCTGACCGTGATGGACACACCCGTCCTGCTTACTCGCGACGAGACCGGTACTGCCCGGGCGTTCCTCAACGTCTGCCGCCATCGCGGATCAATACTGTGCCAGTCCGAGTCGGGCACGGCCCGCGGATTCACCTGCCCGTACCACGGCTGGTCCTACAACATCGGCGGCGAACTCGACGGAATGTTCGGTGCCGCGGTCTTCGGCGACGTCAATCGCAGCGAACGCGGGCTCACCGAGCTCCGCTGTGCAGAACGCTCCGGTTTCATCTGGGTGTCGCTCGATCCCGCAAGCGAGTTCGATATCGACGACTGGCTGGGCGACTTCGCTGCCGAACTCGACACCCTGGACCTCGAGAACTGGCACCTGGTCGAACAGCGCGATCTTGTGGGGTCACTTGGATGGAAGGTCGCCTGGGACGGCTACCTCGAGTCATACCACCACAAATATGTACACGCCGAAACCCTGGGAAAGCACACGGTCTCGAACCTGCTGTTGCACGATGCCTACGGCCCGCACCAACGCCTCGTGCTTGCTCGCAAGGAAGTGGCAGACATCGTTGATCTTCCTGAAGAACAGTGGGAGAACCTTCCCCAATACATAAGGCAGATCCATTCGGGGTTTCCCAATCTCTCGATCTCGGGCATCCTCGGCGACCATGCGCTGGTGACCCAGGTTTACCCCGGGCCTACGCCAGACACGACCGTCACCAGACAGACCGTGCTTGCAGGCAAGGCACCCACAAACCCCGAAGAAGAAGCCGCCACCGCAGCCTTCAGTGAGATGACGCTCACAGCTGTGCGTGATGAGGACTACGCCGTCGGCGCAATGATTCAGCAGGCCTTGCCTTCGGGGGCCAACACAGAATTCATCTTCGGTCGCAACGAGATTGCCCTCCAGCACTACCACCGCTACGTCGCCCACTTCGCCCACGACGCCGTTCTCAGCCACTGAAAACGCAACGGTCAACCGCCTACGGTGACCACCGGCCAATGGTCTTCAGCGCTCAGCTCCGCGCTCCCTGACAAGGCACCGCCTGGGACGCACGCACCGGCGCAGGAGGCGCAATTGTTGGGCGATGCGTCGGGCCTGAGTCTCCGGATGCACCCACAACGAGCAATAGGTACCATTCACGGCATGGAACTACACGACGACACACTCGACCTGGTCCGCAGGGCTGTCGCTCACTATCGCGACGACAGCACTGACCAGGCCGAGTCGACCATGGAAATACCCGTCGAGGTGTATCTCGATGCCGACCGATTCCACCATGAAGTCGACCAGATCTTTGGGCACCTCCCGCTGGCGCTGGCGCTGAGCTTGGAGCTCCCCGAGCCGCACTCGTACCGCTCGCTGACCGTGATGGACACACCCGTCCTGCTTACTC
>CAWKYX010000256.1:0-5567 GCA_963854265.1 Acidimicrobiia bacterium
CGCCCTAGTTGACTTGTGAGGAACAGTGCCGGCCTCTTCGATGGGCAGAGCGTCCATGTCGGCTCGCAGGCCGATCGCTGCAGTGCTGGAACCTCGGCGCAGAACGCCGACCACCCCAGTGCCACCGATCCCGGAGTGGACATCAAACCCGAACTCGCCAAGCAGTTCGGCCACTAATGCGCTGGTCGCTTCTTCCTCGAAGCCAAGCTCGGGGTGGGCGTGGATGCGCTGACGCCAGGCGGTCGCAGCTTCGGCAACTGATTGTGTTCGGCTCATGACATCTTCTCGGTCGGTCACGTTGCGGAACAATACTCCCCCAAGCTTGCTTGGGCGGAAAGGGGGCACTTTTGCGTTGAGAGATCGACGCAAATCCGGGCGAGAATATGGGGTAGCGCAGTTGGTCGGGGGTGTGGCGTAGGGTCGTGATAGTAGAATTTGCGGACGTTGGATGCCTCCGCTTGGCGAATGCCGAGAGAAGGCAACTAGGAGGACCAGATGTCGTCGAAACCGGTTGGTGGTCATATGGGGCCGGACCAGCTCGTCCGTTACGTCCGCGATTCGGTTATAGGTCGCGACGAAGTCATCGACGGGCCGTTTGGGCCCCGACCGGTTATATATGCCGACTACACCGCCTCGGGACGGTCGTTGGCCTTCATCGAGGACTACATTCGCGACATCGTGTTGCCGCTCTAAGCCAACACTCATACCGAGTCCTCAGGTACCGGTCTGCAGACCAGTCGGTTCCGCGAGGAGGCCCGACGCATCATTGGTGAGTGCGTTGGGGCTGGGGATGAACATGCTGGGCAGTCATGATGCTGAGAGGCTGTCGATCTTGTCGTTCGTCGTTCGCCACGGCGAACAGCACCTTCATCACAACTTCGTTGTCGCTTTGCTCAATGATGTGTTTGGTATCCAAGCACGAGGTGGCTGTTCGTGCGCTGGCCCTTACGGACATCGACTCCTTGGCATCAATATCGAGCAATCGCACGAGTTCCGACGCGAGGCCAGTCGAGGCTGCGAGGGGATCAAACCCGGATGGGTGAGGCTGAGCTTCGACTATTTCATCGCCGAGGCGACTTTCCAGTACATCGTCGATGCCGTGCACTTCATCGCAACGAGGGGCGCCGAACTGCTTCCCTTGTACCGCTTCGAACCTGACGATGGGCTTTGGTGTCATGCCAACGTGCGGCCCGAGCCGCCGATGAGCCTCGATGAAGTGTCCTATGCATCCGGAGAGATGGCCTTCGAGAACCGGCGGATGACGGGTGCCCACGAACTCGGCACATACCTGGTCGAGGCGCAGCGCTTAGCCACCGAGACCTCTACCCATCCACACGCCGCACTGGCGCCGCCACAGACCACAGCCGATTTTGAACACTTGCGCTGGTTCCCGTATCCCGCGGAGTGCATCTCGGCCCCGACACCCAGTGAACGTGGCGAAGAGACCTAACAAACAAAACAGGAAGAGAATTGGCGGAACTGCTCGCCAGTGGACGCGGGTACCGCCCCCATCGGGAGGCCATTTTCGTGGAGCGTTTCGACGAGAGGTAACACCCCGGCAGCGTCGGAATATAATTGACGGGGCCGCCGAACCGCGGTAAATTCCGCCCGTTGGACTCGTGATATCAGAGGGAGAGTGGCATGACAGAAGTCAGTGACATCTGGAAGCAGGCGGCGGCGAAGTGGAACGAAGTGTCGGGCCAGGTGGTGGAAGCCGATCTAGGCACACCCACCACGTGTTCGGAGTGGTCTGTCCAAGAACTCCTCGATCACGCGATGCACTGGCAAGGGCTCGGTGGCGGAGTGCTCGGAGCCGGAACGAAGCCAGGCGATGACTGGGCAACCGTTGAGCCAGCGCTCGCGGCCGCTCTTCAGGACCCGGCAAATCTGGAAGGAACGGCCGAGGCCCTTGGCGGCATGCCAAAGCAGGGCGTGGCGGGTCTAATCATTGGTGACCTGCTGGTTCATTCGTGGGATCTGGCGCGATCGATCGGCGTTGACGACACCCTTCCGGCTGGAGCCGTCGAGGCGACGCTGATGGGCCTTCGCCGCCTGCCCGAAGAGATGCTCCGGAGTGAGACCATGTTCGGTCCGGCCATCGAGGTTGCCGCCGACGCCAGTTCACAGGATCAGCTTCTTGCATTCGTTGGTCGTCAGCCCTGACGATCAGCGCTTCGTGGTCGGGTAGTACGGATTCGTTCCGGCACTGTGATCGGTCACATCGATGACTTGGGTGACGCCGGCGACGTGTTGTCGAAGTAGCACTTCGACTCCCTGGCGAACGGTCACCTGCGCCAGGGCGCACCCCTGACATCGGCCGGTGAGACGGACACTGATTACCCCGCCGACTTCTGAGTCAACGACGATTTCTCCACCGTGGGCGGCAACCATTGGATTGATGACCTCGACAAGAACGCCTGCGACGGTCGTCGCTGTGACTGGCGGGAGATCGAGTTCATCACGCAGTGGTTGCACCGCTCCAGGTGACCCGACCGCCACCACCTGGCCATCGCGACGTTCGAGGTCGCCGCCGCGGGCCATGGCTGAGCGACGCAGCGTGCTGAACGCGTCGGACGGTGGTGTTTCGGCCGGCACACCGCTGACACCGTGGTTCAGCGCCTGATCTAAGTCGGCGATGAGGTCCTCGGGCGCTTCGAGTCCAATGGAGAATCGGAGGAGATCGGCGGCAATGGGAGTCGAGGGCCCTTCGACCGATGCCCGGTGCTCAACCAGACTTTCTGTTCCACCCAGCGAGGTGGCGCGAACGAACAATTTCAGCCGCGCTGCGGTCGCCATAGCCGCTGCCTCGCCGCCTCGGATCCGCATCGACAGCATCCCGCTGAAGCCGTCGGTCATTTGTCGAGCAGCGACTTGATGGTCCGGATGACTCGGGAGACCCGGATACATCACTACATCGACGCGATCATCGGTATCGAAATGTTCGGCGATTTGGAGGGCAGTCGCCGAACTCTGCCGCACCCGCGGATAGAGCGTGCGCATTCCCCGCAACAGCAGCCACGCATCGAAACCGCTCGGGACCCCGCCGTTACTGCGGCGCCATGCCCGGATCCTTTGAACGAAGGGGTCATCGACCGCCGCCACGACCGCTCCGGCCAGGACATCGCTGTGCCCGTTCAAGTATTTGGTGGCAGAGTGCACCACGAGGTCAGCGCCGTGTTCGATCGGTCGGGTGTGCACCGGGGTCGCGACTGTGCTGTCCACCACGAGTCGGGCGTTGGCGGCGTGAGCGATGTCGGCCATATCTCTGATGTCGGTGATCTGCCAGTTGGGATTGGCCGGTGTTTCGATCCACACGATTCGTGTATCCCCGGGTCGGATCGCGGCACTGACCTCGTCGGGCTTACTCGTATCAACGAAGGACACCTCGATACCCCAGGTCATCGCAAATTCGCCGATCCATTTGCGTAACGCCCAATACATGACCTTCGGAGCGACGACATGATCTCCGGGTACGAGCGCGCAGAACACCGAGGTTGCCGCAGCCATTCCTGAGGCGAACAACATGGCGCTCGAACCGGCTTCGAGTTTGGCCAACAACTGTTCCGGGAGGTCGTACCCCGGATTATCGGCCCGGGTGTACCCGAAACCAGCCGGGTAGCTCCCGTCGGCATCGCGCTCGAACGTGGTAGACGAATGAATCGGCGGAACCAGAGCCCTGGTGGTCGGATCGATGTGCCCCAACGCTTGCGCTGCGCTTGTTTCTGGCTTCATTCGAATACCTCCAACGGCCCCGGGTGCATGGTCCAGTGGGGGTCAATTACGGTCACCATACTCCGGCGAAACCATGTCTGCGTCCGCACGTACGCACCAGTCGGGCCGAACCGTCGAGGGATCGATGAGCGGTTCTCGCGTCAGGTTCTCAAGGTCCTACACCGACGGCGCTCGGGCTCTCTTTGTGCCTACGACAAGTTTGTCGACTGGCCATGACCTACGCTCGTGGTCTATATCAATACCGAGGGGAAGCTTAGGTGAGCAAGGATATGTGCGACACACCACGAGCTAACCGCAATGACGAGTGGGACGACCTGCGGGAGCGGTACTTGCTCGAATCAGGCGTGCGGCCTGAGTCATCGGCACGCGGTGTGCACCATGTGGCGTTGGTGTCGAGCGATGTCGAGCGGACGATTCGTTTCTACCAAGAGGTGTTGGAGTTCCCGCTAACCGAACTGTTCGAGAACCGAGACTACGTTGGTTCGACACACTTCTTTTTTGACATCGGGCACGGGAACGCGCTGGCGTTCTTCGATTTTCCCGGACTTGAGGTGGGGGAGTACGCCGAAGTACTGGGAGGACTCCATCACCTGGCGATCTCAGTGGAGCCGGAGAAGTGGGCGCGTCTGAAGGCGAGGCTCGATGAGTTGGGCGTCGAATATGCCCACATTGATGGCAGCTCGATCTACTTTCGCGGGCCGGATGGGGAACGTCTCGAGTTGATCTCGGACCCGCTCGGAGAGATGTACGGATCGCCGGTGATGTGATCGTGCTAGCCGTCGGCTTGGCAGGTTTGGGTCTGTTCGCCTAGTCCTTCGATTCCTAGCCTGACCTCGTCGCCGGCTCGGAGATAGCGCGGCGGCGTCTGACCCATCCCCACTCCCGGAGGTGTCCCAGTCGAGATGACATCGCCTGGATGCAAGGTCATGAACTGGCTTACATAGCTGATGATGTGGGCAACGCCGTAGACCATCGTCTTTGTCGAACCGTCCTGCATTCTCTCGCCGTTGACGTCCAGCCACATGGCAAGGTTCTGCGGATCGGCGATCGCGTCGGCCGTGACGAGGTAAGGGCCAATCGGTCCGAAGTTGTCGTAGGACTTTCCCTTCGTCCACTGCCCTTCGTGTTCGTTCTGGAAAGCGCGCTCCGAAAGATCGTTGACCACGCAATAGCCGGCCACATGATCGAGCGCATCTTCCTCGTTGATGTACTTGGCACGCGATCCAATTACGACACCGAGTTCGACTTCCCAGTCTGTTTTTTCAGAATTCCGCGGGATTAAGATCGGATCATTCGGGCCGCAAATTGCACTAGTCGCCTTCATAAACAGCACCGGTTCTGACGGGACCGCCATTCCGCTCTCGGCGGCGTGATCGCTGTAGTTCAAACCAATACAAATGAACTTGCCAGTTCCAGCGACACATGGCCCGAGACGAGGGTTGTTGCTGATGAGCGGTAGATCTGTCCAGTCCAGTTGCCGGAGCTGTTCGAGTGATCCAAGGGTGTCGTCGGCTATGTCGTCGCAATGGTCGCGAAGTGATCGGATGTTCCCGTCCGCGTCGACAAGGCCAGGTTGCTCCTGCCCGTGCTCTCCGTACCTGACTAACTTCATACCTGCTCCAACAAATAGTGGAATCTGTCTTCGTCTGACTCATAACCCGAAGGTCACTGACTGATCCAATCGCATTTATAACCGTTCAACGGAGGAATTATAACGGAACTTCGTACAGGTGCTGCTCAGAGTCATTTTGCTGGCGCCCTTGGCTTCGGAGGCCAACGCTCCAACAAGGCATATGTTTCGTTCAGTTGACGTATTGGATCGAGATCGGGACGGG
>CAWKYX010000257.1:0-5553 GCA_963854265.1 Acidimicrobiia bacterium
AGACAGTTGACGAACGCGCCAATCGACCCTTTGTACCGAATGCCGACGGGCAGCGTCTGGCCCTCGAACGTCAGCTTCCCCTCCACGTACTCCTCAGCTGCGGGATCGGCGTCAATCTTGGCCAAGTCCTCGGGTGTGAGGGTGAGTTCATAGGTCCGCAGCTCGTCGTCATCGAAGATGTAGGTCGAATGGCCGCTGTGATAAGCGAGACCCGCACGGCTGTCGCTGGCGGCCGCCGGCAGCACTTCGGGGGTGGGGCTGCGCGTCGCAGCGCTGGTCTCGACGGGTGGGGGTGTCGCCGCCAAACCCGCTTGACCCGGCACGGGATCGTTCGATCCTGCACAAGCCGCGCTCACCAGCGCCACCACGACCACGACCCCCTGACGAAACCAATGCATCATTGCCGAAACTGTGCCAGGCCAGAGGTGGTCCCGATGAGCATGCGCAGCGCCATCAATCGGTTGTCAGCGGAGTATCGGGATCGGCCGCCCACTCCTGCAAGCTGGCCGTATAAACCGCGACGTCTTCAAACCCGAGCCGAGTCATCACGAAGGCATCAGCCGACGCTGCAATCCCGCCACCGCAATACGTGATCGTGCGACTGGACCGGTCGGAACCGAACTTCGACTCGAGCTCGGCATCGCTGAGAAACCGGCCCGAGGTGGTGTCGATGAGCGAAGACGCCGCAGTGTTAGTCGCACCCGGGATGTGGCCAGGCCGCCGGTAGGCGGTGGCTTCGCCCCGAAACATCGCTTCGGGCAACGCGTCGATGATGCAGGTCGATCCATCGCCGATCGCCGCCATGACCTCGGACTTGTCTGCGATTAGCGACGATCGAACGTTCACGGTCAGGCGCGAGCGCACCACGTCGCCCTCCTCGGCGGTGATGGGCCGACCTTCATCGCGCCATGCCCGCATGCCGCCATCGAGCAGCGCTGCTCGGTCGAACCCGATCCAGCGCAGCATCCACCACACCCGCGACGCCCACATCGACTGGTTGTCGTCGTAGAGGACCACCCGGGAGTCGTCGCCGACACCCAACGCCTCCATGGCGGCAGCAAAAACCTGAGGTTCTGGGACGGCAAACCGGTGCGGGCTCGTGAGATCGGACAGCGCACCCTCGAGGTCAGCGAAACGAGCCCCTGGGATATGAGCTGCCTCGAAATCAGCCCGGCCGCTGATCGATTTGTACCCGTCGGGCGTCGATTCGAGCCGCACAGTGCAATCCAGCACCACCAGGTCTTTGGCCTCGATCCCGGCTTCGAGCCATCGCGTGCTCACCAATTGATCCATGGCCGAACGGTAGCCCCATGTCCCCGACCGCACGAGCGTCCCTATATCGCACCGGGAGACCGGCAACACCCTCCGAGCCCTTCTAGGAAGTGAATGCTCGTTCAATTGACTGGTACGATCCCATCTCGTGACCGCTTCGCTGCCAAGATTGGGCCGTCCCGTCGCAGCAGACGGCGATCAGACCCGCGTCCGGGTCGTCGAGGTCGCACGAACCGCCTTCTCAGAGCTCGGCTACGCAGCGACCACCTACCGGCTCTTGGCAGAACGAGCGAAGCTCGCACCCTCGGCGCTCTACAACTACTTCGGCTCCAAAGCCGACCTCTATGCCGCAGTCCACAACGAAGTGCAGCTCGAGACCTACACCAACTGGATCATCCCGGCCATCGAAGGCACCACGACATTCTCCAGTCGGCTGGCTGCGCTCTTGGACTCGTTCGTCGCCATGAACGCGAAGGCTCCCGAGGCCGCGCTGTTTCAAGCGACGGCTCGCGTGGACACGGCTCGCTATGCCGAACTGTCCGCTGTCCGAGAGGGGCTCCCGGCCGAACGCCAAAACCTCTTTGCCGACTTGGTCGATCTCGGGATCTCCACAGGAGAACTCCAGGCCGAAGCTCGCGCCACGACGCTGGCCATGCTCGAGGCCCTGACACTCGGCCTCATCGAGGTCAGCCACGATCGCGAGGCGCACAGCCTGGCCATCGAGGGGTTCAAGCGCGCTATCGACGCCATGCTGACCAACCAACGCTGAGCTGACCAATCAGCAGTAATCACCCAGGGAGACCCCATGAGTTATGAGCATCTCGACATCACAATCGCTGACGGTATCGCCACCGTCACGATGAATCGGCCTGACGTACTCAACGGCCTGCATCCACCAGCGCACCACGAAATGGAACGAGTTTGGGGCGACCTGGGCGAGAACGACGACGTCCGAGTCGCGATTCTTACCGGGGCCGGCAAGGCCTTCAGCTCAGGCGGCGACCTCAACGACATGCAAGAGCGACTCGCTGCCGACCCAACGGGGGGATCGGGCATCAGCGCAGCGTCGGGACGCCGAATCATCTATGGGCTCCTCGACTTCGAAAAGCCCCTCATCGCGGCGGTCAACGGTCACGCCGTCGGCTTGGGCGCCACTTTGGCACTGCTGTGCGACGTCGTGATTGCCAGTGACAAGGCCAGGATCGGCGATCCCCACATCAGCATCGGACTTGTTCCCGGCGATGGGGGGCTCGCAGTGTGGACCATGTTGGCCGGCCCCAACCGCGCCAAGGAATACATGATGCTTGGCACACTGGCCACAGCCGAGGAAGCCCATCGCCTCGGCCTGCTGAATCACGTCGTCGAGCCCGAGGGCGTTATGGCGGCCGCTCAAGCAATCGCCGAAAGGCTGGCCAAGGGGCCACAGGTTGCGCTGCAGGGAACCAAGATCTCGATCAACAATTGGATCAAGGCTCAGTTCTCCTCGTTGTTCGAGGTTGGTCTCGCAGCTGAACTCCGGTCGATGGCGAGCCTCGACTACGCCGAGGGTGTCCAAGCCGCCATCGAGAAGCGCCCACCGAACTTCACCTGACAGTCGCACCCCGAAGCCATCGATCAAGGAACACATGGAACGTACGCACTTCGACGAAGACCACCAGCTATTCCGCGAAGCATTTCGACAGTTCGTGGACACCGAGGTGGTGCCGAACAACGCTGCGTGGGAAGCGGCAGGCATCTGTGACCGTGCGATGTTCACCACCGCCGGAGCGTCGGGCTTCCTCGGCACGCAGGTGGACGAGGCTTACGGCGGCGGAGCAACCAACGACTACCGGTTCAACCAGATCATGGTGGAAGAATTCGAGCTGGCCGGGGCCGGCAGCGCGGGCTCGGGTGTGGGCCTGCACAACGACATCGTGATCCCCTACTTCCTCGAGTACTGCAACGACGAGCAGAAACAGCGCTGGCTCCCCGGGCTCTGCGCGGGCGATCTCATCGCCGCGGTTGCAATGTCGGAGCCGGGTGTTGGCTCTGACCTGGGCAACCTCGCCACCACTGCCGTTCTCGATGGCGACGAGTATGTCGTCAACGGATCCAAGACGTTCATTTCCAACGGCATCCTGGGCGATGTCGTGGTCACAGCGGTGCGCACAGGTCCAGATCGTCACCGAGGGATCACCTTGCTGGTGATTGAGCGCGACACCCCCGGATTCGAGCGAGGCCGCAACCTCGACAAGATCGGCCGTCACTGCCAAGACACGGCCGAACTCTCGTTCATGGATTGCCGTGTGCCGGTCACCAATCGACTCGGCGAAGAGAACCGGGGCTTCTATTACATGATGTTCAATCTGGCGCAAGAGCGTCTGAACATCGCCGTGTCGGCCATCTCAGCAGCGCGGTACAGCTTCGATCTGACCCTTGCATACGTCAAAGAACGCCAGGCCTTTGGCCAACCCATCGGCTCGTTCCAGAACAGCCGGTTCATCATGGCCGAGCTGGCCACCGAGATCGAGATCGGGCAGGCCTTCGTCGATCGATGTGTGATGGGACACGTGGGCGGCACGGTGTCTCCCGAAGAAGCAGCGATGGCGAAGTGGTGGACAACTGAGCTCCAGAAGCGAGTCAACGACGAATGCCTCCAGCTTCACGGGGGCTACGGCTACATGGACGAGTACGAGATATCGCGCGCATGGCGCGACGGCAGAGTGCAAACCATCTATGGAGGAACAACCGAAATCATGAAAGAAATCATCGGCCGATCGCTGGGTTTGTAACCATGAGTAATTCAGGCCAGGTACGCTACGAGGTCACCCGCCGCTCGGCGGTGATTACGATCGACAACCCAACCCGTCGCAACGCCATGACGTACCCAATGATCGAGGACATGTACGACCACCTCATCAAGGCGGCCGAGAGCCCGGAGGTACGCACGGTGATCCTCACGGGCGAGGGCGACGCCTTCTGCTCCGGAATCGACCTTGGATTTCTCGCGTCCATTGCGCCCGAAGACCGAGGGATCAAGGTCTCCCCAATGAACGATGCCGGTTGGTGGAACATCACCGCCTGCCCCAAACCCGTCATCGTCGCATCAGATGGTCCTGCGGTGGGAATGGGCGCCGAGTGGACCAGCCATGGTGACGTGCGCATCGCCACCGACCGCGCCCGATTCGCCTGGAACTTCGCACACCGAGGACTGGTGCCCGACACCGGCGCAGGCTCATGGCTGCTACCGCGCCAGATCGGCCTGCAGCCCGCACTGCGGCTGTTGTACTCGGGCGCCTGGCTGCCCGCGGCCGAAGCATTGGAGCTGGGGTATGTCTGCGAGGTCGTTGCACCCGACGACCTGCTGGAAGCGGCACTGACCGAGGCCGAGCGTTATCACTCAGGGTCCCCTCGGTCACATCGCTTGACCAAACAGCTGCTCTACGCAGGCCTCACGCGGTCCGTGCTCGACCATCAGCGGGAGAGCCGAGAGACGCTGTTGGAATGCTTCGAATCTGCGGATCACGCGGAGGGTGTCGCCGCGTTCACCGAGAAACGCGCCGCCAACTTCACGGGCGAATAGCAACTCGGACCCTTACTACTTGCCGACTGACTACCTACCGTCTGCGCTCTCAAGCGTTGAGGAGTTCCTCATCGCTGGTACATCGGACTTTGATCGGGATGGCGCTCATGATGGGCAGGCCCGTCACCCGGTCGGTGCCCGAGTCGCTACTGACCAAACGGTTCGTGGGCGTGCCGATGTCGCGGACTTTTTCGTCGGTGGTTGACGCGCCGCCCCACGAATGGGACATCGCGATGACGCCACGTTTGATGTCGGGGTCAGCCTCAGCGACGCCAACAACCGTGGAGTGCACCGAGGTGATCTCGAGGAGGTCACCTGCCTCGGCACCAAGGACGGCCAAATCATCGGGGTGGGTGTACGCATAGTTGGTGGTCGCGACTTTAGCCAGACCCGGCAGCTCTGAGCCGAGCGAGTTCAGGGCGTGCTTGAGTCTGCGTCCGACAAGCCTGAACGGATATTCTTCGGGATCGAAACCCGGAAGGATCTCGAGTCCAGAGGTCTCGGCGAACACTTCGGCCAGCTCGTCAACTACGTCGGCGGGGCCCACTGCGAATCGGCCCGTCGCGTCTGGGTCGGCAGCGACGACGCGGACACGGTTGTCATGGATGACGCCGCGGTTCTCGCGCCATTCCGAAATCGGGAATCGGGCGTCGGCGAAGACGTAGTCGATGACCTCGCCATCTTCGAGATCGTCGTCGCCGACACGAAGGCGGCCGCCG
>CAWKYX010000258.1:0-5513 GCA_963854265.1 Acidimicrobiia bacterium
CAGCCGTGTCATCGGGGCCACCTAGGATGCGCGGATGGCCTCTTCTTCTGTGCACATCACCTATGTCGAGCTGCCGGCTGCCCAGCTTGATGCGACGAAAGCCTTCTACTCCAGCGTGTTCGGGTGGGACTGGGTGGACTGCGGGCTCACCTACGCTGCGCACGTTGATGCACATGTCGAGGTCGGACTCAACGCACTCGCACTACCGGCGCCGGCGCACGAACCTGGGGCCGAGAACGCCATTGGTCCGCTGGTCTTGTTCTGCACCGACGCGATCGACGAGGTCGATGGACTGATCGCTCCAGCCGGCGGCCAGGTAGTCTCGCCGATATACCCATACCCGGGGGGTCGCCGCTTCCACTTCTGCGATCCGAGCGGCAACGTCTTGGGCGTCTACCAGCCACACCCGAGTGACGTGAACCAGTGAATGGCCACACCGTCGCCATGAACGTCGTGCTCACAGGATTCATGGGCACGGGCAAGACCACCGTGGGTCAGATCCTGGCCACCCGCCTAGATCTGACTTTCGTGGATACCGACGTCGTCATCGAGAGCCGACACGGGCCGATCCCCGAGATCTTCGCCAACGAAGGCGAGGCGGCGTTCCGATCGATGGAGCGCAACATTGCTGCCGAGATCGGTGCCGACGAAGGCCTGGTGGTTGCCACGGGCGGTCGCCTGATGCTCGACCAAGACGCTCGAACGTCGCTCGAGGCGAGCGGCCGGGTGTTCTGCCTGGCGGCCGATGTGGACGAGCTGATCTCGCGCCTGGTTGCGGCAGCACAGGAGCGCCCTCTCCTCGATGTCGACGATCCTGCTCAGGCCATCCGCGGTTTGTTGACCGAAAGGGCGGCCCAATACGCCGCCTTCGAACAGGTGGATACATCCGGTCGCTCACCCGAGGCCATCGCCGACGACATCGTCACCCGTCTGGCTGAATAGGGACGAAAGCGACCTCAAGGGCGCCGATTCCAGTGGCGGCATCGGCCCATGTTCTTAACAAATTCTCACCTTCGCTTCACCCCGTTCACAGGTCCGGTTGGTTCACTGCAGTCGCCGTTGGGTATCGATGCCCGACCCGAAAGCAGGAGCCTCCGTTGCCCTCACCTCCCCGCCCGTTCCATCTCACCGCCATCCTGATTGCCGCACTTGCCCTCATCGCCGCTGCATGCGGTTCGAGTTCGAGTGACACAGCCAGCGGTGTCGCAAGTCTCGAAGACGTTGCTGCCGCTGAAGAAGAAAGCGCCACCGGCGACAGCACCGACACCCAGGCCGCCGGTGATGGCACGCTCGAAGCCGACGAAGCCGCGCTGCAATTCAGCCAATGCATGCGCGACGAGGGCCTCGACTTCCCCGACATCGGCGTCGATGCCGAGGGCAACCCTGACATTCGAGATGCGTTCCAGAACTCGGGGACCCAGCCCGGATCGCCAGAGTTCCGCGAAGCCATGGACACCTGCGGCGAACTCCTCGACGGCGTCGGCTTCGGCGGGCGCCGAGCAGGCCTGGCCGACAACACCGAGCTACAAGATGCCCTCATCGCATACTCCGACTGCCTGCGCGACGAAGGGCTCGATGTCGGCGATTTCCAGCTGGGTGCGGGCCAGGCCAGAGCCCAAGACGGCGCCGCACAAGATGGTGCCGGCGACACACCTCAGCGCGGGCAAGGTCGTCGCCAGGGAGGCTTTGGTGATCCCAACGCTCGCATCGCCCAGGCATTGGACCTTGACCCCGAGGACCCGGAAGTGGCAGCCGCGTTGGATACGTGCGCTCCCGTTCTCGAGACTGCCCTGAGCCAGTTCGGCCCCGGCGCCCAAACCAACTGACCGAGCGAAGCGACCAAGCGCCCATGGCCACCCAGACCGATCACGCAACCGACTCAGACCCGAGCGAGCACGTCTTCGCTGCCGGGAACAGCAACGAGCTGGCCAGCCTTCAGCTGCCCAGACGGCGCTGGCCTTACCTTCTCGCCGGCATCGTTGTCGGGATCGGATCGACCCTGGCCGCCATAGCGGTGCTCGACAACAAAGATCCGACAGCGGACGCGGGGGCAGCGCTGGACGTAGACCTCGCCACCGCACCGGTCGAAATCCGCGACCTGATCGAGGAGGTCGAGTGGACCGCAGACCTCGGATACGGGACACCGATCGAGGTAACGGCGGCCTCCGACCTCACGGTCACCGCCGTGCAGCCCGTCGGCACGGTGTTGGAACGTGGCGACACGCTTCTCGAGGCCAATGATCAGCCCGTCATCGTGCTCTATGGCGAGCTGCCTTTCTGGCGAAGCCTGGCCGAGGGCCACGAAGGGCCCGACGTCGCCCAACTCGAGGCCAACTTGGTTGCGCTCGGCTATGACACCGACACCACCGTCACGATCGATGACACGTTCACCTTCAATACGGCGCTAATGGTCGAGCGATGGCAGACCGATGTTGGCGCGCCAGTCACGGGCGAGCTCGCCCTGGGCGATGCAGTCATGGTGCCAGGACCGGTGTCGGTCACGACAAGCCCTGCGGTGGGCCTGAGCGCCCGAACCGGAGCCATGTTGGCCAGCGTCTCGCCTCGCACAACGACCACCACAATCGTGGGTGAGGCAACCGGCGAGGTGAACGACATACTCGCCGTCGGTGAAGCGGTCACTCATGGCACTGTGCTGTACACCGCCGACGACGTCGCGGTCGCGGCGTTGACGTCGCTGGACGCGATCGGCGCTTACCTCCTGGATCCCGAGACCGACCCGTTGGACCTTGAGGGCGCACTCGCGCTCTCCGGCCACGACCCGGACGGAGACATGGTCGTAGATTCGGTCCTCGACGAAGCAACGAGTGCCGCTGTCGAGCGTTGGCAGCAGGCCGGGGGCATGGTTCCAACCGGTCAGATATCGGCCGATGCGTACATCCTCGTCGCGCCCGACCAACGCGTGAGCGCCCATCTCGTGACCATCGGAGACACGCTGGCGGCAGCGCGGCCCGTGCTCGAGCTGGATTCGCCAACACTCTCGGTCGTCGTTGCGGTGGGCTTGGCGGATCAGGATGACTTCGTTGTTGGACAGACGCTGCAGGTCGAGCTCCCTGACGAATCGATGGTCGACGGCATCGTCATCGACGTGGGCACGGTCGCCCAGACGGTGCAGGGCGGTGACGCGACGATCGACGTAGTGATCGAGATCACCGACCCGATCGATGACGACCTGCCGGCATCGTCGGTGACGGTAATCGTGGCCGGCGACACCATAGAAGGTGCCCTGGTCGTGCCCACCCGTGCGCTGGTTACGTTGTCCGAAGGCGGGTTTGCGGTCGAGAAGCTCTTGGGTGACGGGACGATCGTCCTGGTCGCTGTCGAGACCGGAAGCTTCGACGATGGTGTCGTCGAGGTTGACTCCAGCCAGTTGTCGCCCGGCGATTCGCTGGTGGTGCCGCAGTGAACGCTGGCACGGACACAGGCGCGGCGATGGAGCTACGCAACATTGTCAAGGAGTACCCGGGCCACCCGCCTGTCCGGGCCCTCGATGGAGTGAGCCTGCGGATCGAGCACGGCGAGTTGGCCGCCATTGTTGGACCGTCCGGTTCGGGCAAATCGACCATGCTCCATGTGATGGGAACGCTCGATCGCCCGAGCAGTGGTCGAGTGCTGATCGACGGCCGCGACCTCTCGAAGTTCGGCGACCGCCGTCTCTCTGCAGTTCGCTCGCATTTGATTGGTTTCGTGTTCCAGCAGTTCTTCCTGATTGACGGTGTCACGGCGCTCGACAATGTGGCGACGGGGCTCCTGTACTCCGGCGCGAAGTCTTCGGTCCGACGTCAGCGAGCGGCCGAGGCCTTGGTGCAAGTCGGCCTGGGTCACCGCATGTTGCATCTCCCGAATCAGCTCTCCGGCGGGGAGCGCCAGCGCGTCGCCATCGCTCGTGCGGTCGTGCATCGACCCTCGATCGTTCTCGCCGACGAACCAACGGGCAATCTCGACACCCGATCCAGCGGTGCCATCCTCGAGCTGTTGCATCGCCTGCACCAGCAGGGCACGACCATCGTGGTGATTACCCACGACACCGAGGTGGCGATGTCGCTGCCACGCCAGGTCGCGTTTCGCGACGGCGTGATCGAAAGCGACTCTGGTACTCCAGCCGCAGCCTTGGCGACCGCATGAGACTCCGTCGTCGCTCCACAACAGCACTCACCGCAGCAGACCGTCTCCCGCCCAGCAAGTTGCACCTCCTCGACGTGTTCAGCGTTGGCAGCTTCGGCCTGCGGACTCGCAAGATGCGCACCGCACTGTCGGCGCTGGGTGTCACCATTGGGATCGCGGCGATGGTGGGCGTGCTTGGCCTGTCAGAGAGCAGCCGGGCCGACCTGCGGAACCAGATCGAAGCGCTCGGCACCAACCTGCTCACGGTCTCGCCCGGTACGGGTTTTGGCACGGGCGACGGCGTTCTGCCCGAAGACGCGGTCGCGAAGATCACCCGTATCGGCCCCGTCGATGAAGTGGCCGACGTGGTGGAGCTCGACGTGACCGTCTTGCGTAACAACTTCGTGAACCCCAACGAGACCGGCGGTATCACCGTGGCCGCAACCGACCTGGGCTTGCTCGACACGCTCAACGGCGAGATCGCCGAGGGCGCGTGGTTGAACGCGGCATCAGAGGGTTTCACCAACGTCGTCCTCGGGTCGGTCAGCGCCGAGCGGCTCGGAATCGAAGAAGTGGACAACGGGATCCAAGTACTCATCGGGGGTGAGTGGTTCACCGTTGTCGGGGTCCTCGAGCCATTCCCTTTGGCGGCCGACCTCGATCGGTCGGCGTTGATCGGCAAAGGCGCCGCCGAAGCAGTTTTCGAGGCCGACCTCAACCCCAGCATCGTGTATTTGCGGACCGCAGCCGACTCCCTTGACGATGTACGCGCAGTCCTACCGGCCACCGTCGACCCGGTCGAGCCCGACGAAGTGTCGGTGTCTCGCCCATCGGACATTCTCGAGGCCGAGGCAGCCGCCGACAGTGCATTCACCAGCCTGTTCCTCGGCCTCGGAGCAGTCGCGCTCCTGGTCGGTGGAATCGGGATCGCAAACGTCATGGTGATCGCGGTCATCGAGCGTCGTAACGAGATCGGCCTTCGACGCGCACTAGGCGCCACCCGCGCCCACATCCGCCGACAATTCCTCACCGAGGCACTGCTTCTCTCCACCCTTGGCGGGTTGGCGGGCGTGGCACTCGGAGCCGCAGTCACCGCTGGGTACGCGCACCTTCAGGATTGGCAGGTCGTCATACCGCCCGAAGCTGCAATCGGGGGGTTTGGCGCCGCAGTAATCATTGGGGCCGTCGCTGGGCTGTACCCGGCCATGCGCGCGGCCCGCCTCGCCCCCACCAAAGCACTGAGGTCCGCATGAATACCCCCTCAGAACATGGTCGAATAGAGATTTCGGGCGGTCTTGTGCTGGACGCATTCGAACCTCTGGAGAACATCAGCAATGGGACTGTCCCTCCCAAAGCGGAGGTGGAAGTGGAAGTGGAAGTGGATTTCGACC
>CAWKYX010000259.1:0-5505 GCA_963854265.1 Acidimicrobiia bacterium
TAGACCGACGTCCGGTCGAAGTCGGGCCACAGACTGTCGAGAAACAAGAACTCACTGTAGGCAGCCTGCCAGAGCAAGAAATTCGAGATCCTGCTCTCCCCCGACGTCCGAATGACCAGGTCAGGGTCGGGCATGTCGGGGTCGTACATGTGAGCGGCGATCGCTCGCTCGTCGATCTTGTCGGCCTTCACTCCAGCGGTCACCAGTTCGCGAACAGCATCGACGATCTCGGCCCGTCCGCCATAGTTGAAGGCGATGGTGAACGTCATGCGTTTGTTATCCCGTGTGCGTTCGACCGACTCGTCGATCACCTTCAGGAGCCCTCGGGGCATCCGCCAGTTGCGTCTCCCGATCGAGCGGATTCGAACATCGCGCTCGTGCAGCTCTTCGCGTCGCTTTCGCAACGTGTCGCGGTTGAAGTTCACAATGAACTTCACTTCCTCTTTGGGCCGACGCCAGTTCTCTGTGGAGAAGGCGTACACCGTGACCCATTCGACACCGAGTTCGAGCGCACCCTCGATGCACTCGAACAATGCATCCTCGCCTCGCATGTGTCCTTCGGTTCGCTTGAGCCCTCGATCTTCGGCCCACCGGCCGTTGCCGTCCATCACGACTGCGATGTGATGGGGAATGGCATCGGGGTCGATGCCGAGCGCATCGATGGCGCTGTGCTCGAACGGCGGCGTGATCATGACGGAACCGTACTTGTGCTCGCTCGCCGGGTCGCGTACCTCCGGCGCGACCGCCACGGGGATCGAAACACAAGCATCACCAGCAACATCAGCAATATCGCGTAGCCTTTCGGCATGCAGGCGCAGGGGGCAGACTGGGTCGACGCAATCCGGTACTTCCGGGGGTTACGGCCTACGCGTCGCCGACGAATCGAAACAATCGTGTTCGCAACAAGTGTTGCGGTTTTGAGCGCGTTGACCGTGCTCGCGACCTTCAACCAATTCGGCTGAACTCGGTGACAGCGCCGTCGTGGCTCATGCCGCGACGGCAAACTCCAACCTGCACTAGATCACGTCGAGCCACCCGCCTGCCCAAGTACCCTCGGCACTCGTGACGACCGACGATGTGATCGCCAAACTTGACGAGATCACCGCGAGTCTCCCCGGAGGCGGCCAGCGCCGCGCCGGCCAGACAGAGATGGCCAAATCGGTGGCGGAAGCCATCGCCAACCGCTTCCACCTCGTTGCCCGAGCCGGCACCGGGACCGGCAAATCCTTGGCGTATCTCATCCCGGCAGTCATGAGTGGCCAAACAACCGTCATCGCCACTGCGACGAAGGCTCTTCAGGACCAGCTCGCCGACAAAGACCTGCCGTTCCTCAACGAACTCCTGGGTGTGCGATGGGCCGTCGTGAAGGGCAGGGCCAATTATGTATGCAAGCAACGGCTGCTGGAGCTCGGCAACCACCGCCAGATGGCACTTGAAGGGGTAGCCGGGAGAGATCTCGACGGCCAGCTCGATGCCATCGTCGAGTGGTCGAAGACCACCGAGACCGGCGACCGAGCTGAGCTTGACACCGAGCCGTCTGCTGCTGCGTGGGGCACGCTGAGTGTCACCTCCGATGCCTGCCCCGGAGCCGCGCGCTGCCCGTCGGGAGACGGATGTTTCGCCGAAGCCGCCCGCAACGCTGCGGCCGATGCTGATCTCATCGTCGTCAACACCCACCTTTACGGCCTCCATCTCGCCAGCGACTCAGCGATCCTGCCCGACCACGACGTCGTGGTCATCGATGAGGCGCACCAGCTCGAAGACGTCATCTCGGCCACTGCTGGTGTGGAGCTCACCGCGGGTCGTTTCGCCGACCTTGGGCGACGAGCAGCCGGCATCATCGCCGATGACGAGCTAGCCGCGAAGATCGCCGATGCTGGCCACGACCTCGACGACGCCATCGAAGCGGCAGGCGATGGCCGCATCAATCTCGAACACGACACCGACATTGGCCGGGCCATCGACAAGGGCCGCGATTGCGCCGACCGGCTCCTCGCAGCCTTGCGAAACGTCCGTGGGGAGTCCGACCCCGACGTCACCGCACGCAAAGAGCGGGCCCTTCAGGCCGCCACGACACTGATCACCGAGGTCGACCACGCGTGGGCCATCACCGATGGCGATGTCGCGTACATCACCGGCCCTCCGTCACGGCGATCGCTCCGGATCGCCCCAATCGACGTTGGCGAAACGCTACAGAACACCCTGTGGAAGCTCCCCACGGTCATTCTGACGAGTGCAACGATCCCCGAAGTGCTGCCGGAACAAATCGGGCTGGGCGAAGACGCATTCCAGTTCATCGATGTCGGATCGCCATTCGACTACGAAAACTCAGCTTTGCTGTACTGCGCCGTGGACCTCCCCGAACCCCGCAGCGACGAATTCGAAGAGGCGTCCCAGGCCGAAATCGAACGTCTCATTGTGGCCGCCGGTGGCAGAACGCTCGCACTCTTCACGAGCTGGCGGGCCATGGAGTCCGCCGTCGAAGCGCTCCGCCCGCGCCTGCCTTGGGAGATCTTGGCCCAAGGCGAGCTCCCCAAACCGGCGCTTCTGGAAGCATTCCGAGGTGACGCCGAAGCTTGCCTGTTCGCCACCATGAGCTTCTGGCAGGGCGTCGACATTCAGGGCGAAGCGCTATCGCTGGTTGTCATCGACAAGCTGCCGTTCCCGCGGCCCGACGACCCACTCCTCGAAGCTCGCCGCGAGCGTGCCGGCCGAGGCGCATTTCGCAAGGTCGACCTGCCACGCGCCGCGATGATGCTGGCGCAGGGCACCGGTCGACTGATCCGTTCCGAGTCCGACCGCGGGGTGGTTGCGGTTCTTGACCGTCGCCTGGCCACATCGAAGAGCTACCGGTGGGAGCTCCTCAATGCGCTGCCTCCTTATAAACGGACCCGTAATCGCGACGAGGTCGAGGCCTTCCTACGCCGACTCCGCGACGCGTGACTCAAACTGTCCGCACAGTTTTCTGTCATGGTCGGCTCCCCGAAGAACCTATGAGGCGCTGGTGTGAAACTGTGGAAAGCCCGAACCCTGACGGAAGAGCCAGGCCCATCTCTGGGTTGACGATGCCATGACCTCGCTGCGAGCCGCCTCCACCCATCACTCACGCGCGCCCATGCGCCTCCGGCTCTCCTCGGTCGCGATCGGCATCGCGCTGGTGGCTGCTGCATGCAGCGGCGGCGACAACGAGCAAGCGAGTCCGAGTACTCCAGAGCCTGCACCGGCTGCGGTCCCGACCCCGGAAATCTTCGATGTCGACGTGGCGGCGGGCACCGCCAGCGAGTTCCCACCCGCGCCGCAGGTACCCGACGGCCCCCTCCATCCCAACGACCAGGCTGCCCTGGAGACCATCCTCGCCAACCAAGCTGTTGGTTACGCGGCACAGATCCCCCAGCTCGAAACCCAACGTGACGCTCGTGTCCTCTGGGTGTTGGCCGACCTCCTACGCTTTAGCCAAGGGGTCCCCGATGGTGAAGCAATCCTTGCAACGGCGGGCACTATCTCGGGTACCGACTTCAACCCCGAGCGGCCTTGGCGCGATCTCAGCGAGCATCTGTTGGCATGGGACCTCCCGGCACCGCCCAACTACCTCGACTACAAGGCCGCCGTCTATATCTTCGCCGACGCCCGCTGGCGGTTCGTGTTCGCGGACCCCGATGCCACCATCGACTACCGCTTGCTGAGTTGGGGCGGCGTACTCCTGGACGATCGAGAGCTCGGCGATCCCGACAAGTGTTCGCGGCGCTGTATCCCAGCGCTGGACGACCCAGCGTTGGTCTCAGGTTCTGGTGGCGACTGGTATCCCAATGATCGTGTCGTGTTCGCACTCGAGGTCGAAGGCGACGCGGTCGCTTTCCCACGCAACATCATGGAAACGCACGAGATGGTCAACATCACCATCGGCGGCCGGCGACTGGGAATCCCGCACTGCACGTTGTGTGGCTCTGCCCAGGCGTTCTTCACCGATGAGGTGTCCGGTGTCGACCGTCCGCCGGTGCTGCGCACCTCGGGGTTCTTGTCTCGATCGAACAAGGTCATGTACGACCTGGACAGTTTGACCGTCTTCGACACCTTCACTGGTAAGGCCGTTGCTGGTCCGCTGCGAGCCGACGGTGTGGTCTTGTCCCAGACATCAGTCGTCACCACGACGTGGGGCGACTGGCGCGAGACACACCCCGATACGTCGATCGTTGCCGAAGACGGTGGGATTGGACGTACCTACGATGAGGATCCGCTCCGCTGCCGAGACGACGATGGACCCATCTTCCCGATCGGGCAGGTCGATGAGCGCCTCGAGGTACAGGAGTCCGTCCTCGGTGTGGCGCTGGACGGTGACGTGTTCTTGGCCTTTCCCGTCGAGGCTGCTCGCAACACCCTGCGCAACGGCGACCCCGTCGAGTTGCAGGGCGTGGTGGTAGAGCTTGATGGTCTCGGCCTGCGAGCCACCGTCGACGGCAAGCCCGTCGCCACCCATCAAGCCTTCTGGTTTGCATGAAGCCAGTTCCACCCCGGCACCAAGTGTCACTGGTTGGGCAGGTGGAGATGAGGTCACGCTGTCTGAGTGATCGGTAGAGTCTGAGCCTGTCCGACACCTCACAAGGCGAGGGCTGGTGGCAGGCATCGGACCTCAAGTGGTATCCGCCCCCAGCGCCACCAGCCACGCCTCCGGATACTGCTCGCTGAGTTGCGCCGTCCCCTCCCGTCGTTCCTTCGGAGCCGAGGGCGCGATCGCCGTTCCCCTCGACCGAAGCGCTCACGCAACCTCCGACCGCTCCCCCAGCCGGACTCCGCAGTGACATCTCTGCCCCGGTCGGGCAGCCCATCCGAGGACGTCGCGTCATCGCCAACGCCAACCGAGGCGGCCCACTTACCTCTGTCTGGCTATGGGGACTCGGTTTGGTTGTGCTGGTTGGGATGGTGACCGTTGCCGCGATGCTGGCCCTGGCGTCAGGCGACGACGACCCGTCAGCCTCGAGCGCTGGACCCACCCCGGGCGCCCCAACCGAGGCGTCCGCTCTCCCCGCTGACCCTTCAACGCCGGCGAACAACCTCGACCCCACTCAGGACCCTCCGCCACCGGGCCGTACGCACCTCATCGTGTTGTACGAAGCGACCTATCTCGGGTCTCAAATCAGCGCGTTCGAGCCCTTTCTGATCGATTCGCCAAGCGCCACGATCTATGAGAACTCCGCGTGTTTCATCGAGCCTGAAGACCTCGAGAAGATAGGCGTTGACGACAACCGGTTCGAACTGGTCCCGGGCCAGACGGCCCGCTTCACCGAGTGCGTCGAGGTCTCGACCACCGAGGTGCAGGGCATCACACTCTCACTCGACAACGTCAACCAATTCGCGCAAGCCGTAGTGTTCGCCGAGAGCGGCGGGGTGCTCCCAGATCTAGAGCCACCCACCGTCGTCGCTGGTGCCAACGCGTTACCCACGTCAATGTGGCGCACCGAGATGCGCAGCAACGACTGGGCAGCATCCGTCAACGACGTCTTCGACGCA
>CAWKYX010000260.1:0-5488 GCA_963854265.1 Acidimicrobiia bacterium
TCGTCAGCCATCCGTGTCTCCGTTGACAACCATCGTGAGGCCGGCTGCATGCTCCAGCGCCCGGCGAACCTCGGCCAGGTGGTCCTCGTCGATCAGTTTTTTGCCGTCGCGATCTCGAACATAGAACGAATCGACGACGTCGTCGCCCAGCGTTTGCACTTTGGCGCTGGCGAGGTCGAGATCCAGTTGGCTCAGGGCACGCGTCAGGAAATACAGCAGACCGACCCGGTTCGGCGATGCGACCTCGACAACCGTCGCGGCCGACGACGACTCGTTGTCGACGGTAATGCTGGTTTCGACGATGCGTTTCGGGGAGCCTGCACCGACCCGGTTGGCATAGGTTTGCATCCGCTCGGCTATCCGAGCTGCCAATGCGATCCGGCCGCTGAGTGCACCTTCGACGCTTTGGCAAAGGCGATCCCAGTCAATGCGATCCTCGAAACCCGGCTCGAGCCGGAACATGGCCAGCGCGATGCCGAACTCAGAATGCGCAGCTGCGTCGAGAACTGCCAACCCGTTGAGCGTGACGGCTCCGGCAACTCGGCTGAACATGCCTGGGCGGTCGATGGCCATCACGGTGAGCAGCTCGCCCTCGCCCTTGATGCTGACGGTGCCCCGACGCATCGCCTGGCGGTGCTCTTCGGTCGGGAAGTTCCTGGGGAGCTCGCCGGCATCGCCGCCTTCGAGCACGAAGGCGACCCGGCTGGCGAGGTCGCGGACCAGGCCGGCCTTCCAGCGACTCCAAGCCGACGGCCCAGTTGCAATCGAGTCGGCTTCGGTCAGTGCTCGGAGTAGCCACAGGACCTGTGTCGACTTCACCGCGTCGGCGACACCATGGATGGTGTCGTCGTCGTCGAGATCGCGCCGGGTGGCCACGTCGGGGAGCAGCAAGTGGTGCTCACACATGGTCACGAGGACATCGACGTCTTCGGGAGCAAACCCCATACGTCGGCCAATGGCGGGGATGAGTTCCATGCCCACTTCGGTGTGGTCGCCGGGATATCCCTTGCCGATGTCATGCAGCAGTGTGCCGACCAACAACAGGTCAGGACGCTCCACCTCGTCCACAAAGGCTGCGGCCTCTGCCGCCGCCTCCCACAAGTGACGGTCGACCGTAAAGCGGTGATACGCGTTTCGCTGGGGCTTAGATCGGTTGGGTTCCCATTCGGGCAGGTACGGAACGAACATGCCGAGTTGATCGAGGGTCTCTATCACGGGGATGGCATCATGGCCGGCACGCAGGAGATCGACGAACAACTTGCGCAGCTCATCGGACCAGACCTCGGGCAACTCCATCGAGGCCGTCTCGAAACGATCGATCGTCTCAGGAGCAAGACGAGCGCCGTGGTGTGCTGCGGCAGCGGCGACACGCAGGACCGCCTCGGGAGTCACGGGCGCAGACGCTTCGAGATGGACTCGATCGTCGCTAATGGTCACACCGGGCCCACCGACCACAACCGGAGACCGGCGCCGGAGCAAAGGTTTGCGACGCCGCAGCCCATCGAGCATCTGGGTCCAGACCTCGTCGCTATGCCAGGCAATCTGGCGTGCCGCGGCTGCGAGGTCAGCCATAAGGTCGTCGGCGTCGCCGTAGTCGAGCGCGGCCGCAACAGCGTCTTGTTGTTCCAGCAACAGCGCATCACCGCCACGGCGCCCCGTGGCTCGGTGGAGCTCGACGCGGGCGCGGAGCAGCAACTCGTAGGGGTCGGCAAGTTCCTTGCCGTCGAGGCTGCCGCTGCCTCGGTCGGCGAGGGAGGCCCACTGCAGGGTCTGTACGTCGCGCAGCCCGCCTCGACCCTCTTTGAGATCGGGCTCGAGCATGAAAGCCACTTCGCCCGCGCGGCGGTGTCGGTCGGCGACAGACTCGTCGAGGATCGGGAGCCAGCGTTTCCCTTGACGACGCCAAATATCGGCGGCCGTCCTCGCGAGCGTGTCGGCAAGAGCCTTGTCGCCGGCAAGCCATCGACTACTCAAGAGCGACGTCGCGGTGTCGAGGTCCTCGCGCACCAGGGTGACGGCTTCTTGAACAGTCCTTACTGAATGGCCGAGCTTTACTCCCTCGTCCCAAATCGGATACCAGAGCTCGGTGGCCAGAACACTGATCTCGTCCTCTTCTATCTCGTGTAACAACAAGACATCGAGGTCGCTCTGTGGGCAGAGTTCCTCGCGGCCGTATCCACCCACAGCAACGAGGGCGACCGCTGGACGGTCGCCAACGTGCTGGGCATAGAGATCGCGAAGCCAGGTATCGACCCGGGTGGTCAGCGCCCGGCAAAATGCGGCTCCGTGGAGGGTGGTGTCCTCCACAACAGCAGCGCGGGCGTCGGCAAGAGTCACGTCGGTGACGCTACTCGGGAACGCTTCTGAAGCCTTGCTCAGACCCGCCCGTACGACGTGTCTTGCAGGTTGTATGCAGTCTCGGCGTGCTGGGCTTGATCCAACCCAAGCGCCTCGTCCTCAGGGCTGACCCGGAGCCCAATGGTTGCGTCCAACACCCTGGCGATCACATAGGTGGCGCCAAACGAGAAGACGATGACCGACCCCATGGCAACCAGCTGGCTCCACAGCAAACCAACATCACCGAAGAACACTCCGTCATGATCGTTGATGCGAGCGTCTGCAAAGAACGCCAACAGCAGCCCGCCGACGACACCGCCGACACCATGGATACCCACCACATCGAGCGAGTCGTCATAGCCGAACTTCGTCTTGAGCTGAATGGCGAAGTAGCAGGCGACGCCCGCCACCGCTCCGAACACGATCGACGAAAGTCCGCCTACGTATCCAGCTGCCGGTGTGATGGCCACCAGGGCCGCAACGATTCCCGACGCGGCACCCAATGTCGTGGCGTGCCCGTCGCGCAATCGCTCCGCTGCGATCCAAGCCAACATGCCAGCGGCTCCCGCAACAAAGGTGTTCAGGAAGGCTTGGACTGCAACACCGTCCGCAGCGCCGGCCGAGCCGGCGTTGAAGCCGAACCAGCCGAACCACAAGATTCCCGTTCCGAGCATGACAAGCGGCATGTTATGCGGCGGGGAGGCCTCACGGGGCCAGCCGGCGCGCTTGCCCAACACCATGACTAGGGCCAACGCAGCGGCAGCAGCATTGATGTGAATTGCCGTCCCGCCGGCGAAGTCGATGGCCGATGGCCCAAGCTCGGTATGCCAGCCGTTGTAGACCCAATAGGTCACCGGGGTGTACACGATGATGCTCCAGATCGGAACGAACAGCACCCACGCCGAGAACTTCATGCGGTCGGCCACTGCACCCGAGATCAGCGCTGGGGTGATCGCGGCGAATGTCATTAAGAAGATCACACCGATCAGCATCTCGGTGTTGCCCGTGAGCTCGTCAAGCCCGACGAAGTCGAAGTTGCCAAGGATCTCGCCGCCGAAGAAACCGCTCTTGTCGACGTCGCCCGCCTCGTCAAGATTCGGGCTGTTGCCCAATGAGAAGGAGAACAAGACCCAGAGCAGCGGCACGATGCCGATGCAGTACATGTTCATGTTCAACATGTTGAGCACGTTTTTCGAGCGGTCCATACCGCCGTAGAACAGCGCGAGGCCGGGGACCATAAACACGACCAGCGCGGTCGATATCAACATCCAAGCAATATTCCCCGAATCCATCGGTGCCTCCCTCGAATCGGTTGCGCGCCTGCGCACCGATAACGGTTTCGAATACAGTGGACAGCTTCGGAAAAGCTTGTTTCCCAACCGTCACCACCTTGTTTCGGGCGCGTTAACAGCCACTTGGTTTCGGGCGCGTTAACAGCCACTTGCCGGACTCGTCGAACGGTCGGACGACAAGATCGCGTGTGCTCGGAATCCCATTGGTTCGAACACCACCGGAGCGCACGCGACAATGGGGCCATGGCCGTCCGCACCGAATGCCGTCACTACTCGAGCCGCACGTTGGCTTCGGGGGAGGCCGTCCAACGCTGTCGCATCGACGTCAACGAGGAAACCCCGTTTGGCTGCCCCAATGACTGCCTGTTCTTCGAGCCTCGCAAGATGGGATCGGGCTGGCACGTCTGAGTGCAACCTGCGGTCAGCTCACCAGGCGGAATGATCTGCCAGGCGCTTGAAGAACACGCTGCGAACAACAACCTCTGCGCAGCCTGCAGCTTCGGCGGCGGCCAAGAGTTCGACTTCTGTGTGGCGTCCGAAGCCGATAACACGGCACTCGATATCGGCGACCACTTCCAATACGCCAGGCCGGGAAATGTCGACGACAACCACATCCGCTTCTATCGCAGCGAGGTCGGCGACGACACGGACCATTACCGCTCCGGCGTTGCGAAGTTTCGACGAGTCCATGAGGTCAGGAGCGAACGCAACCACCCTCACCGTTGGCTGTGTCGAAGCCGTCATCGTTGGCCCTCATCTCGGCGTCGTTGCAGGTGGATTGCGGCCTTGGCAGCTCCCCACATGATGCCAGCCTCCTGCACCGCCTCACCCACGTCGGCCAGCGTGGCTGGTGTGACCCCAAACGGATCGTTGGGGCTGGCCCAGCGTTCAACGTCGACCCGCTGAACGGGTTGGGCCCCAAGCTGATGCAGGACCTCGACCGGGAACCGCGCAGCGTCTCGAAAGACAGAAAGCGGGGTAGAGCGTTGGCGATCGATATCAGCGTTCAACAGTGTGCCAAGGCGATCATCGACAAATACCCGTGCACGGTCTCCAGCATCAGTGATCAATACCCCCGCATCGCCGGTGTCGACAGACTGCATGCCGGCGACCAACAGCACACTTCGGCTTACCCACGCCGGCGTCGCGTCCACCGCGGCGCGATGGAGCGCCTGGGCGATGCCGTCGATGTCGATCTCAGCTAGCGCCATGAATAGCTCCGCTTCGGTGGCCAAGGGTGCTCGGCCCAGGGTAGCGATCGAACAACTGACGAGGCCTCAGACGGGGCCGTCCGGTCAAACGGCGACCTCACCAGGACACCCTGCAGACCAGCTTGCATCGGCACCAACAGCCGCAGCAGCGAAACAAACAGTCGAAACTCCTTTGCCCACGTCAGAGCCCATTTTCGATCCCCGGCTAACGGATCGAGAAGGGTGAGACAGCGTGGGCGAACACCAGTTCGTCTCCGCCCGAACGCGACGCGGCAATTTCCGCAAGGGTGCGTAGACTCGCTGCATTGCCGGGAGGGTTATGTCATTCCGGCTTGCGGCCACGCTTACCGCGTCGCCCTAACCACGAAAGGCAAGTCACGAATGATGAAGCAAAGTTGGATGCGCCTATTGGCCCTTCTGCTGGCTTTCGCTCTGATCGCCGCAGCATGCGGCGACGATGACGACGATCCCGTCGCCAACGCCAGCGACTCAGAAGAACCAGCCCCCGATACCGACCCAGAACCAGCGCCTGACAACGCGGTCGCAGGTCCTGAGTTGTTGTTGGGTACGTTGCTGCCTGAGACCGGCCCGTTGGCTGTTCTTGGTGCCGGCATGGTGCCATCGGTTCAGCTCGCTGTTGAACACATG
>CAWKYX010000261.1:0-5423 GCA_963854265.1 Acidimicrobiia bacterium
GGCGAGCAAGATCCCGGTTTGGAGTCGGATAGAACGGGTTTGGCCCGCCATAACCGACAGGACCGTGAGGGGCTCGAGCCAGTGACCATCGGGCCCGGTTGGCTGTTTGCCTCCAGCCGTACCGCCGACAGCTGGGTCCGCGTACGCCTCGAGGTTGTTGCCGAACGCGATGTGATCGCTGACGACCAACCGGTCGATGCCGGCGTCGTCAGCTGCTCGTGCCTGGTCCAGAACCGGCTGCCAGTCGGGGTCTTCGAGGGCAGAGAACGTCAGGAGTTGGACCGTCAGCTGTGGGAACGCGATGGGTGACATGGGGTGGCCTCCGCGGGCATCATCTGTCACGAGGCTGGCCGCGTCCAGCCCATACATGGCGCCGTATGACGGCCGACGCGGTCTGGTTCAGCGAGAATCCTCGATCATGCGGCAGCAGAACCATGGCTGGGATCAGCAAGCGGGTCCGCAGCCAGCGAGTTGCTAGGAGGGGGCGGACACGGGGCGCCGCTTGGCCGGTTGGGTGCGCGCTGCTCCCACCTCAGCGGAGTGGGGCGACCGACAGGGCTTGGTTGAGGTCTGCCCAGAGGTCTTCTACGTCTTCGCAGCCGACGCTCAAACGGAGCAACGTAGGGGGGACATGTTCTTGGCCTGCGAGCACGGCGCGGCGTTCGATGGTGGACTCGACTCCGCCGAGGCTGGTGGCATGCGTCATGAGCTCGAGCCGACCAAGGACAGCATCTGCGTCCGCCGCCTCACCTGCTACGTCGAACGAGATTATGGCCCCGAACCCATCGAGCACCCGCTTGGCGACCTCGTGGTTTGGGTCGCTTGGCAGGCCGGGATACCGCACAACAGTCACATGTGGAGACGCAGCCAACCGCTCGGCCAGGGCCGCTGCGCTGGATTGTGACCGTTCTAGTCGGACTGCCATCGTGCGTGCGCCGCGGACCGCAAGGTAGGCCTCCAGTGCGCCGGGAAGCGCGCCGGTCAGCACGCGGGAGCGACGTAGGCGAGCCTGCAACTCCTCGCTGGCTGTGACCAGCAGGCCCGCGAGCAGGTCCGAGTGGCCGCCGATGAACTTGGTCGCCGAGTGCATCGAAATGTCTGCGCCGAACTCAAGCGGTCGCTGATTGAACGGGGTCGCGAAGGTGTTGTCAACGGCGATGACGTTGCCGGCCCTGCGGGGTGCGGCACAGATCGCTGCCAGGTCAGCGACGCCCAGGAGCGGATTCGAGGGGGACTCGAGCCAGATGAGATCGGCGCTTGCGGCCGCGCTGATCCAGCCGTCGGTGTCTGCCAGCGCTACCCGGTCGACCGACCAGCGGCCGCGCTGAGCGCCGTCGGCTGCGATGCCTGCGACGCCCTGGTAGCAGTCGTCGGGTATGACGACTCGGGCACCGACGTTGAGATCATCAAAGACAGCGGCTACGGCGGCCATGCCAGATGAGAACGAGGTGGCCAAGCCGCCTTCCATGCCACCGAGGAGCGTCTCCAGCGCGACGATGGTCGGTGTTCCCTCTTCACGGGCGTAACCGAAGTCGCCCCCGAGCACATAGTTCGACGCGGGCACAATCGGTTCGTTGAGCGGTGCACCCCGAACGCCTGGCCGCCCGCCGGCCACCACCCACGAGTCCAGGCTCACATCTTCGCGCTCGGTCATGATCCGACTCTACGAGCCCGGGCCGCAGCGGCCCCAAAAGTGCGCGATGGCTGCGTCCTCGGATCCGTCGGGCGGGTGACGGCTGGTGCCAGGCACCGAGCGCGGCCAGCTCGGCTTCGTCGCCTCGGCCGAGCTCTTCGGCGTTGTCCAACTCTTCGTGGCTCATCTTTGACGCGTTGGACCCGATACCCCGGCTGCGGGCCCAGGGCCTCTCGGCCGACAGCACGTCAAGGAAGTGCGTGGGCGCGCACAACTGATCATGTAATACCTGGGTCCTGCCCTGGTCACGCCATCGATCCGCTCGATGGCGGCTGCCAGGGATTGACCCGAGGGCAGGTCACCATTGGTCTCGACGGTCAGCCCAGCCACCACGGGGAGTCCGACTTCGGTTGCTGTCAGGACGATCTCGGCCGCCTCGTCGGCATAGGTGATGGTGAGCACGGTGATCATGTCGGCGCCGGCATCCGCGAACGACTGTATCTGGGGGCGGTGGTCGGCAGCGGCCTGGCCGGCCGTCATGGCCTCGCCGACGAGGTGGCCAGCGCCTCGAGGCCCGATGTTTCCACTGACGAACGCGGGCTAGTCGATACCCGAGCTGTTGAGGCCACGGATGAACGCCACCGCGGCTTGGTGGATGCGGTCGAGTTCTGCGGCGGAATGGCCCAGTTTCGATCCCCATCCCGGGTTCGATTGCCAGGTCGGCGTCTCGAGGATGATGCCGCGGCCATCCCGTCGAGGAATTGCGAGGTACTCGTTGAAGTACTTCTCCATGGCACCACGCCCGGCCTCGCTGTCGAGCTGTGGGAAGGCCGCGAATTCGGGGAGGTCGATTTCGTCATGGAAGATCAGCGTTGTTTCGAAGCCGCCGTTGGTCAGGAACACCGAACCGTCTAGCTGGGGCAGGTCATGGCTCGTATGCACAGCTTTCTCGTTTTGAGTGTCGGTTTCTCTTTCTTTCCGTTGTTTGTCAGTAGGCAACCGGTGGCCGGCCAAGGGCGAAGCCGCGATTGGGGCCACGAGCAGCGCGCGAGGCCGCGGGCGCTATTGGATGAGGCCGAGGTGGCTGGCCATGAGGTCGACTTGGTAGGCGTGGAGCTCGTCGGCGTCGTCGAACACATTGTTGAAGGTGCCAAACAACTCGAAGTTGATCATCCCGAAAGTCAGGACCCAGCCGCCGATGCCCTGGAGGAGGCGGTCGGGGTCGACCTCGATGTCGCCGGTGGCAGTCAGATTGTCGAGCTGAGCAGCAAGGGAGTCTCCGACTGGCAACGATGTCGTGGGCGCGGGGATCCCGGCGAGGTCCATGTCGACGATGAGCGCCAGCAGTAGGAGGGCGACTCTGCCGGCCGGATCTATCGTGTCGGTCGGTGCTGCATAGCCAGGGACCGGGGTTCCGTAGATGAGCGCGTACTCGTGGGGGTGTGCCCGGGCCCAGCCTCGAGTGGCGTGAGCGACGGCGCGCCATCGGCCCAATAGGTCATGCCGGTCGACGGCAGCCTCGGCAGCCTCACATGCAGCACCGAGCGCGTCGTAGGCCTCGATGATGAGTGCGGTCAGAAGTGCGTCTCGACTGGGAAAGTAGCGGTAGAGGGCGGATGACACCATGCCCAAGTCGCGGCTGATAGCTCGCAGCGAGAGGCCGGGTGCTCCGTGCTCGGCCAGGTGGGCTTTGGCTGTGGTCGTGATCTCGCGAGTCAGTTCTGCCCTCGCGCGGTCGCGGGCGGTGCGGGGTGCGCTCTGCGGTGCCATGTCCTACATCTTGACGGATGTAGAGAGCGTTGACAACAAACGAGAGCACCGCTCTGGACTCCTTACGGGGGCGCGCGAGAGTCAAGAGAGAGCAGCGCTGTCGAAACGGATCGCTGATCACTAACCTGGCGACTCACCCGAAGCACATCGCAGACAGCACGCAGGCGCCAGCGATCGTCTTGGCCATCAACTCTGGTGGCCGAAACCAGCCATGAAACCGAGCAGAACACCATGAGTATCCACGTGATTGTCGGGGCAGGAGCCGTTGGGACGGGGACCGCACTGGTTCTCGCCGAAGCAGGGCACGACGTGCGCGTCGTGACCCGGTCCGGCAGCGGCCCGGAACACCCCAATGTCGAGCTGATGGGTGCAGATGCATCCGACCGATCCCGAATGGCCCAGATGGCAACGGGTGCCCATGCGATCTACAACTGTGCGAACCCGCCGTACACCAAGTGGGCTACCGCCTGGCCACCGCTCGCTGCAAGCTTCCTGGCGGCAGCAGAGACCACCGGTGCGCGGCTTGTGACCATGAGCAACCTCTACGGGTTCGCACCCGGCACCAACCCAATGTCAGCTGACGGAGCGCTGGCGTCGACGACCAAGAAGGGCGCGATCCGCGCCACCATGTGGCACGACGCGCTCGAGGCCCACCGCGCCGGTCGGATCCGTGCCACCGAGGCACGCGGATCGGACTACGTAGGGTCCGGCCTGGGCGACAATGCGCATCTCGGCGACCGTGTCGTGCTGCCGGCGTTGTCCGGCAAATCCGTGTCCTACGTCGGCACGCCAGATCAGGCTCGGAGCTGGGCCTATATCGGCGATGTCTGCGCGACCCTGGCAACCCTGGGCACCGACGATCGTGCCCTCGGTCGAGCCTGGCATGTGCCGTCGATCGCCCCGATATCGGCCAGCGATTACGTCGCTGCGCTGTGTCGCGAAGCTGGGGTCGCTCCTGTGAAGGTCAAGCAGATTCCGGCTCTGGCCCTGCGGGGGGGGGCGGCGTGTTCGTGCCCATGATTCGTGAACTCAACGAGATCCTGTAGCAGTTCACCGGTGAGTTCGTTATCGATGCTGAGGACACCAGGGGCACGTTCGGGTTGACCGCAACGCCCCTCGACGCACAGGTTTGCGCCACGGTTGCTGCCACTCGTGCGGCGGCCTTGGCTACCTGACCGAAAGGCGCTTCGGCGCACGCGCCGGAGGCGGCACCACTAGATTCGATCCCCGTGAACGATGGGATGGCCAGCCGAACGATTTTGGGTTTGAGCTGGGCCGCCGGGGTACCCGAGGTTCGCCTCGTTGACGACCAGGCCGAGGTATCGACGCTTCAGCCGGTGGTTGGGCTACAGCTCAACTATCGAGCCGGTCCCGACGCACTCCGCCGCTGCCTAGGGCGAGCGCCATTCCGCAAGGCCGACGCGAGCCACACCGATTGTTTGAACCGACCGGAGAAAGGCAGTCGTCTTTGCAGACAATGCTCGATCTCCGACGCCACGTTCGCGTCAAACCTCCACCACGCGCACACAAAGGATCGGGCCACCATCGACCCGGCAATCGCCGAGCACCTTCGCCAACCCAACCTGTTGTACCTAGCCGCGTTCCGCGATGGAAGCATCAAGGTCGGCACCACGACCTCGAAGCGGGCCACCAAACGCCTCGCAGAACAGGGCGCATGGCGAGCACGCCTGGTAGCTCATGCATCGGATGGATACGCCGTTCGAGAGATCGAAGACCGAGCCACCGAAGAGCTCGGCCTCGCACAATCGGTGTCGATCAGTCGCAAGCTGGACGGCATGGCGAGCCCCGTCCCCGATGACAACCTCATCGAGATGCTGGTGAGGCACGCGACTGCTGTGGACGAGTTGCGAGCCCGCATGTCCGACAAGCGACTGGATGCTCATCGTGACCAGTGGATCTTCCCGAACTCCGACGCTGAGCTCTGGACCGGCCTTCATCGGTACCCGCTGAAACTCAACACCGGCCAGCACGACCTCGAGGTCGTCGCCGCGTGCGGCCG
>CAWKYX010000262.1:0-5418 GCA_963854265.1 Acidimicrobiia bacterium
GACCGGAATCATCCAGAACGACACCGAGAACTACCGACCCGGCCCGCTCAAAGAAGCGACCCTCACGATCACCAGCCCGCCGGGCGAGACACCCGGTGTGTCAGTCTCGGCCGACGACCACTCGGTTGCCGAAGGCGGAGGCCTCGGGTTCACGTTCGAAACCGACACCATCAGCAATCAGCCGCTGACAATCTTCTTCAGCCTAGGTGGTTCAGCCCGCAACGGCTCGGACTACGACGAGATCGACGAACTCGAGATCGACATTCCGGCCGGCGCCGCCAGCGTCACCCTCACTGTCACCACCGAAGACGACAACCTTGTCGAGAACGACGAGACGGTGGTGGTCACGATCAACACCACCAAGCGCCGAGCCCGGTACGAGGGCGTTGGGCAGCAGTCGGCCTCGGCCGTCATCGAAGCCGACAACGGCGATCTTCCGGAACTGCGTATCGAAGGCGGCGGGCTGATCGGCGAGGGTGAAGTCGCAGCCTTCACCGTCCACGCCGATCAAGCCATGAGCCAGGACACCTCGATCAACTACTCAGTCAGCGGAAGTGCCACGCCAGGGCGTGACTACCAAGAACTGTCCGGCACCGCCGTCATGCACGCCGGCGAGAACCAGGTGCACATCGGTATCCGAACGCTGGACGACGACATCGTGTTTCGGCCGGGCGACATGGTGGTTGCCGACTGGCCCGCACGTATAGGCACCGTCTCAGTCGACGAAGGCGAGTTCATCTTGTTGGGCCAAGAGGTCCTGACACTGACCGAGCCGGACTTCACCATCACGATGCTCCTCAGCCCTACTGAACGGGGCAATCTCGAAGTCGGACAGCTCGTGCGCGTCGAACTCCAAGCCAGCGATCAAGATGAAGTCGATGGTGTGATCGCCGAACTCGATGACAACGCCACGATCGACACCAGCGGAGGTGAGACCTACGAAGGTGTCATCGAGACCGGCGTTGCCCTCGATGCTGTGGACGGCGCTCGCGTAAACATCGATGTCATCCGCGCTGAACGCGTCCAAGTGATCACGGTGCCCGTGGCGGCTGTGCTTCAGAACGGCGAGGGACAAGACGTCGTACGCATAGTTCTGAGCGATCGCACGACTCGCCAGGTCGAAGTTGTTGTCGGTCTGAGCGAAGGGTCGTTCGTCGAGATCGAGAGCGGGCTCAACGGCGATGAGATCGTAGTTGTCGAGACCTGATGCCGTGAGCGTCCAGACACCCGTTCGAGGCAGGGACCTCTTCAAACTGAAAGACGTCGCCCGCATCTATGGCTCGGGAGCTACTGAAGTTCGAGCGCTCGACGGGGTCTCGCTCGATATCGGAGCCGGCGACTTCATGGCCATCATCGGCCCGTCAGGTTCAGGGAAGTCGACCCTGCTCGGCCTGCTCGGGTGCCTAGATCTCCCAACCTTGGGATCGATCGAAGTGGCCGGTCGAGAAGTCACCGTGATGGAGGACGCCGAGCGATCGAGGCTCCGCGGTAACACCATTGGGTTCGTCTTTCAACAGTTTCACCTGATCCCTCATCTGACCGCGCTGGGCAATGTTTCGACTGCGCTGCTCTATCGCAACCTGTCGAAGAAGGAGCGCCGTGACCAAGCAATGGGTGCGCTCGCCAGGGTTGGGCTGAGCGAACGTCACGACCACCGGCCCGTAGAGATGTCGGGTGGCGAGCAACAACGAGTTGCCATCGCTCGGGCCATTGTCACCGATCCCATGATGGTCCTGGCCGACGAACCCACCGGAGCGCTCGACACCAAGAACGCCGACATGGTGATGGAGATCTTCCAGGACCTCCAATCCGACGCTCGGGCGGTGGTCATCGTGACCCATGATCTCGAGATCGCCGAACGAATGGACCGGGTAGTTTCGATGCGCGATGGCCAGGTCATCGCGGACGAGTATCGCGATACACGCGAGGGCGCGTTGGCCGACCGGTTCTGGGAAGCCGGCGACGGAAGCAAGCTGGAATGAAGCTGTGAGCTGGTTCCGCGAACTGTTGGGTGTGGCGATCAGCGGCCTCACCGCGCGAAAGGTCCGCACGGTGCTCATCATGCTCGGCCCCATCCTCGGCGCTGCAGGCATCGTGGCCGCCGTCGGCCTGAACGAGTCGGCCAAGGGGAACGTCCGAGAAACCCTCGAGCGACTCGGCACGAACTTGATCGTCGTCAACGCCGACGGCACGTTCACCGGTGGCGAAGCCCCCACGTTGCCGGCGGACGCCACCGACCGCGCCCGCAACGTCTCGACTGTGGACCGCGTGGTCGGGCTCACCGAGATCGGAGGACTCCAGGTCCTACCTTCCCAGGGAGGCCGAGAGTTCTTCCAAACCGTGCCCGTTCCGCTTCTGACAAGCGAGCTCAACCTTCTCGATGTGTTGGACGTCGACATGTTGCACGGGAGGTTTCTCAACGGGTCCGACGAGGACAACAAGCTCAGGGTTGCCATCCTTGGCGAAGACCTGGCCGACGACTATCAGTACCTCGCTGGAGAGGAACGCACAGTCAGCGTCGACGGGGTCGCCTATGCCGTCGTGGGCGTGCTCCGCAGCGCCGATCTCGTTCCGGATCTCGACACGGCCGTGATCATCCCGAAGTCGACTGCAGAGCGGGACTTCGACATCGAACAAAAACCGACGATCCTCTACGTCCGAGCCGACGACGGGGCGGTGGACACCACCGCCGATGCTCTCCCCGTGGCAGTCAACCTGGGCGGACCCGAAAGTGTCTCGGTAGTTGTGCCATCGGACCTCCTGGAGGCCCAGGCTGAGGTCGATACAACGCTGCGCAACGTGCTGTTTCTCATGGGTGGGCTCGCGTTGCTGGTGGGTGGAGTCGGGATTGCCAACGTCATGTCGATCTCGGTCATCCAACGCTCGGGCGAGATAGGCATTCGGCGAGCCCTGGGCCACAACAAGGCCAAGATCGCCATGCAGTTTCTCCTCGAAGCCTTGTTCATCGGTGTGCTGGGTGCCGTCGTGGGCGTCGCAACAGGGGTTGGAGTGATCTACCTGGTATCCGCCATCTTGGATTGGGTAGCAACGCTCAACATGCCCCTATTCATCATGGCGGGAGCGATGGCGCTCGCGGTGTCGATCGTGGCGGGGCTCTACCCCGCTTGGAAGGCCGCCCGGCTTGAGCCGCTCGAAACCCTCCGCCTCGGCTGACCAGGCATCACTCGCACTTGGTGCCGGCTGCTTCTTGGAATACATCGAGCCACAACGCCAGCATCAGCCCGGCCGAGCAAGCAACACCGGCCAGCGACCCGGGATGCCACGTAGCTCATGCACGCCCAGCGCTTCGTACTCGATCGCTGAACCAATGGTGATGGCTGGTACGGCCCCCGACACCAAAATCTGACCACCATTGGCCAGGTCCAAGATGCGAGCCGTGAGGTTGACCGCGAGGCCACCAATGTCGGACCCGCGCCTTTCGATCTCGCCGGTGTGGATAGCAGCACGAATCTCGAGACCCATACTCCCGAGATCGGCGGTGATCTCCGACGCGGCAGACACTGCCGCTGTCGGCATGGGGAAGGTCGACAACGCCCCATCACCAGTGGCGTTGATGCGCTGACCGCCGTGGACGGCGACGCGGTCGGCGGTGACCGCATCGTGGCGATCGAGAATCTCGCGCCAACGACGATCGCCCACGTCGGCCGCGATTTCGGTCGACGCGACGATGTCGGTGAAGAGCATTGTCGCAAGGGTGCGCGAGTCTTCGGCCGCATTCGACGACCCCGTGATGAATTGCTCCACCGCGGCGAGCCATTCGTGGGTCTCGCCAAGGTATGCAATCTGGTTGCTGCCAGGCAGCTCGGCGAACTCAGCTCCGATGATGTTGTCGGCCAGATAGCGACCCTGGGCGATCGAGTAAAAGCGAGCGCCTTCACGATGCATGACCAGGGTCGGGGCCTGCACGTAGGCCAACGCCGACCGTACATCGACTCCTGGCAACGCACCGTAGATGGCTTGGGCGGATCCCCTCGAAGCTCCGATCTGGCCACCTCGATTGGCGAACCGGTGAAAGAGGTCGTCATCGCTAACATCGGGATTGAGGAGTTTGGCCAACCCCGAGATGTCCGAGCCGTCAAGAATGTCTTGAATCACAGCCATGCCGTCCTCAGCAGCCAAACCCATCTGGTAGTCGTGGGTACGGGTCTGCTTCGCGAACCCGTTGAAGATGATCAGGTGTGTGACCAACTTCGGGTACCGCGCCGCAAGCTCGATAGCGGCCGATGCCGCGAGTCCCTCGGCAAAGATCGCTGCACCCGGCGAACCAATCGCCACCAATATCGCGGCCAGGTCGGTGGCCAGCTCCTCTGGCGTCCCCGGCTCCTCCGCAGTTATGGGATCCGAAGACCCAATGCCACGACAGTCGGCGAGCACGACACGGGCGAATGACCCAAGACGATCGAGGACCGACGCGAGCGGGGGATAGTCGCTGAACATCGTGAACGGGATGAACCCGCTCCCCATGTACACCAGGTCGACCTTGCCAGCGCCCTCGGTTCCATACCCAATGTGGTGCCGCCCGCTCAGCACGTGGCGGGTTTCGGTGAGTTCCATGGTTTCCAGTCTTTCACGGACGGCCTGGTGGGCCGATCGACCCAAATCTCGCCACGGCCAAACGTTTTCCGACCGCTCAGCGTGGAGGGTCGAACACTTGCGGCGATGGAGAGTCACCGCAGTGTCACAAATAGCGGGAGGAACTATCTAGTGGCGGATTCGTTCGAGCACTTCTTCAAACTCAACTACCGAGAGGTCGAGCAGCGCGTCAGCGCGGCTGGTGCGGCTGATCACGTAGCTGCAGAGGCAACCCAGGAAGCCTTCGTCCGGGCATACCAACGCTGGTGGCGCCTCAGTCACTTCCAAAACCCGGCAGCGTGGGTTCAACTGGTGGCCTTGAACTACCGAATCGACCTCGAGCGCCAGGATCGACGTCAGTCGAACCTGGTGACCACGATGGCCGTTCAGTACGAACCAGAAGATACAGAGCTCGCGCCACAAATCGAAGCCGCTGTGGGTTCCCTCCCGCCCCGCCAGCAAGCAGCCGTTAGGGCTGTCTATACGAACGACATGTCCACCACCGAGACCGCCGACGAACTCGGTATCTCGACGGGCGCCGTTCGATTCCATCTCAACCGGGCGCGCACATCGCTGCGTCCCGCGCTGTCGTCCGACACTGCAGGCCAGGAGGTCTGATCGTGGAAAACACGTCTGAAAACTCAAACCCAACAAGCATCGATCCCGAGCTCCACGAGTTGTATGAAGCGTTCAAACCAACGCTCATCGCTGCCCGACGCTCCTATGCCCGGAAGCGCATCGCTGCGCTGCTGATGATGCCGCTCATGCTTGGCGTCGCGGTATCGGTGCTCCGCGACAACCCGGGAGCGCAAGCAGACGTGGCCC
>CAWKYX010000263.1:0-5401 GCA_963854265.1 Acidimicrobiia bacterium
ACGTGGTTGGTGTACCCGAGGCGCTCGGCATTGCATACGAGCGAGCACTCGACGCCGGCCACCGGCACCAAATGGGCGTGCACTACACGCCAGCCAGAGTCGCCTCGGCGCTTGCCGCAATCGCGCTGGGCCAGGATGCACATCAGACGGTCTGTGACCCATCTGTTGGAGGCGGAGCGTTTCTGCTGGCAGCCGCGGACGAGCTCGAAAGGCGAGGTATCGCAGCCGACGTCGTGGTTGCCGAACGTCTTTGGGGGTTGGACATTGATCCCGATGTTGTTCTGGTGGCCGACGCCGCACTCAGCCTGTGGGGATCCCGTGATGGGCAATGGGTTGGGCCCGACGCTCATCTCCAGGTCGCTGACACCTTGCGCGTGGGTCGGAACGGCTTCGCAGCCGACACCGAGGGCTTCGATGTCGTGCTTGGAAACCCACCATTCCAGAATCAACTGCAGGCATCGACAGCGCGAGATGCGATGGAGGGCCGACACCTACGAGACCGGTGGCAGGCCCCGGCTGGGCCCTATGCCGATACTGCAGCGTTCTTCTTGTTGGCGGCCCTCGAGTTGGTTGCCGACGACGGCGTGGTGTTGCTGGTCCAGCCCGAGTCGATCCTCGGCGCCCGCGATGCCGCCCCCATCCGTCAGCGGGTTCTGGCTTCGAGCACCATGGAAGGCCTCTGGTCGGGCGGTTCTGGTGTCTTTGCCGCTGACGTTCGGGTATGTGCGCCGCTGCTGCGTCGCGGCGCGGTAAACCCCGTCGAGATCCAACGCTGGGTGGGCTCAGAGGTCGAGGCCGTTGCCCCTCTGGGAGCCCGAGACCTCGAGGCGACGTGGAGCCCGCTGGTAGCTGATCTGTTGGGTGCGCCGCTCGTGGACGTGACCGGCTTTGCAACACTGGGCGAGTTGGTGAGCGCTACGGCAGGATTTCGCGACGAGTTTTACGGGCTGGCACCTCACACAAGCAACACTCCCGAGGCCTCCTCTCCCAAACTGGTCACCGTTGGAATGATCGATCCGCTCCGCAACCGATGGGGGACTGCGACATTCCGCTATGCAGGCGGCAAATGGACTCATCCCCGGGTCGATACCGAGGCACTCGCAGCTGACAACGCAAAGCTGGCGAGGTGGGTCGAAGACCGGACGGTCCCCAAAGTCATGGTCGCCACCCAAACCAAGGTGATCGAGGTTGTGGTGGATCCTGTCGGCGACATCGTGCCGTGCACCCCGGTGATCGCCGTCGTAGGTCCGCCCGACCGGTTGTGGCACATCGCCGCCGCCTTAATGTCGCCTGCCGTTACCGCGATAGCGCTTGCTCGGGCCGCAGGGGCAGCGCTCTCCCAGGGCACGATCAAACTGTCAGCGAAGCAGGTGCTCGCGCTTCCGACACCAACGGACGCTGTGCTCTGGGATGAAGGCGCTGCGCTGGCTCGGGCGGCAGCAGATTCCGTCGACCCAGGGGAGTGGAGCGCTGCGCTGCTGGAGCTCGGCACGGTCATGACCGAGGCGTATGGACTGCCCGCTGACCATGAGGTCGTGGCCTGGTGGGCAGACCGACTGCCGCCGTGGCGCTAGGGCTGGAGCCGAGCAATGAAGTTGCAATCGTCGGGCTTGGGTGGTTGACTCGAAAACGAAACATCAGGAGTGGCCGGCGCCTTCGGGCAACGGTCCAGCAACCTGGGATGGACACCCAAGGTGCTTTCCCGCTTCATGCGGGGATGTGGTCAGCGGCGACGTTGGTAACGAAGTGTCCGAGGCTTCTCGACCTGTCGAGAGGACCTCGTGGTCACGTGCACCAAAGGTTCCGCCCAAAAGGAGTCTGGCGTGCAGCCGCTCGTACACTCAGCCGAATCACAACGACCTTCGCTCACACCCGTCGGTAACGATCACATGCCCAACCCGAAGATGTTCTCTGCCGGTCTCCCGGTTACTGGCGCCTGGCAAGCTGGCGACCCCGTGGGCAATCGGGAGTTCGTGACCCTCACTGAGCATCGGCCATTCGTGTTCGAGAACGGCGCGTCGCTCGATCATGTCGAGATCGCGTACGAGTCGTGGGGCGAACTCAACGAGGACGCATCGAATGCCGTCCTGGTCTGCCATGCGCTGACGGGTGACTCTCATGCGCACGGTCCCAGCGGTCCTGCTCATGCCACAGCGGGATGGTGGAACGATCTTGTTGGCCCGGGGAATGCCATTGATTCCGATAAATACTTCGTCGTCTGCATCAATGTGTTGGGTGGCTGCCAGGGGAGTGCCGGCCCGGCATCGATCGACCCGGCAACCGGCACGAACTACGGGTCCCGGTTCCCGACGATCACGATTCGCGACATTGTCCGAACTCAAGCCCGGGTCGCAGACCATCTCGGCGTCGATCGATGGAAAGCGGTCATCGGCGGTTCTATGGGCGGGATGCAGGTCCTCGAATGGGCAGTTATGTTCCCCGACCGGGTTCGATCGGTTGCTCCGATTGCAACCACCCTGGCCGCAAGCGCCATGCAGGTGGCGTGGAGTTCAGTCGGACGCTCAGCGTTGGTGCTCGATCCCAACTGGCGCGGTGGCGACTACTACGACAGCGAGCCAGGCCAAGGTCCTCATGCCGGTTTGGCCGTCGCTCGCCAGATCGCACAAGTGCACTATCGCAGCGACGAGAGCCTCGAAGACCGGTTCGGTCGCTCACTGGTGGTACCCGAGGAGGTCTTTGGGCTCTGGGATCGGTTCCAGATGGAGAGCTATCTCGATCACCACGGCGAGAAGCTGGTCCGGCGGTTCGATGCGAACTCCTACTTGTTGCTGAACCGGGCCATGGATACCCACGACCTGGCTCGGGGACGAGGCTCGCTCCAAGATGCAGTCAACCGAATCCAGGTGCCGGTGGTCACGGCAAGCATCAGTAGCGACATCTTGTATCCACCGCACCAACAGCGAGCGATTCACGATCTCGTGACGGCTGCCGGCGGTGATTCTCGCTACGAGATGGTCGACAATCCCCATGGCCACGATGGGTTCTTGCTGGCCGCTGATGAGATCGGCGAACTGCTGGTCGATCTGCTCGACCGCGATCTGTCATGACGGCCCCCACATATCGGCCCGACACTACGGTGATCACGTCCGGCCGGACAGGCGGTGAGACCGCCCTGGCGCCCACGTTGTATGCCAGCACAACGTTTGCCACGCCCACCGTCGACGAGGGTCGGCGGATGGCCACCGACCCGAACGAAAACCACTTCTACACTCGTTATGGCAATCCGACGATCGCTGCGTTCGAGGACGCGATGGCCGAACTCAAGGGCGCAGAGTCTGCCCGTGCCTTTTCCTCGGGGATGGGAGCCATCAGCGCTGTCGTGATGGGGCTCTGTTCGGCTGGCGATCACATCGTCACCCAAAAACAGTTGTACGCCGGGACACAACTGTTGTTCCAGACGGTCTGTCCACGCTTTGGGATCGACGTCACTTTCGTCGATGCCACCGAACCCGGCGCCTTTGCAGCCGCCGTGGTGCCTGGTAAGACCATGATCGTCTTCGCCGAGTCTCCCGTGAATCCTCGCCTCGACCTGGTTGACCTCGACGAGTTGGGCGCCATCAAAGGCCCTGTCACCGTGATCGACTCAACTTTTGGGCCCCCACTCATCCAACGTCCACTTGACCACGGCGTGCAACTCAGCCTGCATTCGGCGACAAAGTCGATCGCGGGACACAACGATGCAACGCTCGGTGTCGTTTCGGGGAGCGCCGAGTTGCTCAGGTGGCTGTGGGGGTACGCCGTCCTCCAAGGGGCGAATGCTGCGCCCTTCGATGCCATGAACGGGCTGCGAGGGCTGCGAACGCTCTCGGTCCGCCTCGAACGCCAGTCCGACAGCGCGCTTCGTATCGCCGACGCTCTCGAGCAGCACGCAGCGGTGCATGGCGTCCGCTACCCGGGCTTGCTGAGTCACCCGCAGCACCATCTGGCGACACGACAGATGTCCATGTTTGGCGGGCTCTTAACCTTCGATCTGATCGGCGGGCTCGAGGTCGGGCGGCGGTTCGTCGAGTCCACCAAGATCGCGCGTCTGGCGACCTCGCTGGGCGGCCCCGAAACATTGGTCACCCATCCTGCGTCGACCACCCATGTTGGGCTCACGCTCGACGAACTCGACGCTTCGGGAATTACCGAAGGCACCATCCGCGTGTCCGTCGGCCTCGAACATTGCGACGACCTCTTGGCCGATGTCCACCAGGCGCTCGAGGTCGCCATTGGGGGTGCCTGAGGGCATCGAGATCGAGTTCTATCGGCGGGCTTCGTTGGCCGCGCTCGATCGCCGGGTGGAATCGGTGCGGGTGCAGCCGGCTGATTTTGCCCGCAATGCCAGCGCGTCAGCGATCGCGGACGTGATCGAGCAGCACCGCTTCGTTGCCGCACGCAGGCGCGGAAAGCTTCTTCTGCTCGACACGGCGGGAGCAACGCTGGGTATCCGGTTCGGGATGACGGGACGGCTGATTGTTGATGGCCATGCGGTGATCGACAAGCTCGAATACTCCAGCGGCCGCAACGACGAGGCATGGGACAGGCTGGTGATCAGGTTCGCCGACGGTGGGTTCCTGGCAGTGCGCGACCAGCGGCGTCTGGGCAACGTCGAGCTGAACCCCGATGAAGACGCACTCGGGCCCGATGTGTTCGATGTCAGCGGCGCCCAGTTGGGAGTAATTCTGAGTGCTTCATCGCGCCCGCTCAAGGCACGCCTCATGGATCAATCCCGCCTCGCCGGGTTGGGCAACTTGTTGACGGACGAAATTCTCTGGCGGTCGTCACTCGACCCCGAGCGGCCCGCAGACTCCCTCGATACCGCCGAGCGACGACGACTTCTGCACCATCTCCGACGCACGCTCGCGCAGTTGACGAGCCGCGGCGGCTCCCACACCGGGGATCTCCAGGACCAGCGTCACGACGGTGGAAGGTGTCCACGTGATGGTGCCGAGCTGATGAGAAGTACAGTTGGTGGTAGAACCACGTACTCTTGTTCAGAACACCAGCGGGCCCGGGATTGAGTTTCGACGTGCACAAGGCAGTCACGAGAACGATGGCGATCGTCGCGGCTGGTATTGTGTTGGTGTTGTTTGACGCCCCGGCAGCAATGGCCCAGATCGTGCAGCCTGAGGCAGAAGTGCAGCCCGGCTCTACCGAGACCACCCAGCTGGTGACCTCGAGTACCGAGGTTCGTCGCGCCGTGTTGGGCCTGTTGGTGATTGCCGGCGTCATCGGGCTGGTCACGATCCTTTACTGGTACAAGACCGGTCAGCAGGCTCGAAGACGATTTGCCCGCCGGTATGGGGGAAGGCACCTTGCCGGCAACGGCGATCACGATGTTGTGGATCCCGATGGCGGCTGGGCTACCGATGCCTCCTATCAGAGCGCGTTTGCGGAG
>CAWKYX010000264.1:0-5394 GCA_963854265.1 Acidimicrobiia bacterium
TGGCGAGATTTCGCTCGACGGCGTCCTGGTCAAGGCGACGGCAATCGCTCGGCGCGTCGCGGCCAAGCGTGCAATGCAGATGGTCTTCCAGAATCCGGATTCGGCCCTCAATCGAGTTTGGTCGGTTCGCCGAATTCTCACTCGGACGGTCACGAATCTGACCGGTGTCACCGGCGCTGACGCAGATCGTCGCGTCGACGAGATCGCCGAAGCGATGCGAATCTCGCAGCGCCACCTCGACATGAAGCCGCGGCAACTGTCTGGTGGGCTCAAGCAACGCGTCGCGATCGCACGCGCGTTCGCGGGCGACCCACGGCTCGTGGTTTGCGACGAGCCAACATCGGCCCTCGATGTGTCGGTGCAAGCGGCCATCTTGAACCTGCTGGCTTCGCTGCAGCATGACGAACGCACGAGCTATCTGTTCATCAGCCACGACATCGGCGTCGTGCGCTATCTGGCGGATCGCATCGCGGTTATGTACGTGGGTCGCATCGTCGAGTTGGCCACGACCGACAAGATGTTCGATGGCCCCAATCATCCTTACACCGAGGCTCTGTTGTCGGCAGTGACATCTATGGACGGCGAAGCCGAAGGCCGGATTCCGCTCACGGGCGAGATCCCGAGTCCGAAGGATCCACCCCCGGGTTGTGTGTTCCACACGCGCTGCCATCGGTTCATCCCCGGGACCTGCGATGTGATCGTGCCGGAGCTTCAGGAAATTGCGCCGGGGCACTCAATGGCCTGCCACATCCCCGCAGAGCAGTTGGTCGAGCTGCAGCGTCGCGATCGATCCCCCATAGCGGTGGACTGAGACTTCAGCGTTGCGCTGGGCCGTTGTTTGCTGAAGTAGTGTTTTCTGAAGCGGTGTTTGCCGAATCTGGTGGCAAGGCGCCGTCGAGCCGTCACAATGGTGCATCGTGAACTCGCCACAGTCACTCGTTGCCCTCGATGCCGAGGGAGTCCTCATCCCCGAGGTTTGGATCGCTGTCGCGGACGCGACCGGAATCGAAGAACTGCGCCGGACCACCCGAGACGAACCGGACTACGACGTTCTCATGAAAGGCCGGCTCCAGGCGTTGGCCGAACATGGCATCACGATGTCGGCCATCCAAGAGGTCATCGCAGGGCTCGCTGCCCTCGAGGGGGCATGCCACTTCCTCGATGAACTGCGGGCCCGAACCCAAGTCGTGATCTTGTCCGACACGTTCGAGCAGTTCGGCCAGCCCATGATGTGTCATCTCAACCAGCCGACCCTGCTGTGTCACCGGCTCGTGGTCGAAGACGACCGGATTGTGGACTACCGCTTGCGCATGGCCGATCAGAAGCGTCATGCGGTTGCCGCGTTCCAGTCGCTCAACTACCGAGTTGCCGCGGCAGGCGATTCCTATAACGACACGACGATGTTGATTCAGGCCGACGCCGGGTTCTTGTTCCATGCGCCCGACAACGTGATTGCGGAGTTCCCGCAGTTCGCGGCGTTGGACAACTACGAAGACCTGCTCGAGGCACTCACCGAGGCGCTCGCTTAGCGGCTTGGGTTGAGGTAGGTGCCGTCATGAAGGGAGGGCAACCATGAAGATCGTCGAAGTAGAGACGTTCGTGGTTGGTAATCCGCCACCGGGCTTTGGTGGGCGCTACTTCTTGTTTGTGAAGCTCACCACCGATGACGGTGTCACGGGCCTTGGTGAGGTCTACGCCGCGACGTTCCGGCCACAGGTCATGGTCGCGGCCATCGAGGACTTGGCCGACCAGTGTTTGGTGGGCGAAGACCCGTTCCACATCGAACGGTTTTGGCGCCGGGCCTACAGCCGCGGCTTGACGCAGCGACCCGACACGACGCTACAGGGTGCAATGAGTGGGCTGGAGATGGCGTGCTGGGACATCATTGGCAAGGCCTGCAACAAGCCGGTCTATGAATTGTTGGGTGGTCGGGTACATGAGGCGCTGCGGGCCTATACCTACCTCTATCCCGAGCCTGACGATGCGACCGACATTTACCTCGACCCCGACCTTGCCGCCCAACGCGCTGGCGAGTACGTGGCCCGCGGGTTCACCGGTGTGAAGTTCGATCCGGCTGGGCCGTACACCTCGATGGGTGGCCACCAGCCATCGCTGGAGCGCATCGAGCTCTCGGTGCGGTTCTGTGCTGCGATCCGCGAAGCGGTCGGAGACTCCGCAGACTTGTTGTTCGGAACCCATGGCCAGTTCACCTCTTCTGGGGCGATCCGGTTGGCGCGCCGCCTCGAACCGTTCGATCCACTGTGGTTCGAGGAGCCTGTGCCACCCGACAACATCCCCGAGATGGCGAAGGTCGCGCACCAGACCTCCATCCCCATTGCAACGGGCGAACGCCTGACCACCAAGGCTGAGTTCGCTCGGGTCCTCGAAGCCAAAGCCGCGTCGATTCTGCAGCTGAACTTGGGTCGGTCAGGTGGCCTGCTCGAGGGCAAAAAGATCGCTGCGGTGGCCGAGGTGTTCGGCGCTCAGATCGCGCCACACTGTTACTGCGGTCCTGTGGTGGGGGCTGCCAATGCGCATCTGGCTGCGGCATCGCCCAACTTCTTAATCCTCGAATGCATCCAGGACTGGGGAGGTTTTCACGCCGACTTGTTGGAGACCCCCTTGCAGGTGCAGGACGGCTACATGGTCTTGCCTACCGAGCCTGGTCTCGGCGTCACCCTCGACGAGGCTGTGGCGCGCGCTCACCCCTACCACGGCGATGAGACGCACCTCGTGGTCCATGACGATCCCATCGATGTCGCCGACCGGGGAGTGGTCAATCCATGACCGATCGGCCCCGCTTTCATCTGGCCTTTCCTGTCGACGACCTTCAGGCGTCTCGCGAGTTCTACGGCGCGATCTTGGGCTGCCCCGAAGGCCGATCGGCGCCCGATTGGGTCGACTTCGATCTCTATGGGCATCAGATCGTGGCCCACCTCGCTCCAGGTGTACCCCGGGCGACCGTCACCAAAGAGGTCGACGGCGACCAGGTGCCGGTGCCGCACTTCGGGCTGCTGCTCTCACCCGATGACTGGCGGGCGCTGGCCGACCGGGCCAAGTCCAAGGGCGTGAGGTTCGAGATAGCACCGCACACCCGCTTCGCCGGAGAGGTGGGGGAGCAGTCGACCATGTTCTTCTACGACCCCAGCGGCAACGCCCTCGAGTTCAAGGCATTTGCTGACGAGTCACAGATCTTCGCCCGATGAGCTACGCCGATCTCTTGGCCGACCCCGGTCGGGTCGTGCTCCTCGACGGTGGGTGACCTGCACGCCGATTTCATCGCTGCAGGCGCCGACATCGTGATCACCAACACCTATTCGACCACGGCGCAGCGCTTCGATGAGTACGTCGCAGGCGATCGCCTCGAAGAGATCGTGGGCCGGGCCATCGCCCAAGCCCACCGAGCACGTGACGAGGCCGCCCGCCCCGTGCTGATAGCTGGATCGCTTCCCCCTTTTCGGGGGAGCTACCTCGCCGATCGAGTCGCCGACTACGAGGTCTTGGTGCCCGGGTACGAAGCGGCCGCGACCCTCCTGGCACCGCACGTCGATTTCTTGATCTGTGAAACCATGACAACGCTCGACGAAGCCCGCGCCGCTCGCGACGGTGCGGCAGCAGCCACCGACCTTCCTATCTGGGTTGCCTGGACGCTGCAGAACCATCCGCCAACGGCGTTGACCAATGGCACCTCCTTCGCTGATGCGGTGGCCGCCGTCGATGCCGACGCCTACCTCATCAATTGCACCGAGCCCGAAACAGTGGAAGCCGCGCTGCCCCTCTTGGTGGCCGCGACCGACAAGCCCGTCGGCGTCTACGCCAACGCGTTCGACAACCTCCCCCCAGCCTGGTCTCTGCAGTCCGGCGATTCGCTGCCCCCGCGGCGAGAGGACTTCGGCTCCGAAGCCTTCACGAGCCACGCATTGGCCTGCGTCGAGGCCGACGCCCGCATCATCGGCGGCTGCTGCTGGATCGGCCCCGACAAGATCGCCCACCTTCACGCCGCGCTCGGCGACTGACAGAATAGGTACCCATGAATCCTCAAGAAACGATTTTGGCCTACATCGATCGGGTCTACAACGAGGGCGATGTTCAGTCGCTGACCGAATTATGTGCCGATCCCTATACGCGCCATGACGCCGGCTCGGCAACGGTCATGACCCATGCCGACCAGATCGAACGTGTGACACACGGTCGAGCCGTGGGTGAGGGGGCCGGCGGCCGAGCCCTGCAGTTCACGACAGTCCTGATCACTGCTGATGGGTCTGACGTGACTTGGCTGTGGGACATGTCTGCACCCCTCGACTGCGAGATTGCCACGATGGAGTTCCCTTTCGAGATCGACGGTGACGACATCTGGATGTGTGGGGTCGAGATCTTCCGCGTTGTGGGTGGCTTAATCACCGACGTTTGGAATCCTCCGGTTATGGGCGGACGCTGGGCCTAGGCCCGCGGCCCCTATCTCGGCCAGATGGGTTCTTCGCCCGCTGGCAGCGCGACCTCGAAGAGGTTGAGGGTCATCGAGATGAAGCAGTAGTAGCCGATCACGGCGCAGAGCTCGATCATCCCGGTCTCACCGAGCAGCGTGACCCCGTCTGCGTAGGTGGCGTCGTGGACCCTGTGCTGGGCGAGGAGTTGTGATGTGACTGCATGGACAACATGTTCGTCGTCGCGGTCGAACGCTGGTGTTCGGCCGTCGCGGATCGCGTCGACGACGGCTGGGTCAATGCCGAGGTCGATCGCCTTTGGTGCGTGCGCCCAGAACTCGAAGTCTGATCGCCATTGGGCCCCGACGATGCAGATCGCGAGTTCGCTCAGCCGGGGTTCGATCGATGTGGATCGGACATGGGCGCCCCATGACCACATGTGGCGGCCGAGGTCGGGTACTCGGACAAACGCGTCGTACGGACCCATGAGCGTGTCGGATTCGGGTGACGCCACGGCCCGGCTTTGGGTGATGTCATCCCACAGCGTTGCCTGGTTGCCGGAGAGTTCGGTACGAGTCAATGGACGCAAGCGGGTCATGACGAGAACATAGACGTCGCGGAGGCGTGTCCGGCCGACGAGCCGCAAAACAGCGACCAAGCGCTAGCGTGCCGCGCGGTGAGTGAAGTCGTTTCGTCCACTGAAGAGGAGCCCACACCGGGTGGCCCCTGAATACCGGCAACCTCAGTCGCCGCGGCCACGTGGGCATTGTTCTTGGGCCTCGGTCTGGTGATGGTTGGTAACGGCCTGAATGGTTCGGTGCTCGGTCTGCGATCCGAAGCAGAGGGCTTCGGCTTCGGCCTCGGCGTGACCGGGATTGTCATGGCGGCGTATTTTGCCGGATTCCTGGTCGGAATCTCCTATGCCGAACACGCGCTCAAGACCGTGGGCCACATTAGCGTCTTTGCCGCG
>CAWKYX010000265.1:0-5386 GCA_963854265.1 Acidimicrobiia bacterium
AGGGGGAGAACTATGAGAAATACTTCCAGAGGGGCACTTCTATGAGGCGCTCTACGCTTGTGTTTCGGTGGTTGGCTGTCCTACTGGCGCTGGCGATGTTTGCCGCGTCATGTGGTGACGATGACGACAGCACGTCGGCTTCAGACGACGGTGCCGCCGAACCAGCAGATGAACCGGCTGACGAGCCTGCTGATGAACCGGCGCAGAGCCTGGAGATCACCCTGGGGTCCACCAACGCCACGTCCTCGGCCTTCGGGTTGTTCACCTCACATGCCCGTCTCGCGGGCGACGCCGACGGTGACCTCACCATCAACGTGCGGGAGACAGCGGCTTCGGCGGAGAACATCCAGCTGGTAAACGACGGCGATGTCGAGCTGGGTATCTCGTCGTGGGAGCTCCTCTACCAGGCCCAGAACGGACTTGGTGACTTCGAGGGCGCTGCCCTCGAGTGCTTGGAGCCGATCTTCACATACCTCCAGGTGGCCGAATTCATGGTGGCTCGTTCCGATTTGGGCGCAGTGACCCTCGCCGATCTCGCCGGCAAGAAGGTGGCGCCAAGCTCCCTCGGAGCCTCCACGGAAGCCAAATGGCGGAACATCTTCGAGGTGCTCGGCTACGACATCGATAGATTCGAGGGCAGCCTCGAGGACATCGTCAACGCGATGAAGGACAACCGCCTCGATGCGTTCGGCAAGTCCGCCGCCGGCCTCTCGCCTGACGCAAGCATGCTCGATGTCGCGAGCACCACTGACATCCTCCCGGTCTCGCTCAGCGACGCTGACGTGGCGAAGTTGAGAGCGGAGGTGCCGTTCTACACGTTCGGCACCATCCCCGCAGGCGCTATGGATGGGTGGCCCGAGTTCAAGACCCCCCTGATCACTGCGGTGTACTTCGTCCGCTGCGACATGGATGACAATGAGGTCACCCGGATCACCAAGGCGCTGGTCGAAACGCTGCAGGCAGCCGCCGACGAGTCCGGCTACGGCGGGGCAGACAACATCCCGTTGTCGCTGACCATCGACACCATCGACCTCCTGCCCCTGCACCCCGGTGCAAACCAGTACTTCTCCGACGTGGGAGCGCTCGACGCAGCCGCCGACGAGCCCGCCGACGAGCCCGCTGATGAGGACGAGGTAGCAGCCCTCGTCGCTGCGGCGGAAGGCGAAGGCAAGCTGGTTTTCTACGCCTCGCCGGTCGAGAGCGTGGCCAAGCGCATGGCGGACGCCTTCGGCGCCAAGTACGACATCGAGGTGGAGTTCCTGCGACTCTCGAGTTCGACGCTGTTCGAACGGTATGCGGCCGAGCAGGACGCGGGCACCACTTTCGCTGATGCGCTGCTGATCACCAAGACGGGCTTCGTCAGAGACGGCATCGGCAAGGACTGGTTCGTGCCGCTGGACGAGGCCGGGATCCCAGACTTCCCCGGGGCCTACCCGGCGGAGTTCACCGACGGCGACACAGCGGTAATCCAGGTTCTCCCGTGGTTGTTCGCGGTGAACACCGACCTGTTGCCCGTTGACGAGGCGCCGCAGGAGTGGGCGGACCTCCTCGATCCCAAGTACGCGGGCACCATCTTGTTGGCTGATCCGAACGTTTCAGGTGCCTACATGCAGCTCTGGAACCTGGTTCGCCAGGAACTGGGAGACGATTTCCTCACCCAAGTCGCTGCCCAAGACATGCAGCTGTATGCCAGCGGCTCTCCCGCGATCGAGGCGCTGAGCGCCGGTGAAGGGTTTATCGAGATTCCATCACTGGGAGCGCTCGTGGCAGGCCAGGTGGCTCAGGGCGCCCCGCTGGACCTGACGATCCCCAACTTGACCACCGGCGTCGAGATCGAGATGGCAGTCTCGACCGACGCCTCGAACCCGAACGCGGCCCGGTTGTTCGCTCACTACGTCATGTCCGAGGAAGGCCAGGTGGTCCTCAATGAGGACCCGGCCACTTACTCGGTCTTCGATACCTCCGGGCTACCGTCGGAGTACCAGTCGCCGGTCAACGCCACCGACGAAGAGAAGGCGCTCATTCTCCAGCTGCTCGGCTTGAGCTGAGCGTTGGTGGTCGCATGACTTTGCTGGACTCCTTGTCGCCGAGATGCGCAGGGAGTCCAGTGAACGTGGGTCCGAACGCGCGAGCGATGGAAACAGCAGGCACATGACACTGGAAGCTGAGGCTGAACTCGCTCCGCTCAAGCGGCGGGGTCGCGTGTGGTCGGCTCTGTCGCGAGCGACGCCGTTCTCGGTCGTCAGCCTGCTGGTCGTCTTCGGGTTGGCCTTCATCGCCCTCTATCCACTGTCGAGGGTCTTCCTCCGGCTGTTCTACGTCGATGGTGAACTCGACCTCTCGGCATTTCGCGAAGTATTCGAGCAGGACGATCTGGTCACGGTGTTGCGAAACACCGCCGTCGTCGTGGTGGCCAGCAGCATCCTGGGTCTGATGGTCGGCGGCTTGCTGGCGTGGCTCAACGAGCGAACCGATGCCCGGCTCGGGATCGCCACCGATTCGTTGCCCCTCGTGCCATTCCTGTTGCCTCCGATCGCGGGCGCCATTGGATGGGTGCTCCTGCTGTCAGCTCGTTCGGGGTACATCAACTCCCTCATTCGGTGGGCGCTCGAACTCATCAACGTCAGCATCTCGTCCGCGCCGATTGCGGAGGGGCCATTCAATATCTACTCCTGGTGGGGCCTGATCTTCGTCTACACGATCTACCAGGTTCCCTACGCGTTCCTCCTCGTCTCTGCCGGTCTGCGAAATCTCGACCCGTCGCTCGAGGAACAGTCCCGGATCTGTGGATACGGGCTCTTGCAGACGTTGCGCAAAGTCACTCTCCCTGGGATCCTCCCAAGCGCCGGCGCCGCGGTGTTGTTGATGATCTGGTTCGGTTTCGCGCTCTTCTCGGTGCCTGTGATCCTGGGAACTGGAGCCGACATCGAGGTGCTCTCGGTCCGCATCGTCCGTCTCCTCACTGCCGAGTTCCCCGCGCAGACAGCGCTCGCTGTCGGCAATAGCATCTTCGTTGTCCTGGTCCTCGGCACTGCCTGGTACTTCCAGGCACGACTCCTCCGAAAGGGGCGTCATGCCACGGTCGGTGGAAAAGGGTATCGGGCCACCCGCATCCGGTTGGGCGTGTGGCGCAAGCCGGCGCGGCTGTTCATGTTCGGGTACGTCTTCGTCGCCGCGGTCTTGCCATTGATCGCCTTGGTGTTGGTCTCGCTCCGCGGGTTCTGGTCATCGAGCATCGAGTGGGGTGAGCTCGGGTTTGACTCGATCCACCGGGCCCTGTTCGACGACGTTCGCACGCGCAACGCCTTGCTCAACAGTCTGCGATTGTCAAGTGTCGGTGCGACCATCGGCATCGTCGCCGCAGCCATGCTCGCGTTGTTCGTGCAACGATCTGGTCGAGGAGCCGCGCGCCTTGTCGATGCCGCTGTGAAGTTCCCCGCAACAATCTCGACGATCGTCATCGCCGTGGGCTTCACCCTGGCGTTCACAGGCCCACCATTCAATCTGCAGGGAACCCTGTGGATTCTCCTGTTGGCATACCTCGCGATCTACATGCCGCAGGGCTCAGTTGCAGCGGACGCCGCCGCGAGCCAGGTAGGCGATGAGCTGACCGATGCCTCGGCCATCTGTGGAGCGGGGGGGACACGAACATTCCTGCGCGTCAGCCTGCCCATCATGTTGCCTGGGCTCGTTGCCGGCTGGGCGCTGCTGTTCGTGCGCATGACTGGGGATCTCACAGCGTCGGCGATCCTGGCGGGGACCGGCAACAACGTGGTCGGGTTCCGGATCCTCGAGGTGTTCGAGGGAGGGTCGTTCGCTCTGCTCGCGTCGCTGGCTCTGGCTCTGACGGTAGTGACGAGCACGGTCCTGGTGATCCTCCTCACGCTCAGTCGCCGCGCCGCGGCATACGCGATCGAAAGTCCTGGTGGGTGAGGCGACCGAGTCGTGCCCACTGCCTTGACCGCTGATGAAGTTCGGCGCTCGGTTCTACGGGTTTGAACCATCGGTTTTGGTTGCCAAGGCGCAGCTCGCAGAGGAGTTGGGCTATGAGTCGATCTGGCGTGGCGATCATCTGATCCTTCCAGTCGGAATGGAGTCGTCCTACCCCTACAGCACCGCGCCTGGGCCGCCCTTCGACGTTGATACACCATTGCTCGACGTGCTGGTCACCCTCGGTTTCTTGGCAGCGGCCACCTCGACGATTCGGCTCGCCACCGGTGTCTACATCCTGCCTCTGCGCGATGTGTACGCCACTGCACGCGCGGTGCAGACCGTGGATGTCTTGTCGCAGGGGCGGGTCATCTTCGGGGTGGGCGTGGGTTGGCTTCGTGAGGAGTTCGAGGTGGTGGGGCGGCCCTTCGCCGAGCGAGGCAGTGCCACCGACGAGGGGGTGGAGGTGCTCAAAAGACTGTGGTGCGATCCTGAACCATCGTTCGAGGGACGGCACTACCACTTGCCCCCTGTCCGCTTCGAGCCCAAACCGGTGCAGCGGCCTCACCCTCCGATCGTCTTCGGCGGCGAGTCCCCGGCTGCGCTCGAACGCGTCGCCCGAAGTGGGGACGGCTGGTACGGCCACCGGCAGTCTCCGGCAGAGGTCGAGCCCATCATTGCTCGCCTGGACGAGTTGAGGGCCGTCCACGGGCGCGACGGGCTCCCCTTCGAGGTCACGATTCGGGTGACCGAGGACGTCGATCTGGCCGACATCGACCGCTTCGCCGACCTGGGTGTGGCCCGCCTCGTGCTCGAATGCGGCTCGTTCGCCGACACCGAGGGCCGAGCAGATCTGGATCTGCTGGACCGGTTCGCGGATCGGGTCGTGAGTCGCTGGCAGTAGGGGCTCGGTCGTACGTCAGCTGTGGTACGGAAGGGCGTCCTCTGTGTCGATGACTGACCCCGGCGGCACGAGCTCATCGATGCGTGCCCGCTCGGTGTCGGAGAGTCGTAGCTCCGCCGCCTCGAGTAATCCGGACAACTGCTCCGGGCGTCTTGCCCCGACGATGGTGGCCGAGAGGCCCGGGCTGGACAACGCGAAGGCGAGGGAGAGCCCGATCAGGTCGGTCCCGAGGTCCCGGGCCATGGGGACCAACTCTTCGATCAGCAGGAGTTTCCGCTCCACCTCGGTCCGCGTTGTGTCAAACCGGTCGCGGCGGACTGGCCAGGTGGCAGCCCGCGAGTCAGCCGGCACCTCGGACCCGAGGCGGTACTTGCCGCTCAGCCAGCCCCCATTGAAAGGTGCATAACCGACAAGCGTGATGCCTAGACCGGCACAGGTGTCGACAACTTCGGGCTCGACGACGCGGACGAAGATCGAGTACGGCGCCTGTTCGGTGACGATGGGGGTGAGCCCGGCATCGGCGAGCATGGCCGACAGGCCGGCGAGCCGCCA
>CAWKYX010000266.1:0-5346 GCA_963854265.1 Acidimicrobiia bacterium
TCGGCAAGGTGGTGTTTAACGGCTTGGTTGACACCGACAGGTTTGCCGAACTGCTCGCGTTCGTGCACGTAGGCAACCGTGGCATCGAGGAGTCGTTGGGCAATCCCCACGCACTGCGCCGCCGCCGCCACAGCGGCGCGACGCTCAGCGCGCTCGATGATTTCGAGGTCTGCGGTAAGCAATGTGGCCGGCGATGGGTCCCATGAGACCATCGCGAGTCGGCGGGTTTCGTCGACCGAGGTCTGTGCTGTCAGCTCGGTCTCGCCAACCGCGACAATGTGAAGCTCGTCCCCGGAACGAAGAATGAGGCCATGGGCTTGTGCCGCGCCGAGGACGAATGGTGAGCCCAGCGAGACCGAGATCCTGAGGTCACCCGCCGCACCCGGCGCCAACCACCGGTCGCGTTGCGCGGCGTTACCGGCCTCGGCCACGAGCGGCAGCGCGACAGCGGTGTGCTCGAGCACCAGTTCCGGGCACGCGGCGTAGCCGAGCTCCTCCATGAGTAGGACGAGATCGACGTCGGACATGCCAAGCCCGGCCGCTTCCTCTGGAGCAGTCAGCCCAATGACCCCGGTGCTTGCCAGCGTCTCCCACAGCCCTGGGACCGTGCCAGACCTGTTGTCCCAGGCCTGTCGCACGGCCGCAGCCGAGCAGTCTTTCGCGAGGATGTCTCGGATCGTCTCGCCAAACAGAACCTGGTCGTCAGAAAAGCGAAAGTCCATGCTCAGGATCCCCGGCCCGAGACCGCTGGCCTGACTCGGACGTCGACGTTGGTCGGTGCTGCATTCACGTCAGCGCCTCGGTAGTCCGAGAACACGTTCGGAAATAATGTTTCGTTGGATCTCGTTGGTCCCGGCATAGATAGGGCCCGCCAGCGCGAACAAGTAGCCCGTGATCCAAGCACCGGCATCGAGGGAATCGGGAGCCCCAACGAGCTCCCCGGACTCCCCCAACAACCGCAGCGCGGTAGCGTGCAGTTCGACATCGAGCTCTGACCAGAACACCTTCATGTAGCTGGCCTCAGAGCCCATGGTCTCGCCGTGCATCAACTGCGATGCCTTGCGAAAGACTTGCCAGCGATAGGCCGATGCATCGACATGAGCTTCGATGACCTGGGCCCGTAACGTCGGATCGAGGACTCGCCCCTCAGCCAACAGATGCTTGTAGAGGTCGACGAGTCGGGACGCCGCCGCCAAGAACCGGCCTGGTGCGCGCAGGTTGAGGCCGCGCTCGCTACTGGCTGTGGCCATAGCCACACTCCAGCCGGAGCCTTCTTCGCCCAAGATGTTGTCAGCCGAGACCCGACAGTCATCGAAGAACAACTCGGCAAACGCGGGTTCGCCATCGAGGCGCGAGACCGGCCGACGGGTGAGTCCTGGAGCATCAGCGGGCACCAAGAGATAGGACAGACCTGCATGGCGCTGGCTGGTGACGTCGGTTCGGACGATGCAGAAGATCCAGTCGGCCCAGGCCCCACGCGAGCACCACGTCTTTTGGCCGTTGACGACGAAATCATCGCCGTCGCGGACGGCCGTGGTCTTCAAGCTCGCCAGGTCGCTGCCCGAGTCTGGTTCGGACCAGCCTTGCGCCCAGATTTCTTCTCCGGACGCCATCTTCGGGAAGAAGCGATCCTTTTGCTCTTCGGTCCCGAAGCTGAACAACGTGGGGCCAAGCAGAGTGATGCCGTTGGTGTTCACCCGACCCGGGGCTCCAGAGAGGTAGTACTCCTCTTCATAGATCAACCATTCGATCAAGCTGCACGACCGACCTCCGTACACCTCGGGCCAGTTGGGCACGGACCACCCGGCATCGAACAGGGTGCGCTCCCATCCGCGGTGTTGCTCGAAGCCGGCCTCGGTGTCCATTGAAGCCCATGCCTCGGCGGGTTTGTTCTCGGCAATCCACGTTCGGATCTCGTCGCGGAACACAAGCTCCGAGGCAGAGAAGGTGAGGTCCATCACCGACCCGCACCAAGTCCGTCGAGGACCGCCGAAGCCTCGTCGACGATGCCTGAAACGATCTCCGCAGCGGGCGGCGCCGAAGCAATGACGCCCAGGCCAACACCAGTGGGCATGATCCCGACGTCGGTATTGCCATCGACCATCGTCGCCCGGGTCAGCATCGGAGCATTGGCCGCCAAAGCCAGTTGAGCACAGGTCAGGTCTTGACTCTTGCGCATAGCGAGCCCTTCTCGAACCAGCGCGCGCACGGGCGTGCCGGTCAACTTGCGGAACCTGAGCGCGTTGAGGGCGGCCCGGCCAAACTTGGAGAACCGCGCCTTTTCAAGCTCGTCCACCATCTCGGTCCGAATCACCCGTTGTGGCACACCGTCGATCGCAGTGGTTTTGACCGTCCCAGTCACCGGAGTATCGAAGTAAGTCGCTTTCACGTCCTCGGGAACCGACGACTCAGCGGACAACAAGAACCGTGTCCCCATCGCAACCCCATCTGCTCCCCATGCCAGCGCCGCTACAAGCCCGCGACCATCGGTTATCCCACCGGCAGCGAGCACCGGAATGTCAACCGCAGCGGTGACCTGAGGCACAAGGATCGACGTGGGCACATTGCCCGTGTGTCCGCCACCTTCTTGACCCTGGGCGATCACCGCGTCCACACCCCACTCCTCGACCTTCTCGGCATGACGAACGGCGCCGATGGTCGGAATCGTCACGACCCCGTTGTCTTTGAGTTTGGCCACCATGTCTGGCCTGGGCGCCTGGGCAAAAGAGATGACCCTCACGCCTTCGGTCACAAGCCAGTCGAGGCGATCCTCGATGTCATCAATGTCGGTGCGGACATTGACCCCAAAGGGCTTAGCCGTCGCATCCTTGATCTCCACAACGGCTTGCTTCATCTCGGGGAAGGTGAGGGTGGCCGATGCCAAGAACCCAATAGCCCCAGCTTCGCTGGTTGCTGCGGTCAAACGGGCTGTCGACACCCACCCCATGCCCGTCTGCACAATTGGATACTCGATCCCGAAGAGGTCACAAATGCGCGTGTGGAGCGCTGCGTGCATCAGGAAGGGACCTCTCCATGATGCAGGCCATGGGGATCGATGACCTCGATAAGTTCGAGTTCTTCGCCGGTCGGCGTCCGAGTCTCGGCGACCTCATCGGGAATCACCAGATCGAAAGCAGTGGCGTCGACTACTTCTTCCACCGTCACACCAGGGTGGATGCTGTGGATCTTCATGGAGTTGTCCGGTGTTTCGAAGCTGAACACACCCAGGTTCGAAACAACCCGGTGTACGTCGTGGAACCGATTGCCCGGTGCCCCGACCTCGCGCATGCGGTCGTAACCGGGGCCCGACACCACATCAACCTGTTCGACGAAGCTGCGCTCCGAGTGGTTGGGCACCCAATAGCTGGTGCGATGATTGATGAGATTGCCCGGCGCCCCGCGGAGGCCCAGCAGCTGCACCTTGGGCTGTCGAAAATCACCGATAGCGGCGATGTTCTGGTTCCCGAACCGGTCGATTTGGGTGGCACCCATCATCACGTGGCGTTTCCCGGACCACACGATGTCAAAAATGGTGCGGTAAGGGACATAAGACTCGGTCTGGCGGGGCGCATCGGGCACGCCCAACGGGAGCGGGTTGGTGGTAAGGACCGAAACTGCATCGGTCGTGACCACATCAGGCGCAAACGTCGCCTTCGCCAGCCGACCCCCGATGATGGGGCAGATCCCGATCGGGTTGCACAGCAGATCGGCGTCGCCCCTGAAGCACTCGGCAATCGCAATCACACAGATGTCTGCACGGTTCATCGGGCATCAACTGCCTTCAGGTAGTCGTCATGGGTTGGTGCATCGAGGTAGGTGGCTTTGAACGCCTTCCAAGCGTCGGGGTCCTTCGCTGTCGCCGCATACAACTTCTGGAAGGATTCATCGCGGTCATAGTCGGGCGGGCATTCGGTGAAGTGCGCCCCCAGCGGAGCCTCGATGACGCCGTCGACGAAAATGCGTTGAATGCGCAATGTATGGAAGCTTCCCTCGTCCAGCAGGTTCTCGGTCGGTACGACCCTCTCGCAGCTCATCACCGTACGATCCGCCGCCATCGCGAAGAGGTCATCGAAGAACAGGTCGGGGCCTAGGAATTGCCCGTTGCCCGCGGCGTCGGCGCGGTTCATGTGAATCAGCGCCAGGTCAAGCTCGAACGCTGGGATCGCCACCAACTCCTCACCCTCTCCACCGTCTGGCCCGGGGTAGGGAGAGCGAACGGTACGAAGATCCGGATTCATCGTCGTCATGTCGGAGCCAAGCCCGGCCCGCGTCGGGTAGAAGGGCACTCGATGCGAGGCAGCCAAGAGCCCCAGGTAAAAAGCCCCCTCGTCATACTCCACTGCCTCAATGGTGCCAGTCTGGCGGGCCACCCTGAACTGAGGTTCCAGCGGGATCGAGTCGAGCGAAACAAACCCGTAGACCGCCTTCTTCATTTGGCCAGTGGCTGCCAAGATCCCGATCTCGGGTCCACCATAGGCAACGATTGTCAGGTCCTTCACCCCGGATCTCACAATGGCCCGCACGAGCGACATGGGTTTGCGTCGCGAGCCCCACCCGCCAATGCCGATCGTCATGCCGTCTCGGAGCTCGGCGATGAAGTCGTCTTCGGTCATCTGTTTGTTGGCCACGTGACCCCTCTTCCATTGATCTGGGTGGATCCATTGGTCTGACTCGGATCTTGGCAGCGCATGGAATCTTAGGACCTGCGCGAATGGGCGTCGCTGCTATTACCGGAACGGGTTTCGTCGCAGGCCACGGCGAGCCCGGCCGATCTGCCAGACTTACGGTGATGCAAGAGCCCACTGACCTCACCGGCCGACGCGTGATCGTCGCCAGCGGCGACGACGGGAGCATCGCCAAAGTGGCGGTGCCCATGCCGCTCGAACGAATGGGCACTCCCATTGACATCGCCCAAGCATGCCTGTTCGTGGCGTCGGCGGCGGCGTCGTGGGTCTCAGGCGCAAATTTCGAGGTCCACGGGGGTGGCGAGAAGGTCGCGTATCTCGACGCCACGGACGTGCTGTGAGTGCCGTCTTGGGGCCCAATCACCGAGAGGATGCCTTGTGGCAATTTCGTACTTGACCGACATCGACCCCGCCTACGGCACGGTGGTGCAACTCAGCCCGCTTGTGCGCCGGGTGGTATGCAACAACCCCGGACGATTCACGTTCACCGGAACGGGGACCTACCTCATCGGGCGCGGCCAGTTGGCTGTTGTCGACCCCGGCCCTGATGACGACAATCACGTCGCTGCGTTGTTGGCGGCGGTGTCGGGCGAAGAGGTGAGCCACATCGTGATCACCCACACCCACAACGATCACTCCCCGGCCGCAGCGGCGCTACAAA
>CAWKYX010000267.1:0-5328 GCA_963854265.1 Acidimicrobiia bacterium
CGATGCGCTGGTGATCACGCCACCCGTCCCAAAGCCGGCCGTATCGATCACGTCGCCGCCTGCCGAGCCCGAGGTCGGTGCGCCCGTGTCCGAAACCGGCCGCGAGACTGAGACCGACGTTGAGCCTCAAACGGACCACAACTCCTCCGACTGAGGTTGGCGGTCAGATCATTTGAATCGGGGCATGACCTCTTCGGCGAACAGCCTCATCGAGTCCGAGGAGAGTTGCGGATCCATTCCGGCCAGGTGTGTCGAGCAGATGATTTGGGTGCAGTGATGGGTCTCGAGCCAGTTCTCCAGCCGAGCCGCGACCTGGTCTGGGGTCCCGATGGTGGCAGCTCTGCCCAGCCCGGACATGCGGATCTCGTCGGGTGAGTTGAAGCGCCACACTCGGTCGTCGCCGGGTGCCTCGGGAGTCTCGGCCATCACCCGGCCGTAATAGCTCATGGAGGTGTGAAGCGGACCAGAAACTTGGTCCCAAGCCTCGTCCTCGGTGGGAGCGCAGTAGGCCAGACGCAACTGGCCAACTTCGAAGTCCTGCGGATCGCGGCCGTAACGTTTGAGGGCCGCGAGGTATTCGGGAGTTGGGTCAGGCCCGATGGTGGTGAGCAAGTTCGCTCCCATTCGTGCGGCCCTGTCGATTGCCTTTCCGGCACGTGCGCCAATCCAGAGCGGCGGGTGGGGCTGCTGCAACGGACGTGGCGTGAGCCGGGCATCGTTGACCTGGTTAAACCTTCCGTTGAAGGTGACTTTTTCCTCAGTCCACAGCTTCTGGATGAGCTCGATGCCCTCTTCCATCCGAGCGCCACGGGTGCGGCGGTCGATGCCAAGGGTCGAGTACTCATCGACGGTGTAACCCATGCCGACCCCCAGATCGAAGCGGCCGCGGCTCAAAAGATCGACGCAGGTTGCGTCTTCGGCCACCCGGAGAGGGTCGTGGAACGGAAGCACGAGCACGAACGTGCCGATCCTGATCGTCGATGTTCTGGCAGCGACCGCTGCAGCCATGGGGAGAACCGACGGGTTGTACCCGTCTTCAGTGAAATGATGTTCGGTGAGCCAGACCTCGTCGTATCCGAGCTCTTCAGCGAGCACGATCTGGTCGATGAGGTCCTCGTAGAGATCCTCATATGGCCGGCGATTCCCCGGCGGGTTGCGGAAGTCGTAGGTCAGGCCGAAACGCATGGGGTCCTCCGTGGTGGGGCAGTGTTTGCAGAGATGACCGAATCGAAGTTTCGAAGCGGTATTCGAATCTGGATCGTAGGGTGTTCGGGTGGCTGATGATCTGATTTCGCGCGTGGCGGTGCTCAACGCCGCGCTGGGGTCCGATGTGCCGCTGGTCAGGATTCCGCCAACAGTTCAGGTGTCGCGCCGGGCATGGCAGGCGTTGGCAGTGGCGTCTTTTGGCACCGTCCTTGCAGGCTTCAACAGCACCGCCACCAATATTGCGCTGACCGATATTGAAGAGGGTCTCGGCGCCACGAAGACCGCCGTTGGCTGGGGTGTAGCCGGATATTTCATCGCGACGGCTGCCTTCTTGCCGCTCGGTGGCCGGCTCGCCGACCGGCTCGGCCGTAAGCGGGTCTTCCAATTCGGGATCTTCCTGTTCGCGGTGAGTTCTGTGCTCTCATGGGCTGCTCCCGACGTGTGGACACTGAACGCTGCACGGGTCCTGCAAGCCATGGCCGGCGCCGCCGTGCTCCCGTCCTCACTTGCCCTCGTGCTCCCACTGTTCCCGGAGTCGCGACGCTCAGGTGCGGTTGGACTCTGGTCCGCTGCAGGCCCGCTCGCTGCCGGTATCGCGCCCTTTGCCTCTGCCGCGATTCTTTCCACCGCAGGCTGGCGGGTCGTCTATCTCCTCACCGCACCGGTCGCAGTAGTCATGTGGTTCGTTGCTCGTGCCACGCTTGACGAACTGCCTACCGAAGACAGCGCCGAACGTCTCGACATTCTCGGTGCAGCAGCTGGCACGGTCGGAATTGCCGCAATAGTCGCGACCATCATGCAGGGGCGAGTGTGGGGGACGATTCCCGCCATCGCCGTCGGCTTCGTCGGTATCTCGGCGCTTGCAGTATTCGTCTGGAGTTCGCTTCGTCACAAGGCACCTGTACTCAACCTCCACCTCTTGTCGAGGCGCGGGGTAGTCGTTGCCAACGGAGCCAACTTCCTGATCAGCGTCACCTCGCTATCGATCTGGTTGGTGTGGCCCAAGTTCCTGCTCGGGGTGTATGAGTTCTCCACCCTGCGCACCGGTCTTGCGATGACAGTGGGTCCAGTTGTCGCAGGCACGTCGACGGTGATCTTCAGCAGACTGAGCGACAAGATTGGGCAGACCCTCCTGATCCGATTTGGCGCAAGTCTCCAGGTCTGCGCCGTCACGTGGCAGTTCTTGAGGCTTGACGAACAGCAGCACTATTGGGCCGACTTCGCGCCCGGCATGATCCTGTTCGGTCTTGGTTGGGGCATGAGCACTCCACTGATCAACAGCTACGCGCTCGAATGGATCGAAGAGCAGTTCTGGGGCGAAGCCAACGGTTTGTTCAACACGGTCCGTTACGCGGCGGCCGCCGTCGGAACTGGCGCAGTGTTCGCGTTGTTGACCGTTGACGCTGGCGTCGAGTCGCTGGTTGCCTACGATCGAATTCTCGGATTCTTCCTGGTGATCACGATCGCAGCCTTCGCCTGCCTGTGGATTCCGACGGGTCGCCCACCCGTCACCGGCGCCGCCCCGAAGTGAGGCGGCCGCTCACTTGAGTAGACGCATGTCCTCGCTGAAGGCCTTCGAAGCGAGGGCCAGGGTCACGGTGGTAACCGTGAGGGCAACGCCACCCAGGATCAGGAACATCACCACGATCTGAGTCAGTACCGCCTCCAGAGGATCGACTCCAGCGAGAATCATGCCGGTCATCGCGCCTGGTAAGGCAATGAGGCCCACCACGTTGGTGCGCTCGATCTGGGGGAGCAGGGCTGCCCGGATCGAGGTTCTTGTCTGCTCGCGAATTGCTTCGCTCGGTGGGAAACCAAGGGCGAGCATGGCTTCGATCTGGCCTCGCTCACTGGTGATCTGATCCTGTAGTCGTACCGCTCCGGCAACAGTGGCGGGCAACGTGTTGCCGAGCAAGATCCCCGAGACTGGGACAATCGCGAAGGGCGCCAATTCGAGGACGCCGAAGCCGAAGACCACCGCCAGACTCACCGCGAGCGGGGCAGCGATAGCAACGAGGGCTACGACGATGCCTGGCCGGAGATGTTGGAGTTTGCCGGTCCTGCGCCGAACGACCACAACGGCGATTGCGATCATGAGACCGACCCAGATCCACGCCCAGAACATCGGAGCGTCGTCGGTCAGCACTGGAACCAACACGACCCCGACCGCCAGAAGTTGCACGACAGCGCGCACGGTAGCGATCGCTACCGAACGCTCGAGACCGAGTTTGCGCCAGACCGAGACGGCGATGGTGACGGCCACGAGAATCAAGGAAGCGGCGACGCCCCAACCATTGATCAGGTTCATTGTCCGTCCCTACTGCAGCACGCCGTCGATCAATAGCTGAACGTAGGTCTCGTCCGGCCGGCCAAGGAGCTCTTTCACCACGTGTTCGTTGTGTTCGCCGAGGCCGGGTGACCGTTTGAGAAGTAGCTCCTCACCGACCCACCGTGCAGCCTCCCTCGTAATTGGCACATCGATGTCTGGCGCTATGGGCTGGTGAACGATCTGGACGTGGTCGCGTAGTTGTGGATCGCGGTCGTAAGTGTCGGCGAGGTGCTCGACCGGAGCCGCAGCGACGCCGACTGCCTGTAAACGTTCGGATGTCTCCCACTTGTCGAGCTGACCAGACCAGGCGTCAATGATCGCATCGAGGTCGTCCTGGTGGGCCTGACGAGAGGCCTTGGTCGCGAAACGAAGGTCAGCTGCAAGATCGGGCCGGTCCATCACGCTGCACATCGAGGCCCAGTGCTCGTCGCTGTCGACAGCAACAGCGACCCACTCGTCCTCGCTATGTTCCGACGACGACGCCGGGTAGACGCCGTGTGGTGCGTAGTTCGGATCGCGGTTGGCCGATGGTGGTGGCTGCTCGCCGGTGGACACGAACTCCATCCACTCGGCACCAAGCAGTGAGACAACGCCGGTGAGCTGTGTGAGGTGAAGCTCTTGGCCGGACCCTGTGCCTTCCCGCTGACGGATCGCAGCCAGGACGGTCGCGACCAGCAGGTGGGGCGAGGTGAAGTCCGGGTATGCAATTCCCATCCCACGCGGCCGGTCGCCCTCGAATCCGCTCAGCACGTTGAGGCCAGACGCCGCCATCAGGATGTTGCCCATGCTGGCTCGTGGCGCCCAAGGTCCCTTGCGGTGGGCGCCGGGAAGGTTGAGCAGCACGATGTCATCTCGTAACTCTCGCAACGACTCGTACCCGAGCCCCATGCGATCCATGGCGCCCGGTCTGAAGTTGTTGACCACCACGTCGGCTGTCGCGATGAGGTCGCGGACCAACGCCAACCCAGCGTCGGTCGATAGATCGACGGCCAGCGACTTCTTGCCTGCGTTGACGCTGTTGAACAGTCCGCCGAGGTCGGGGTCGGGTTGGCCGGAAGGACCTGCCTGGCTGCGCGCGGCGTCGGGTTTGGTCGATGATTCGACGCGGATGACCTCGGCGCCGAAGCTGGCGAGCAACCGGGTGCCGATCGGTGCTGCGAGAACCCAACCGAAGTCGATGACTCGGAGTCCTTCGAGTGCTCGTGAGGGATCTGGGCTTGGGTTTGGGGCCGAGACAGGGTGCGGCGCGGCCGACTTGCGTGCTGGATTCAGCTCGTCGAGCAAGTTCTGATGTTCGCCGAGTGTTGGAGCTCGGCGAATATCGACTCCGTCGGCCATTGCGTCGACCGGGGAACGGACGAATCCCAGATCGGTACCGAGTTCGTTGTGTTCGACGTTGAAAAACTGGTCGTTCACGAGGTACTGCTCGGTGCGTGCTAGATCGTGAAAGTTGAGCACGGGCAGGCACACGATGTCAGCCTCGAGGGCCCCGGCCACAAACTCGTCCCTAGTGAGCGCCGCAGCGAGAGCCAAGGTGGTTTCTGCAACAGGGTTGTTCTGGCGCGGCGCTTCGAGGCGACTCCATTCCCAGTCGTCTGGGGTCATGCCGTGGTCGATCCCGACCCGATCTGCCCAGGCGAGGAAACCCTCGAATCGGTCGGGTCTTACGAGATGGCCGACGTACCCGCCGTCCTTGCATTTCAGCGCCGCAGAGAACGCAGGTCGGCGTGGGACCCGGTGATGCCAGGCCCAGATTCCGGGGCTGGCGGATTGGGTTGTTGCGAGCGCCGTGG
>CAWKYX010000268.1:0-5326 GCA_963854265.1 Acidimicrobiia bacterium
CAGGTCTTGACTACGTCGGCTTCGGGCACCACTGTTGGTTGGCATCGAGGATGAAGGGAAGAGGATGTTCAGATCACTGCCCATCATCGCGGCATGAACGAGGTCGATCACTGGTCGCCGATTGAGTCGGCCGATCCAGAACAGATTCGAGACGAACAGCTGGCCGCTCTGCGAGCGCAGCTGGAGCGACTCATGAGCCGGTCGCCGTTTTACACCGAAAAGCTGGCTGCAGCCGGGTTCGAGCTAGGCGATGCGGCGTCGCTGCGTGATCTCTCGCAGTTGCCGTTCACCGAGAAGCAAGAGCTGCGCGACACCCAAGCTGAGCAGCCACCTCTTGGGGCTCATGCCGGGGTGGAGATGGTTGATGTTGAACGGATCCACGCCTCCTCGGGAACGACGGGCAAGCCGAGTTACATCGGTTTGACCGCGACCGATGCCGCTCGTTGGCGTGAGGCCGTGACGCGGGCCTATTACACCCAGGGAGTACGAAGAGACTCGGTGGTGGCGATGGGTTTCGGGATTGGCTTTTTTGTTGGTGGGTTGCCGGTGCAACAAGGCTTGGCTGCCATTGGGGCGACCGTGATACCGGTTGGAACCGGAGCGACGGAGCGTTTGATAGAAGCCTCGCTCGACCTTGGAGCTAACGCTCTGGCCTGCACCCCGTCCTACGCCGCCTACTTGGCAGACCGAACCCAGGCGGTAGCGGGTATCGCTCCGGAGGCAATCGGTTTTAAACGTGTTCTCGTCGGCGCAGAACCTGGTGGAGGCATCCCCGCGTTTCGCGCCGCACTTCAAGACGTTTGGAACGCAACGGTCACTGAGTCCGTGGGCAATGGCGATGTTGTCCCCATTCATTCCGCAGAGTGCGAGGCCCAGAACGGCAGTCACTTCCTTGTGCCTGACATGGCTGTCATGGAAGTCATCGATCCCGACACCGCTGAGGTCATCGACATTTGGGCGCAGCCAAGATCAGAAGGAGAGTTGGTCTTCACCCACCTTGATCGTGAGTGTGCGGCCCTGGTCCGGTTCCGAACCCGAGACCATGTGGAGATCAGGACCGACCCTTGTCCCTGCGGCCGGACGGGCCCGCGGATGGTGTGTGTCGGCAGGACAGACGACATGTTGTTGCTCCGAGGCGTCAATGTGTGGCCCTCCGCAGTCAAAGATGTGATCTCGGAGTTCCGCCCAAGGCTCTCAGGCCAGTTCCGTATCGCTCTTGACCAGGCTGGGCATCACCACGACCCGCCTCTTCACATCGTGGCGGAAGTCGGTGCCTCTAGCGATGCCGGAGCAGACAGGACCGCTATCGGGTCCGAAGTCGAGGCGGCGCTCAGGGCCAAGCTGATCGTCACCTGCGCCGTCGAACTCGTGGACGCCGGAACGTTTCCGCGTACCGAGACTAAGGAAAAGTTGCTGTGGCGCCGCGATCTGAACCCCGACCCTAAGACTGCAGGAAGATGATTTCATGACCGTGCTCACTTTTGACCAGGTCGGGATCTCTACAGGCGGATACTGGTGTACCCCCTTTCACCGCTGGCAAGGGGCGCTGGCTGAGGCGAATCCCGTCGAACTGGCCGCCGAATGCGGACAGATGGCCGCGGCCGATGGCCGTATCGATCTCGAATCGATTGACCAAGTGCACCTGGGTGTGACGGTTCCATCTCCCGCCGTGTTCTACGGGGCCCCGCGCCTGGCCTCGCTACTTGGCGCTCCGGACGGAGCGTCGGGCCCAACTATCAGTCAGGCCTGCGCGACCTCAGCTGCCGTTCTTGCCAGTGCGGCGTCGGTCATCGAACTCGGCGATGTTCGGTCAGCCTTAGCGGTGTGCGCCGACCGCACGAGCAACGGGCCCCATTTGTATTACCCGAGCAGCAGTGCTCCGGGTGGCAAGGGGGCAAGCGAGGACTGGGTGTGGGACAACTTCACCGACCCAGACCATGGCCATCAGATGATCACGAGTGCCGAGAACATCGCCGCCGAGGGAGGCTACGACCGCCACCAACAGGACCAGATGAGCGTGCTGCGGCACGAGCAATATCAGCAGGCCTTGAGCAAGGACCGAGAGTTTCAGCGGGCTTACCAGATCGAGCCACTACCCGATTCGGCTCTGGTCGGAGACCAAGGTGTGCGTACGGTCGATGAGTCAGCGGCTGCCGGCCGCAGAACGGTGCTTGCCGACGGCACAGTGACCTCCTTGAGTCAGACCTACCCCGCGGATGGCAATGCCGGACTCCAACTGGTCAGCAGGCGCGATGCAGACGGCGTCGACATCCGGCTTTGCGGTTTCTCAACCGAGCGCGTACGACCGGCCTACATGGGCCAAGCCCCAGTCCCTGCGGCCCAGTCACTCCTGAGGTCCCTCGGGCTATCAACCAATGATCTAACGGCTATCAAGACCCACAATCCGTTTGCGGTCAACGACATCTACTTCTGCGAGCAACTCGATCTCAAGTGGGACGCAGTCAACAACTATGGAAGCTCGTTGGTATGGGGCCACCCTCAGGGTCCGACAGGACTACGGCTCGTGATTGAACTCATCGAGGAGCTTCGCCGGCTCGGAGGCGGATACGGCTTGTTCAGTGGCTGCGCCGCCGGCGACAGTGCATCTGCGATCGTCGTTCACGTTGGTGCCGAGTGAGATGAGCATTCTCACGACATTCTGACAAGACCCGAAACCGCATAGATCGCCTGTGGGCGCCCGAAACTCTGTCGTGGGGCTATGAACAGGGGAAACGCGTCAGGCTGTCAACCGCTTTGCGGTCCCCCGCTGATTCAAGCAGCGGTTTGCTTTTGGGCAACTTCGCCCCGGCGAGTTCCCTGCCGCAACGAAATCGTCCGGTGCATCCGGCACGAATTGGTTTGGTCCACCGGTTGGTTTGACCGACAGCGATCGGATCATGCTCCGCTATTCGCTGGTTACGTAGACCGGCCTGACATAGAAGCGGCAGGCCGCCGCCTTTTCCTCGTCCCCTGACTGGACGGCGATCAGGCGATGACTGATCACAGCCGCTTTATCGGCCGAGGTGACCCTGGCATCATGGGAAACGATGAAGTCCACCTCGTTGTGATCGGGCGGAAGATCACGCCACTCAGCATGCAAAATCGCGACCGACTCGGTGCGCCGTTGCTGCCTACGCCCAACAACACCTCGCGGATGCCGGGGACGCCAAAGCCGTCCGGGATCGCCATCTTGACCACTATCTCGATCTCGCGTTGCGTCATCCGTTGGCGATGTCGGCCGACCTAGCGGCCAGGAGACTCCTCAGCCCAGATAAGGCCAATCTCGTGACAACGTTCGAGTGGGCGGCCTCACAACGACAGTGGGCCACTGCTGCCCGCCTGTTGCTCCGATCCTTCACCGTGTTCCACCCGTACCCCATCGAGGGGATAGAGCTCGTCGACCGCCGTGTCGCCCATCTGAGTGCCGCGGAGCATGATCTGGCCATGCGGCTGATCTCCAACCAGTGGACGCTGCATCTGCTTACGATCGACGGCCTCCTCAACCACACAATCGTGTTGACCATCGCCGGCCGGCCCGAAGGACAAGCGAGCCTTGAGCAGGCCTTCGAGGTTCAACGCAAGCTGGCTCCAGGGCCTGACAAGACCCTGGCCGCAGTCATGTGCGAGACCTTCGCTGGCATGGTCGCCACACAACGAGGCGAGCCCGAGAAGGCTATCGGTCACGCAGCCGTGGCCGGGATGCATCAAGAAGAGCTGGGCTTCGAATCAGAAATGTCTATCTTCCGGTGGATGACCACGGTTATGGGTGCGCTCATGACGGGTGATCCCAACGCCGCGCTCAAAGCCGCAGACGACTACACCGCAGCCGATTCACCGTTCGCCACCGGAGATGAGATCCGAGCCATCGGCCAAGCGGACATGGGTCACCCTGACCCGGCCCGCGTAGCCGCCCAGGCTCACCCCAAGGCCAGCTCACCGCCGACAAGGGCGAAGCCTTACGACAGAAATCAGCGGACGACATCGAAACCCTCCACCAAGAGATGACACGCCGAGGCCCTCGCGTGGCTGGCGACGATGGAGACCGACATCCTGGCCGAGTTCGAGAGCATCGAACTCCGCAAGACCACGCAAGCGGCCGTGCGGGTATGGCCTGTGGGTTGCTTTGTGTGGATCGATACCGATCATGATGGTCATGTGTCTGCCTCCGGTTTGGTGGTTGACCGTGGCGGGCACTACTGATTCGGGTTCCATGTGCTCTCGCCTCTTTCGAGCCACGCCAGAGCAGGAAGATCCGGCCGGCAGAGACCTCCCAGACGCTACGAAACCATCGCAACGCCCACCGCGATTACTCATCAGGCACCCACAGGGTTCCCAGCGGTGTTCAGTGTGGTGCAACCCGGCACGCCGAAGTAGCCGCTGACCAGCGAAACGCCTAGTCAGAGCAATACACGTCCGGCTCAGTTGGCAGCTACCCAAGCTGCGAACTCGAGTATGGCCTGAGCAGGGCGAGCACCAGGTTCCGGGCGCCCGCGCCACGCTTCGGAGGTCCGTGGCTATCCTCCAGCGGCATGGATCACTTGCAAGTGGTGTCGCTCGTGCCGTTATCGGACCGAGCTCGGGGACGCATCGAGGCAATCGATGCGTCGGTCGAAGTCCGGATGGCCGCCAACTGGTTCGACGGTGAGTTTCGCGAGACCTGGGGCAACCAGGTCGCGGACGGCTACTTGCCGAAGGGTTCGGTCGGGACAGGAACCCGAGCCGAGCGAGATGCGCTGCTCGCCGGGGCCGACGTTGTACTGGCCGGCTTTCCGATGCTGACTGACCTTCGCGAGCGCGCTCCGAAGCTGAGGTGGGTTCACCAGACGCCCGCAGGCGCAAGCAACCTTCTGCGCTGTGACGTGTGGGGAAGCGACATCCTCTTCACCACTTCGCGTGGGCTCGGGAACACCCTGGCCATCGCCGAGTACGTGGTCGCCATGTTCGCCATGTTCGCCAGGGATCTGCATCGGCCGGCGACGGAAAAGGCCGAAGGCCGGTTTGACCGGTCGCCATATCGGCCCACACAGCTTGCCGGCAAGACCGTCTGCGTGGTCGGTGCCGGAGGAATTGGCGCCGACGTCGGGCGTCTTTGCGCCGCGCTGGGGATGCGGGTGGTTGGGACGCGCCGCACTCCTGGCGTGCCGATTGCCGGGTTCGACCTGGTGGCGGGACCTGATCAGCTACACGACATCCTCACCGAATCGCAGTTCGTGGCGGTCTGCTGTCAATTGACTCCTGAGACCAAGGGACTCATCGGCGAGGAGGCGCTCGCAGCCATTCCCGATGGAGCGGTGCTAGTGAACGTGGCACGCGGCGAGGTGGTCGA
>CAWKYX010000269.1:0-5305 GCA_963854265.1 Acidimicrobiia bacterium
TACCCCGAAGCTCTCGTGTTCGGACTGGTTGTGGCAGCGGCGGTGACCTTGCTCGGCGACCCGGCCGATCCGCGACGCACCGAACTCATTCGCAGTACAGCGCAGCGATCGTGCGCGGCGATGGCTGACCACGGCATGCTGTAGCGCGATGTTGAACTCCTGGAGTACTAACCGACGCCTCGTGACCGCATCGATGGTCTGCGGCTTCGCGGCTGGCCTCGATGCCACCAGCACGTTCATTGTCTTCCCGGCCATCCGAGACGATCTCGCGAGTGGCGACACGGCGTCGGCGACATGGGTCCTGACGATCACCGGCATCGTCAGCGCGGCGATCCTTCTCCAAGCCGGCCGGTTGGCAGATCGGTTCGGCCACAACAGAATCTTGGTCGTCTCGGCATTTACTACGACGCTCGCCTCGATGCTCGCTGCCGTTGCTCCCACGCTGGAGCTCCTAGTCGCGGCCCGCGGCCTGCAAGCGGCCGCACTCGCTGGGCTGGGCGTGAGCTCAATCGCGATCATCGTGCGAGAGACACCGGTGTCGAAGCTCGCCGGAGCGCTGGGCCTCTGGGGATTCTGGACGGCTACGTCGGGAGTAGTCGGCCCAACGCTGGCCGCCGGATACGTAGAGATCTCGTCTTGGCGGTGGATCTTTGCCACGGCTGCGCCGATCGGGCTGGTGATTGCGTGGCTGGCGGCGCCAGGGTGGGTCTCGAACCACGTCCCCAAACGCGGCGGAGCCATCGACTACGTCGGCACAGCCCTGGCCATGGGGGGGCTGTCGCTGCTGGTGTTCGCGCTTCTCGAAGGCAATGACTGGGGATGGGCCAGCGGGCGCACGGTGGGCTCCATCGGTGTCGGCGCTCTGTTGATCGCACTGGTTGTCCTGAGGTCACGGGTCCATCCAGACCCAATCGTTCCGCTACACCTGTTTTCCAACACGGGATACGTGTTGAGTCTTGCCATCGGGTTCATCGCCAACATCGGGTTCTTCGGCATGTGGCTGGCGTTGCTCAGCTACGCCACCGACGTTTGGGACTACAGCCTCATCTCGACCGGGCTCCTGCTCACGTTGATGCCCGGGACCATGGCATTGATGGCGCGAGGCGCGGGTCGGTTCGCCGACGCCAACGGTTTCCGGGGCGTGATGGCGCCGGGAGCAGCGGTCTTCACGATCGGGTTCGCGATCGCGGCGCTGACGGTCGACGCGACACCACAGGCCGCTTTGTTGTTGCCGGCTGTCGTGGCCGCAGGCATCGGCATGGCCACGGTCCTGCCCAGCGTGACCACGGTCGGAACCCGCACGCTCGATCCACGCTTCATCGGCACCGGAACAGCCATCATGCAGACAACACACCGAATCGGTGGAGCATTGGGCTCGGCGATCGTGGTAGCGCTGTTGGAGACCGGCCAGATCGGCGACCCCGCCACCCATCGCCGGTCGCTCTGGATGATAGTGGTCGCCGGCGCCCTGGTGACTGGCCTGTCGCTCACGCTGACACCGAAGCGGATTGGGCCGCCGCACCGTGTGGACAGCCCGGCCGTGTTTTAAGCGCAATTCAGCGCGAGTTGACCAACGAGCCTCCGTCGATCCCGATCACCTGAGCGGTCACGTAGCCCGAGGCGGGGGCAGCAAGCCAACGCACGCAGTCTGCGACATCGGTGGGAAGACCACCGCGCCCTACCAATGTGCGCACGTGATACGCCGCTCGGCCCTCATCGGTAAGCCGGCCAGCGAAGAGGTCGGTCTCGTCGATAAAACCGGGTGAGACGATGTTGCAGGTCACGCCCTGCGGACCCAGTTCGACCGCGAGGTCGAGCATCCAGGCGTGCAGAGCCGCTTTGGCGCCGCCATAGGCCCCTCCGCCGAGCCCGGTGGCCGCAGCCGAGCTGATGAAGATCACGCGCCCGGTATTGGAGAGGTGTGGCCGGACAGCCTCGACCAACAGCACCGTGGTGATGGTGTTGCCCGCTATGGCATCGGCCCACGAGTGCGCGTGTGACGCCAGTTCCGCTGACACCCGGGGTGCGCCACGTCCGGCGTTCGCGACGACAACGTCGACGGTTCCATCCAACTCGGCGACGACCTGGGTCATGGCTATGGCGGTGGCGTCGGGGTCGGACAGGTCGACGGCGTGGAAGCCAACCTCACCGGTTTGCGTTGTCTGTCGCAGTGCCTCCGCGGCTTCGGCGAGCACTTCGGCGCGTCGACCCAACAAGACGACGTGGTAGCCATCATCGAGGAGCGCCTGGGCGATGCCTCGACCAATACCAGTGCCGCCGCCCGATACAACCGCTGTCCGTCGTCGCTGCATGATTCCTCCTTAAGGTGCGGCGGGGGATGTTCCGACCGTCGTCCTGTGTGGCCTCAGGCTGCCATACCGTTCGCCCTCCTAGCGACCTGAGATCGCTGGCGCCCAACGTTCTGCCAGCGTGAAGTGTCCCTGGGTGGTCGGTTTACGCTGGCAGGGCCGTGTGCGGGAGTGACGCTGGCGAAACAGGGGACCCGGAGGTGATCGGTGCTGGCCGCGCGGCGGTTGGTGGGGCGCAATCGTGGCTTGGGACTGGGCGGGCTCTACGCTGTCCGAAAGGTACGGACAATGCGTAAGGTCGATTGAAAGGGGATGCCGGTGCGTTTAACACCACCCAGCAATGGCGACATCGTCGCGGGCATCTCGGTGGCGCTCGTTGCTCTTCCTCAATCCTTGGCCTATGCCGAGCTCGCGGGGATGCCACCGCAGTACGGGCTGTTTGCCTCGGCGCTTCCGCCGCTGCTCGCTGCCATCTTCGTGTCTTCTCGTTATCTCCAGACCGGCCCTGTGGCGCTGACGGCGTTGTTGACCTTCGGCGCGCTGTCCACCATCGCCGAGCCGATGAGCGCCGACTACATCGAGCTTGCGGCGCTGCTCGCGATCATGGTCGGTGTCCTCCGGGTAGTGCTGGGGCTGGTGAGGCTGGGCAGCGTCGCCTACTTGTTGTCCGAGCCGGTGTTGGCCGGGTTCACCACCGGTGCCGCCATCTTGATCGTCTCGTCGCAACTGCCGAGGCTGTTCGACATCGACAGGGGTGACGACGGCGTGCTGGTCGAGGCCGCGAAGGCGTTGGGAAATGTCGGCGATTGGAGCTGGCAGGCGATCATGTTCGCGGCCGGGACGGCGGCGGTCATTCTCGGCGGGCGTCGACTCCACAAGCTGTTTCCCGGTGTGCTGATTGCTGTGGTCGCGACGGTACTGATCAGTGGCCTCGCCGGCTACGAGGGGTCGACGATCGGCGAGCTCGATGGCGGGTTCTTGTCGCTCAAGTTCGATTTCCGGTGGGGTTCGATTGGCGACCTGGCGTTGCCGGCGATCGCGATCGCCCTCGTGGGTTTTGCCGAACCGTCATCGATTGCCCGAACATTCGCGGCCGAGGAAAGGCTGTCGTGGGACGCCAACCGCGAGATGGTGAGCCAAGGTGTGGCAAATCTGGCTGCCGGCATCTCTGGCGCCTTTCCTGTTGGAGGGTCGTTCTCGCGGAGTTCGCTCAACAGACTCGCCGGGGCCACCAGTCCTTGGGCCGGAGCGATCACGGGGGCCGCAGTGTTGGCTGCGCTACCGCTGACGCCACTCATCGAGGACCTGCCCGGTGCGGTTCTGGGTGCCATTGTCTTGGTTGCGGTCTTCAAGCTGATCAACGTCAAGCGCCTCTGGGAGATCGCCACGCAGTCGTTCGCACAGAGTCTTGTGGCGCTCGGAACCCTGGTTGCGACGTTGTTGTCATCGCCGAGAGTCGAGCGCGGAGTGCTGGTCGGGATCGGCATGGCAATCGCCGTGCATCTCTATCGCGAGCTCACGGTCACCGCGACCAGCACTTTCGAGGACGGCCAGGTCAGGGTCAAACCTCAAGGGGTCCTCTGGTTCGCCACGGTGCCTCAGGTTGAGAAACTGATTCGCAACGAGCTGGCAGCGCATCCCGATGTCGATGCTGTCGTGGTCGACCTCAGCGGAGTCGGACGCCTGGACTACACGGGTGCCTCGGCGTTGAGCCGTTTCATGACTGCACTCGCGGCCACGGGTGTTGCGGTCAGTGTCGAGAACATTCAGCCCGGTGCAGAGCGCGCCTCGCTCGCCCACTTTCTCGCTGCCCACGAGACAGTTGAGGGCGCATCGAAGGGCTCTGGTCAGCAGGAGTAAGAAGCCGAGCCGTTAGGCGAGGGAAGGGTCCGAACCGAGGCTGTATCCGGGATTGCACAGGAGCCGGGTCAGGGCGAGACGACGATGTCGCCGGCCTGGATGTCACCGATGACCTCGACGGTTGCTCCCGAGGTCCGGCCCGTCTCGACGGCCACGAACCGCTCAGTGCCATCGGGGTCGCGGACTTCCACGAAGTACTGGCCCGAATCGGTTCGCACGATGGCGCCCGCAGGGACTGTCACAACTTCATCACCAAGCGCCACGGTCCAGGTGACGGTGACGGGAACAGTGTCGACGAGGTAGTCGACGACGCCGTCGGGAACGGCGGTGATCTCCACCCCGCCGTCGCTCTGGATCACGATGTCAGTGACCACGGCGGCGAACATCTTCCGATCCGGCAGTCGAACAGAAACGGCGTCGCCAACCTCGACGGTGTCGCGATCGGCCGCGGCCGCCGCAAACTCGATCGCTCGGTCCTTGGACGTGACCGTCATGACCACCCCGCCTGGGGCGGGTATGCCTCCAACGTCGATTGCCACAACGCCGGTGCGCACGATTCCGGGAACAAAAACGATCCGTCCGGCCTCGATTCGGCCGGTCACTTCGGCTCCAACGTCGTCTTGCCACCGTTCCACCATGAGCGATGTATTGGTGGTGTAGGTGTCGTCCACAGTCACGGTGGAGTCGGGGTCGAAGCCAAGCACGACCAGGTTCTCTTCGAGCTGTCGGACGTCGGCACCGACGTCGTCAATGCTCATTGACCGGTGCGCTGGGAGGGGGCCGAACAATGCGACCGTTGGTTCTCCGACCACACGCCACAAGATGTCGCCGCGGGCGACCGTTGTGGCTTCGGCGACGATTTCGGTGATGACGCCGGTAGAGGCGCCTGTGGAGACGATCGTGATCGGGTCGGCGAACACGAAGTTGCCATCGACCGAGTAGTCATCGCCCAGCGTGGCGAGGGCCACTGTGGCCGTGTCCCGGACCTCCGGACCGCTCTCCGCCACGTCTTCATCGAAGAGATTTCGGGGGTCATAGAGGAAGGCGGCCAGCGCGACCAGAAGCCCGAGCAGCGCGAGACCCAACAGCCTGGACATCCGGTGCTTGGATTCCGAAGGGTCGAAATCCACTTCCAC
>CAWKYX010000270.1:0-5235 GCA_963854265.1 Acidimicrobiia bacterium
AGGTCCACGACGCACTGGCTGAGACCTCGACGCCCTCGTCGAGTGCTGTCCCACGTGCGATGAAGTAAGTAAAATCTCCCGGGAATGGCACCGGGAAGAGGGTCGGCCACTCCGTGATGGCAGGACCGCCGTCGACGTTTAGCTCCAGCTCGATCTCGAACTGCACGAAGTTCCGGTCGCCTTGGCGCAGCGCGCTAAGGCGGGCGATACCACCTTGGCCTGGTCGCTGGAGTCCCGAGTTGAGCTCGTAGGTGGTGTCGGAGAACTGCCCAGGTTCGACGCTGTCAGACTTGACGGTAAAGCCCTCGGCCAGGATGGGCTCGCGGCAAGCAATGCGGATGTCGTCAATCTCGGCGTTGGTGAGAAAGCTGTATTCCACGACCACGCTTGCGGCCCGGTCGACGGGCGGGAACTCACCCGTGGCATCGGCCCACAGATCCCACCGACCAAACTCAAGCTGAAGGCGCTCAAGCTCGGCATCAGCCGGAATCTCGAGGGAAATGGGGGCCGGCACAAGCGCATTGATGGCTGCTTGTTTGTCGGCCGCGGTGAAGACCGTCCGGACTTGTCTGAGTAACGTGGTGAAGGAGTCCCCCACGGCGGGAGTCGCTGTGGGAACGGGCGCCGATGTCGGCGATGGAACCGGCGTCGACGTTGGGACGGGAGTCGGCGTTGCAGTAGGAAACGGCGTGTTGAAGACCGGCGTCGGCGCGTCGAAGCCGTCCGTCTCGCCCTGCGTGGAGCTGGACTCTGTGCCTGGCAGCACCCCACAACCCGCAGCGAGAACGACCAGCGTCACGATCCCTTAGATCCACCGTCGCATCAAGTGATCAGTACTTCTCGCTGAGTTCGAGCAGCTCGCTGCCCGCGTGCTCGGCATCCACGTCTTTCTTGAGCACGAGGCCCAACAAGCCGGACGCAACCAGCCCGGTCATGATGATCATGACGGGCACGACTGCGACAAGCAGCACGATGATGAAAACTGTTCCGCCCATGTGGCGTACTCCTTGGGGTGTTGAACTATTTGGCTAGCCGGCTCGGGCCCAAGCCCATGCCTCGATCTCGATCTGTGCACCCAACGGCAACGAGGCCACTGCAACCGCGGACCGAGCTGGGCGATGGTCGCCAAAGACTTCCACGTAGATTTCGTTCATTGCTTCGTAGTCCGCCATGTCGGTCAGGAACACGGTGGTCTTGACGACATCGTCCATGCTGGCATCTTGGCTCTCGAGAAGCCCACCCATGTTCGCCATCGCACGGCGTAACTGTCCATCAAGGCCACCGTCGACCAGTTTGCCATCGGCGATACCGACCTGTCCAGAACAAATAAGCCAGTCGCCGGCGCGGACGATCGGCGTATAGGGACCAACAGGTTTCGACATGGACCGCCAGGCTACCTGAGCATCTCGCGACCCCAGAGCCGCTAGCAGGTTGCTGAAGAACTGCTGTGTCGAGTTCGGTGACCAGCCGGTTGCAGGCGCTAGGCGCCGACACCGATTTTCCTTGCGGCGCAATTGAGGTTTGGGGACGCCGCGAAGGGTGCCGAATGGTGGGCGAGATGGGTGTATGAGGTTTTTCAGCACGCTGCTAGGCCGAGTTCCCAGCGACGTTGTTGAGAGAACCGAGTCTCAACCGGTTGGCCACACCGAAGCATGCGACCGATCACGCCACACTGCCCCGGCTACGGCGGCGAACACGACATCAGATCCGTTGATTGGTTCGCTACCGGAGGACTCGATAGTTACGTTCACTTCTGGCATGTCCGCGGCTCGGACCACACCGAAACTGCGCACGGTCAGGTCGAGCACCTCGCCATCGGCATCGACACTCAGGGACTCTGATGTCACCCAGCTGTAGGCCATGTGGGCTGCGCCGATGCAGTACGACCGCAAGACGACTTCATCCAACGGTCGCCCGCAGTCGACGACGACGTCGATGACCGAACCATCGAAGGTTGCGGTTGCCGTTGCTCCGTCGGGGCTCTGAAGCGGTCCGGGCTCGAGTGCGCCGATCAGCACTGCCGCCTCAGCCCACCCGGCACCACGTATCGACGCGCTGGTCACTGGCCCAGCCACGTCAACTTCGATGACTTCCAGCAGCGGAGCTACGGATGCGATTGCTTCGGTGATGCCAGGGGTCCGTGCGACGTGGATCACGCCGGTCCCGTCGGCGCGGATCCCAGCCGCGATAGGCGCCCGCTTTGGGCCGAAGCGAGCGGTGTCTTCGCGCGAAGCCAACACCCGCACGGGACGCCCGTGCTCGGACGCCAGGGCCTCGGCGACCCCGGTGACGGTCGTCTCAAGCTTCGCACCAAAAGCGCCGCCATTGACCAACGGTGACACCGCAGCTTCGCCGGGATTCGCCCAGCTGGCATCGGTCTCGAGGTACGCCGGATCGACCCAAGAGGTCTGCAGGGTAAAGACAAACTCGCCGGCGGGAAGTGCAATCGGCGATCCCGTCTCCTGCGTCGTCCGGCGGCCTTGGACCTTGCCCGACGCCGACCTCGCACCCACCATGGTGTCCTCGACGATCCAACCGCCGTCGGAGCCACGCACCGCGACGAGCGCGTCAGAGGGCGCCGAGTCATCGGCGAATCCGCCCGCGCCCAGCGCGACCTCAGGTCCGACCGATTGAGCATTTCGTCCCTCGAGCTGAGCGCGTGCCGCGGCAGCAGCGAGATCGCGCTGAGGATCGAGCCCCGGCAACTGGACTGCGGCCTCGACGATGGTCTGCCAACCCGTACACCGGCACAGGTGCGCCTTCAAAGCCCCTTTCACCATCGTCTCGTTCAGAGGACCCTTCCGATCTCGCAACGCGGATAACCGGACAATGATCCCCGGCGTACAGAACCCGCACTGGCTTGCGCCTGTGGCCGTAAAGGCATCAGCCCAGACATCGGCATCGTCGAGGCCTTCAACCGTCGTGATAGCGCGTCCGCCAACCCGGCGCGCGGGCGTGACACATGAAACTCGAGGTTGTCCATCGACCAGAACTGTGCAGCAACCGCATTGGCCCTGGGGGCTGCACCCATCCTTCACACTCCGTACGCCGACACGATCGCGGAGCACTTCGAGCAGCGACGAGCCGTCATCGTCGACGCTGATCACCGAACCATTGACAGAAAGATCGAGTTGGCGACTACTGCTAGACACCTAAGGGAGGATAATTTCTCGCGATGCAGTCTCCTCCCCGTTCGACACAACGCGACAAAGGACCGACGATCGGTTTGAATCGCCGCGGCTTCCTGGCCGGCGCAGCCTCGGTGACCTTGCTCGCTGCGTGCGGCGGATCGGACAACAACGATGCGTTGCCCATTCCAGAGCCTGAGGTGTCGCTTGGCGACGATGCGCTGTGGCTCCAGGCCGGATTCGCGGATGGGTTCCGCGTCGCGTCCACCCTGGCCGCCGGGCGGCCCGAGCGGGCGCCGTTCGTGTTCTTCGGCAGCGACGGGTTGCCGGCCGTCAACGGGCTGCCCGACCAGATCGAATTCCTGCTCACCGCACCCGATGGGTCGGTGTCGTCGAGCATGGTTAGCCGTCGCGACGCCGGAATTCCCACGCCCTACTTCCCGCTCGAGTTCACGCCGAGCGAACCTGGCGACTACGGGGTCGAGGTCGGCATCGAAGGCGAAACGCAGCGAGTGGACTTTCGCGTGGCCGATGCATCCGAGGTCAGCCTGATCGTGCCAGGCGAACAGTTACGACCAGTCGACACCCCAACGTTCGACGACGCTCGAGGCTTCGACCCCATCTGCACTCGTTTCGACCCGTGCGCGTTTCACGACATCACGATCACCGATGCCTTGGCCAACGGGCGCCCCACAGCGTTGCTGATCGCGACACCCGGCTTCTGCCAAACAGCCATCTGTGGACCGGTCCTCGAGCTCTTAATCGAACTCGACCCAACAGCAGACATGAATGTGATCCACGCCGAGGTCTACAACAAGCCGGCAAGGATCAACGAGATCGGGCTATCACCCGAACTGCTCGGCCCGGTGATCAACACCTATGGCATGGCCTTTGAGCCGAGCCTGATCGTCGCCGACGCCGACGCCATCGTGACCGCTCGACTCGACTACGCGTTCGACCTCACCGAAACCGACGCCGCCCTCCAAAGCAGTCTCTAACGCTGCTGAGCCTCGCCAGCGCTGAACCCTTCCGGTTCTCTGTTGCGGCGACCACTCGACGGTCCGAGTCGAGCAGAGCAACACGATGCCCAGAGGCGCGTCGCTGAAGCTTTTGCCCGCGCGAACCCTTCAGGTTCCCCGTTGGCGCGCCAGTGCTGGGCCGGTCGTCTAGCGACATCGGCCCAACTTTAGAGTTTGCCTAGCTGAAGCTTTGGCCGCAGCCGCAAGTGCGTTCCGCGTTGGGGTTGTTGATCGAGAAGCCCGACTGGTCGAGGCCGTCCTTGTAGTCGAGGGTCGCACCCTCGAGCAGCATGGCACTCGACTGGTCGACAACTACACGGACACCGGACTGCTCGATAGTGGTGTCGTCATCGGCGAAGTCGGTGTCGAAGTACATCTCGTAGCTGAAGCCCGAACATCCGCCAGGCCGCACAGCAACACGCAAAGCCAAGCCAGCCTCGCCTTCGGCGTTGATGAGCTCGCCAACCTTGCTGGTTGCGTCATCTGTCATCGTGATCACGATGTGCTCCTTGAATTCGGCAGTTGTGTGCAGTATAGCGATACCTCAGGCCCATCTGGCCAGGCGATCTAGGACAAACGCCCTAGAAACACGGCGCTGGGACCCAAAGAGACGCCGCGCGGCATCGCTCAGGTGTCAACCAGGTCAACCTGGCAGGCATCCCGGTCGCTCAACGTTCGGAATGCTCCCACTGCACATCCACCCAGTTGATCGACGAACCCTTCGACCATTCCTCGGTGCAGGCCGCACACGACGTCGGGGTTGGCCTCAGCCAAATCCTGAAACGGACAATGGGTGAATCCCATCGTGACGGATTCCTCTTCGACAATGACCTCGGGATCAAACCCAAGACGGTCGAGCTCAGTGAACAGGGCAACCGCTGCGTCGATCCCTTGGTGGGGCCCGGCGTCGTGGCGACCCTGCTCGCGTCCGGCTTCTTCTGCATCGCGGCCATCGGCGCCTACCTCCACCGCAAGCTTCAGCAACATGCCTGCGAGCTTCGGGAACAACGGGGGTTCGAGTCCCAGCGACGGCGCAGCTGCAGAGACCGCGTATCGATGCTGCGGACGACCAACGCCGCCGGTGCTCC
>CAWKYX010000271.1:0-5227 GCA_963854265.1 Acidimicrobiia bacterium
TTCCGGATGATCTGCTCCGGCGTGTGACGCCTCTGCTTCTTCGTCATGAGAATCATTGTCCTTCCTGCCGCCAACAGCGGCAACGGACTCTCACAACAACTGGCTCAACTCACGGGTCTCAGCTCAACGGTACGTGCCACCAACGCCAAACAGCGGAAGCCGAAGATGGTCCCTTCGTGGACATCGTCGATCTCATAGAGCCTGACGGCGCAGTCCCAGAACAGTGCTTCGGTTTCGCTCACCGCTGGATCGTAATGTCGTCCCCACGCAGCTGACTGCTTTGCCCCGTTGGTGTGCCAGTCTGCGCCAATATCGTGCCACTCTGGTGAGCTATGAGCGAGAACAACCAACGAGTCATGTGCATCCCTCACGGCGGCGGTCCGCTGCCGATCATGGGCGAGCCGTCCCACGCGCGCATGAACGAATTCCTGGGCGCAGCCCAGGACACGACTGGTCGCCCGGCAGCGATCGTGCTCGTCAGCGCCCACTGGGAGGCTGCCCGGCCGACGCTCACGTCAGGTGCGGCTCCCGAACTCATTTATGACTACGGCGGCTTCCCCGAAGAGACCTATCAACTCAAGTATCGCGCTCCCGGGGCGCCAGACCTGGCGGCCGAAATTGCCGAGATGCTTGCAGCCGGCGGGTTCGATCCCTCGCTCGATGCCAACCGCGGCTTCGACCACGGGGTCTTCATCCCGCTGCTGATGATGTACCCCGATGCATCGATTCCGGTGATCCAACTCTCGCTTTTGTCGAGCCTCGATCCCGCGTCCCACATCGATATGGGCGCTGCCCTTGCTCCGCTGGCCGAACGCGATGTTTTGGTGCTGGGCTCTGGCTTCACGTTCCACAACATGAACGCGTTCGGGCCGGGCCACGACGCATCTGATGCGGACCCCGAGAACGAAGCGTTCGAGGAGTGGTTGGGCAACACGTGCACGAGCACCGAGTTCACCGAGGTAGAGCGCAGGCAACGTCTGATCGATTGGGCCGACGCGCCGGGTGCGCGTTGGTGTCACCCCCGCGAGGAGCATCTCCTCCCGCTGCATGTTTGCTACGGCGCTGGTGGAGCACCCGCGACCCGAGTATTCGACGACATGGTCCTGGGAAAACGTGCAAGCGGCTACGCCTGGTGACTTTGTCGGCCACGAGCGATCTTGGCCAGTGACTTACTATCGATCAGTGGATCCTGTGAGCCAGCGCTCAACCCTGGTTCCGGCCTTTGAGTCGGTCGTGTCGATGATCCGGAGGTCGACCATGCGCTGCGTGGTCTGATCGGTGAACACGCGACCCAAAATGCTGCTGTCGGGGCTGGGTCGAGCGCCCATCAAGTTGTCATCCCCGGAGGCCAACAGGGTGCGAACGACATAGTCGACGTTGCGCCGCGACAGAGTGGTTCCCGCCGCTCTGGCGAGGTCTCGCGTGGACCGGGCGAGACGATTGACGGTGCCCAGCGCTGCATCGGACGGCTTGACCCGACGCCACGACTCAGCCAAGTGCTCGAACATCGTGTTCCATTCCGTTCCGGCAAGGAGTGGGAACTGCGGATCGATTCGTCTCAGCTGCCGAGCGGCACCGGGCGCAGGAAAACCGGCCGATGTGTCATCTGCGCGAACATCGCCGGGGTCGTCGTCGGCCTCGGAGTTCGTCCCCGCTGGTTCGTCGACCTCCAAGGTGGTCTTGGGCAGCAGGTAGGCCTGGCGCCCCGTGCTGATCTCGCCTTCGGGGACGGCAAGGCGGAGGAACCGCTTGAAGCTCTCGTGGCCGAACCAGTCGTCGCTGACCTCGGCGCCGAACTCCTTCTGGAGGGCCCAAGCCAGCGCAGCTAGGTCGGTGGGTCGGTCCATCTCGGCCCAACGGGCGACCAACAGTGTGGCCGCATCAGCCGCCTGCCCGACGAGTACATCGTCTCGTGAGGCGTTCACATCGTCGGGCTCGGAGACAACCGCCTCGTCGATGCGATCGAGTTCGGTACGCAGATCCTCGGCGATGTCGTCCAGGATCGACAACAGATCGGACATGCGCGTGCTCAAGACCTCGACCAACGGAGGGAGCGCTCCGTCTTTGCTGTAGGTGTCTTCGTGGGTCAGCTCACCCCAGCTGTCTTGCAGGAGCGTTCGGACTTGGAGTTCACAGACCACCGAAGACTTCGCGACTGTTGTCCCGAGGTTCACGTGCCAACCGCGGTAGCCGGATTCCTTGGGCTCGGCGATGTAGTCGCGCTCGGACCTCGGGTTGAGCCAGAACGCGGCGCCGGGCGATCGTGGGAGCGCCTCAAGCGCCGTCTGAACCATTTCGATGTCACGCACGTTGATGCACGTGACGCGCAATCCCACGAGGTCGTCGACCACGCGAGGGATGTCATCTACCGACAGCACTTGGCCCTCATAGCGAGGCTGCTGAACCTTGCGCCATGTTCGGCGTTTGGATTTGACCCGGCCACTGGTGTTGCGGATCCGGGTGAGGTCGCGGTCGGTCAGTGCGTTGGCGAGCGCTCGGTCCAGCGCCGATGATGCCGCGGCAAGCGCGGGTTCGAGCACTTCGGCTCGGTGGGTGTCGTACCAGGCGCCGAACTCGGCGTAGCTGATCTCGGTTGTTGGCGCGGCGGAACTCACAAGGTGAGGCTAGGGGAGAGGGTCGCCTTCGAGCGGGAGGCCGCGATTCCCCTGTCCCCGATGATTTCGGGAGACACTGCCGAAATTTGAACAGTTGCGCCCCGTGAAGGGGCGTAAGTGTTCAAATTTGGGGTTTGCCGGCGAAATCGATGAGCTGCCGGAAGGCTGGCAGCAGGCCTTCTGTAGTGGCCGCTGAATAATTGACGTTCACCAGAAGGACCTCATCAATCAGGCCATCGAATGCGTTGAGCTGGTCACGGCACTGCGCCTCAGTCCCACAAATCGTCAATTCGTCGAGCAGACGATCCGGAATCGCATCACACGCTCGGTCGAATTCTCCATCCGCTATGTGGTCAGCCACGGCGTCGGTAACATCGGCGAAACGCGACTCACGCATTGCATAGGCGAGGTAGGGGTGTGACAAGGGGGCAAAGGTGTGGCAGATTGCTTCCCGGGTCGCACGTCGCGCTACCTCTACATCGTCATCCACCGAGGCAAAGGGCGCCATCTTGTATTGCAATGTGGCCGGGTCGCGCCCTGCGGCAGCGGCAGCCGCCTCGGCACGGGGACGGAAACTGTTGCGGATGTAGTCTGCTGACAGAAGGCCGCCCAGCGAAATGCCGTCAGCTGTGCGTGCAGCAACCTCAAGCATTTTCGGATAGAACGCGGCGAGAAAAACCGGGATCGCTTCTTCCTGAGGCTCGACCGCAGGTGGCCATTCCATGCCATGGATTTCACCCTGCCACGAAACAGATTCGCCGACCCGGGTCTGCACAATCTGCTTCAGCAGCGTTGCGTATTCTTCCATCTTCTTGAGGGGACGCTCCGGCTCTATGCCTTGCCAGTCTGCGTTGATGTGCTTGTTGCCGGTCCCGACACACAGATGTAGACGTCCCCCGGACAATTCGTTCAGATCAATCGCGCTCATACCGGTAATCCATGGGCTACGTCCGTAGGCGTTCACGACGTGCGGGCCAATGCGGATTCGGTTGGTGCCCGCAGCAATAGCGGCCAGCGGGACAAAGGCACTGCGCCATGCTTCAGCGATGTAGACAGAATCAACGCCTGCGTTTTCGGCCTCTTGAGCGATTTCGACCATTTCTGACATGGTCGTGCCTCCACCGGCCAATAGAAGACCTACGTCCATTTGAGCTCCTTGGTGAGTCGGGCATCCACAGAGTGGGCTTACTCAGCCCACCCGCTGGAGACGGATCGGAGACGACGGCTGACCCACGGTGCCGGGGACAGCGCAAACCCCGACAGCGGGCGCGGCCCCTGGAGCGTTGATGGCTGTTGCGGGTTCGGACTCGAGCGACGGAGAGGTCGCGTCAGTTACCTGCGACTCGTCGATCCTGATCCGCCCAGAACGGCTCGCGCAGCACTTTCCGTTGCACTTTGCCCACGGGGCTCTTGGGGAGCGGCTCGGTAGTGAGCAGTACCCTTGACGGCTTCTTGTAGGACCCGAGACGCTCGGCGCACAAGGCGACGATGTCTGCTTCGGCGACGTCACCATCTGCACCGCTGGTCACACACACCGCCATTGGGGTTTCTCCCCAACGCTCGTCGGGAATTGCAAACACAGCAGCCTCGATGATTGCCGGATGGTCGAGGATCACGTTCTCGAGTTCTGCGGGCCAGATGTTGAACCCGCCCGAGATGATCAAATCGTCCTTGCGGTCCAAGACATAGAGGTAGCCGTTCTCATCGAGGCGGCCGATGTCTCCAGTGAGCACGAAACCGTCTGCGCTGAGCCGCTCGGCGCTCGCTTCGGCGTTCTCCCAGAACCCGAGCATCTGGCCGTCACATTGGATGGCGATCTCGCCTTCCTCGCCGAGAGGCAGGACCGTCTCGGGGTCGTCGGCGTCGCGTATTTGGAGGTAGGCGAAGGGCAGTGCACGGCCGGCTGAACGGAGAGGAGTGGATCCCTCGACCTCGGAGAACCACTCTTCGGGCCCCATCATGCAGACAGGAAGGGCCTCGGTTTGGCCGTACCCCTGGTAGAGGACCATGCCGAATACGTCGCGCCCCAGCAGCGCGGTGTCATCGGTGATTGGGGCGCCACCGATCTGGATCACCTTCAACTTCGACCAGTTCCTATCGGTTGCAGTGGGGTGGCGAGCCAACGCATTCAGCATCGCGGGAACGGCGAACATGTACGAGATGCCCTCGGACTCCATGACCTCGAGGGTTTCCTCGACATCGAATCGATCGAGCAGGACGTTCACGCCACCACTGAGCCAAGTGGGCGTGTAGAGATACCCCGACCCGTGAGAGATTGGACCGACGTGCAGACACGGATCGCCGACCTGCATGGGAGGGAAGTTGTAGAACCAGTCACGGCCGGCGGCCAGCCACGAGCGGTGGGTGTAGGCCACGCCCTTGGGGAGACCTGTTGTGCCGCCGGTGTGGCGAATGATGTACCAGTCATCGGGATCGATGGCGACGTCAGGGTCGGTGTTTGCGAAGCTGGCCAACCAGTCCTCGTAACCCTCGTCTCGGACGATGATGTTCTTCAGGTCGGGTAGACCGTCTTGCACGTTGCGCATGTCCTCGGCGTAGGCGGCGCTGACCACCACCGCGGCACAGCCCGTGTGACCGAGCATGTGATGGTG
>CAWKYX010000272.1:0-5224 GCA_963854265.1 Acidimicrobiia bacterium
GAGGCACTCACCAATGGCGACTACGCGGCCTATGCGGCTCGTGGTCGGACAATGGGCCTCGACAACGCCATTGATTACGCACGCGCTGCAGCAAGAAGGCGGCTACACCAACTCAACTGAACCGGGCGCGTTCCAAGGTGGCAAGTGTGTCGGCTTGGATCTGTTGGTCGAACGGGCCACGTGCGGCGAACGTCGTGGCATCCAGCCAGGCCTCGGCGCCATCGGGCTCGATGCCGTAGCGACTCGTTAGCGTGTCGACGATGCCTGATCGGTCGTGAAGGCCAGTGGATTCCGACACGACAGCGTCGACGATTCGGCCAACCTCGGTTGTCCGTCCGAGCAAGACGTCATCGCGGACTGCGACCACGAATGAAGGCCACGGCGTGGGCTGGACGGCTACGCGACGGAACTCGCCGTTGTCGACGAATGGCTGTGTCATGAACCGGTCCCACAAGAACTGGTCGGTGGACTGCTCGGCGAACGATTGTCGTGCTCCCTCGAGCCCACCAACGACGACGAACTGTTCGTCGGCGAGGTCCCACCCGTTGCGGTCGGCCTGAACGTAGGCCATCAGATGCGAACCAGATCGGAACCGCGAGATCGCGATTCGCCGCCCCTGCAAGTCGGCTTCCGATTGGATGGCAGATGCTGCCGGCACATGCACGCCCCACTGCAACGGCGACGATACGTACACCTGGACGATGGTCGCGTCGAGCCCTGCGGCGATCGCAGCCACGGTGCCCTCAGTGAGGATGCTGACCATGTCGATATCTCCCGACTCGAGCTTGGCCAACATCTCGCCGGTCCCGCCCGGATGGTCTTGCCAGGTCGTGGCCAGGTCATCGAGGCGCCCCGACTCCATTGCGAGGTGCCACGGCAGGTTGAAGTGCTCGGGCACCCCACCCAACCGAAGTGCCGTACTGTTTGCTGCTGCGACGGGTATCTGCGGCTTCCTGGTCGGGGTCATTGGCCGCCAGCTTGTCACGTTCGGGCCTGGAACGAACGCTCGTCTCAGGCGAGGCTGGCCACAGCGGCCTCCGCCGCGTCCAGGTCGGCTTGCGCTGCTGTCAGGAGATCGCGAGTTTCTTGGACCATCTCGGGCTTGGCGTTGTTCACGTAGCCCTCGTTGGCGAGCTTGCCCGTGAAGCCGTTGACTTGTTTGGTCTTGGCTTCGATGATTTTGTCGAGACGCGCACGCTCGGCTTCGAGATCAATCGAGTCGACCAGTCCCGAGACCAGAACCTCGGCACCCTCGAACGCCAGAGGGCTGGCAACCTCGGGGCGTTCGTTGGTGAGGGCCACGACTTCGCCGACGCCCGCGAGAGTTTCGACGACGCCGCCGGCGGCGTCCATCAACGACGCGACCGATGCTGGCACGTGCAAGACCACCCGCTGTTTCGGCTTGACCTTGCGCTCTGAGCGCAGCGCCCGGATAAGCCCGACCAGGGTGTTGGCTCGCTCGAAGGTGGCAATGGCATCATCGTCGATGGCCGCAGCGTCGATGATCGGCCAGGCACCGGTTGCCATGAGCTCGGTTGAGGGGAGCGAGATGCCGGCCACTTCGCCGCAGCGTGCCGAACGCACGCTGGGGTACAGGGTCTCGGTTACGAACGGGCACACCGGGTGCATCAGTCGTAGGACGGCGTCGAGGACCGCGCCCAGCACGACTTGTTGGGCAGGGTCGTCGTCGACGGTTGGTTTGATGGCCTCGAGGTAACGGTCGCAGACGTCGTGCCAGACGAAGTCGTAGAGCGTGTCGGCGACTTGGTTGAACTGATAGCGGCTGATCGATGACGCGATGTCGGCGATGGTTTGGTCGAGGCGGGCCATGATCCAGCGGTCCGCAAAGCGCGCCGTGGACAGGTCGACCGGCTGGGCCAACGGGGTGGCACCTTCGAGTCGGCGGAGAGCGAATCGCGTGGCGTTCCAGAGTTTGTTGGCGAAGTTGCGGCCCAGATCGAACTTGGCCGACGTGTTGCGGGCCAGGGGTTGGTCGTCACTGGGATCGGCGACACCGGTGGCCGCCCCGTAGGCCGACACCATCGACGCGCCATCGCCCGATGGTGACTGTTGAATCGGAGCTGCGACGACATGGCCGGCATTCGTGGTGATGAACTCGGGAACGAATGTGTCGCCCGAGTGGGGACACACCATGTCGACCGGCATGCGGACGTCCTGGGTGTCGGTGGTCATCTGGACCAAGCCGAAACGCATGGCATCGGCGCCATGGCTGTGAATGATGTCGCGCGGGTCGACGCCGTTGCCGAGGCTCTTTGACATCTTCTGGCCGTGGCCGTCTTGCACCATGGCATGGATGAAGACGTCGGTGAATGGGACTCGACCGTCGAGGAAGTAGCGGTTGAACATCGTCATCCGGCTTACCCACAGCGTGATGATCTCGCGACCGGTCGACAGCACCGATGTGGGGTTGTAGCTGTCGAGCAGGCCGACGGTCTCCGGGAAGTCTTCGGGCCAGGGCCAACCCATGGTGGACAGGGGCCACAGCCCCGATGAGAACCACGTATCGAGCACGTCGGGATCGCGGACGAACCCCTCGGCTTCGAGCGCGGCCACCAGGGTTGCTTCGTCCATGGATTCATCCGCGCGGTCGAGACGTGTCAGCGATGGCTCGGGAGGAACACACACCGCTTCTTCGACCTCGTCGGCGGTGATGCGCCGGGCCAGGTGGGCGGCCCCCGATTGCACCCAGGCGCTGTCGATGGCGACGGCCTTGTCGAGTGCGGCACCGCGCACGGCCTCGGGAGCGTCAGCGGTGTCAACAATTCGGACCCACACCGGGATCTGGTGGCCCCACCAGAGCTGGCGGGATATGCACCAATCACGAATGTTCTCGTGCCACGAGTGGTAGGTGCGGGCGTAGCGGTCGGGGAAGAACCGGAGATCGCCGTCACCCTCGACGTCGGTCCGCGTCGGGACCCCGTCGGGCAGCGGCGGAGACTGGCTCGGTTCTTGGGCCCGCAGCGCCGAACCTCGGAGAAGGTCGTCGGTGACGGCGACGTACCACTGGTCGCTGAGCCATGGCTCGATCGGGACGTGGCTCCGATAGGAGTGGCCGACCGAGTGGCTGTAGTCACGGATTTGTTCGAGCAACCCGGCGTTGTCGAACCAGGCGACGATCGCGGTGCGGGCGTCTTCGCGGCTCATTCCCACAAAAGCTTGGGCCTCGGCCGAGACGTCTTCCCAGCCGTGTTGATCCGAGATTGCGCCGTCGGGACCCATGATGTTGATGATTGGAAGGTCGTGGCGGAGGCCGATGTCCCAGTCGTTGGGGTCATGGGCCGGGGTGACCTTCAAGAACCCCGACGCGTATTGCGCCTTGGCATCGGAGCTCTCTGGGTCGGCCATCACCACGTAGTCGTCTTCGACGATGGGGATGACGCGCCCGACGATGGGAAGGACGACGTTCTTGCCCACGAGCTCGCCGGCGCGAGGATCGTTGGGGTTCACCGCGACCGCTGTGTCGCCCAGCATGGTCTCGGGTCGAGTCGTGGCCACCGTGACGTGCCCCGAGCCGTCTTCGAGCGGGTACTGCAAGTACCACATGTGTCCGTCGACATCTTCCATCTCGACCTCGTCGTCGGAGAGGGCCGTTCGGCTGGCCGGATCCCAGTTGACGAGGCGCTTGCCGCGGTAGATCAGCCCATCGCGGAACAAGACGAAGAACGCGTGGCGCACCGCCGTGGCGCACATGTCGTCCATCGTGAAGCGGGTGCGATCCCAGTCGCACGATGCACCCATGGCTTGGAGTTGGTCCAGGATGACCGCCTGGTACTCGTCTTTCCACTCGTGCGTCTTTTCGAGGAACGCCTCGCGCCCCATTTCGAGGCGCTTGACTCCGTTGGCCAGCAGTCGCTTCTCGACCACCGTCTGGGTCGCGATGCCCGCGTGATCGGTGCCGGGCATCCACAGGGTCGCCATCCCCAGCATGCGGTGGTAGCGGACCAGCACATCTTGGAGCGTGTTGTTGAGCGCATGGCCTAAGTGCAGGGCCGCGGTGACGTTGGGCGGCGGGATGACGACGGAATAGGTGTCGCCCTCAGCGGCCGAAGGGGCCGCGAACGCGTTGGCGTCAGTCCAGCGTTGTTTGACGACTGATTCCGCGTCAGCGGGGCTGTAGGCCTTGGGCAGATCGGTGACTGCGTCGGTGGTGCTCATCGACGAATAACGCTACAAGGCGTGATCCAAAGCCCTGTGCCCATTCGCAATAATCCCAACCGCAAGAAGCCCAACCGTGAGTAGTTCGCCAACGAGAACGCGCGCTGGGCTCGTTCGGCGCAGCTAGATGACTTTCGAGGGTTCCGCTGTCGAACGATGGGGTCATGGCATGGGCGAGACGATCCGTGTTGAGCGCTTCCGCTCTGGGCCGCTCTGGTAGTTGGCCGCCTGCCTCGAGGGTGGCATGCAGCAGCCGCGGGCCGCTCGACGTGTTGCGGTCAGCGCAAGTGGTTAGGGCGGCATGGGCCACCCAGCCTGGGGCCGTTCAGCTTTGCCCGCGTCGCGACGACGGTTCTAGTGGAGACAACGGAGGCGGCACCGGGGATGGTGTCGGCTGGATCGGAGTGGTGTGTCGGCGCTCAGCCCGTGGCTGATGTTGGGGATCGGGGCCGCGAGCGGTCTGGCCATGGCGGCGTTTGTCGTGAGGCATTATCACGCCCGCCTAGCGGTGCTTCGCCGTGAAATGGATGACCTTACAATTCAGACCACCAACGCCCGATCCACGCGCGACGCTGTTGGAGAGGTCATTGGTTCGATGACCCAGCGTGTAATCGGCCCGATCCAGAACATCGTGGGCTTCGGCCGGGTGCTCGAACAGAGCTCAACGGCCACCCATGCTCAGCGCGACATCGCCAAGGCCGTAAGTGACAGCGCTCGCCAACTCGAACAAATCCTCGGCGACGCCCTTGGTGTCAGCTTGTCCACGACGGGCAGCCTCGGCCTGGAGCAAGAAGAGGTTGATCTACGCGAGCTCATGACAGGTGTCGCCCGGTCGGTACGCAGTCGGTGCATTCGCAGCCAGTTGAAGTTCGCGTTGCTTCTCGGCCCGGATCTGCCCAGAGTCGTGACGACCGACGGCACAAAGCTTCGCTATGTGTTGCAGAACATGATCAACGAAGTGATCTCAACCACCGACACCGGTGGTGGGTGACGTTGTCAGCCGCTCGCTGGCTGACGCCAACGCCCGGAAGCAACGAAGTCCGTCTGA
>CAWKYX010000273.1:0-5220 GCA_963854265.1 Acidimicrobiia bacterium
GCATTCACCCGTTCGGTCGCTTCGAGGCCGGGTACCGCGAAATCGGCGCGGCGGCCGCGACACAGGCCCTCGCCGAGGCAGGGATCGACTATGACGACGTCGGCCTCACCCTGGTCGGCAATGTGAACGCCGAAATGGCCAAGGGCCAGAACGTCATGGATCGAGTCGGACGCCCAGGTCGTCCGATCATCAACGTCGAGAGCGCCTGCGCCTCGGCTGGTTCTGCTCTCTATCTCGGAGCCAACCTCGTCGAGAGCGGTGCGGCTGACATCGTCTTGTGTGTGGGAGTCGAGAAACAGCCGAAGGGATTCATCGCGGCCTCGGGCTTCGAGCAGTGGCAGATCGAGACCGGTCTGGGTGTGAACCCCGTGTACTTCGCGTTGCAGGCCCAGGAGTTGCTCGAAGGTACCGATGCCACGATCGACGATCTGGCCGATGTCAGCGTCAAGAACCACGATCATGCCGTAGAGAATCCCAACGCCATGTTCCGCAAGCCGATCACGCGCGATGAGGTGCTCGGGAGCAGGATGGTCTGCCCACCGCTGACCTTGTTGATGTTGTGCGCGCCGAATGAAGGTGCTGCAGCAGCCGTCTTGATGTCGGACGACGAGGCACGACGACGCGGCGTCGCCGATGCGCCGCGCTTGCGCTCCGTGTCATTGGTCTCGCGCGGACCTGACGACTGGTTCGTGCCCGCCGTCTCCTTTCCGGCCGCCGGCCGCACCAGCCTGACGGCTCGTGCGGCAGCGGACGCGTACAACGCTGCGGGCATCGGCCCCGAGGACATCGACATCGTCGAGTGCCAGGACACGGATGCAGCCTCCGAGCTCCTGGCGTATCGAGACCTTGGGCTCTGTGGGCCTGGCGAGGAAGCCGCCATGCTCCGCTCCGGGGCAACCCGCCTCGGCGGCCGGCTCCCCGTCAACCCGTCGGGGGGACTGTTGTCCAAGGGTGAGCCCCTGGGTGCTTCGGGACTGGGTCAGGTACACGAGCTGGTCCAGCAACTTCGAGGGCGATGCGGTGCCCGTCAGGTTGTCCGACCGCAGGTCGCGGTCGGCCATGTGATGGGAGCAGGGCATGTCTCGTCAGTTGTCGTCCTCACATCGAGCTGAGTCGGCGAGAACCAAGAGTGGCTGAACCTACCGAAGACGCAGTCCTGGTCCGCCCTGATCTGCTGGCGACCTCCGGGGAGGCCTCATCCGATCTTGTCGTCGGCAACCGTGTTCACCTCGCGGCCACATCGTGCCCGGGTTGTCACCACGTGGAGTTCCCAGCGCTGGAACACTGCCCGAGCTGCGGTGAGCGCGCTGCGGCCATCAGGTTGTCCGCCGATGCCGAACTTGCCGGGTACACGGCAGTACTCCATACACCGCCCGGTGCTCGTGTAGAAGTGCCGTACTACGTCGGCGTGGCGCGCTTCGCCGAAGGCATCTGCGTGATGGGGCTCCTGCTCGGCGTGAATGACGACGAGCAGCCGACCATCGGCGAGCCCATCGAGACCGTCGTTGCGCGACCATTCGACGGTGCACTGACGTACGCGTTCCAGCTGTGACCGGGATCCCGACGCCGGCGATGATCACCGAGGTCCTCGACGCGTTTCCCGGCGCTCCGGTCGACCGCGACAACCTGAGCTGGTACCAAGGACTGCTCGCCGGCGAACTCCACGTCAACCGATGCCGAGAATGCGAGACCTGGCACCACCCCCCCCCGGCCCTCGCTGCCCGCACTGCTGGTCCGGCGCGGTGATCTCCGAGATGATCGGAGGCCGGGGAACCGTAGAGCTCCGCACGGTGCTCCACGTCGGCCCCGCTGCGCCAGGGATCGATTACGAGGCCGGCCATACTCTGGTTTCGATAAGGCTCGATGAAGCCCCAGGAGTTCGGCTCACCGCGCCGATGGAAGCTGCGTCGGGCGAGATCGTCGACCTCGGGTCTCGGGTGGAGTTCCGGGTCGTCGACCGGGGCGGCATTCCCACGCCGGCGGCGCGTCTCCTCGACCGCCACGACTGATGGCCGTCCGCAACGACTCCAAAGACGCCGTAGCCATCGTGGGCGTGGGCACAGCGGGTTATGTCCGCGACGCTCAGGCGTCGCTCCGGTCGCTGACGCTCGACGCATGTGTGAGGGCGATCCAAGATGCCGGCCTCGCGGCACACGACATCGATGGTCTGTGCGGTTCGACCCACACCATTGCACCCCAAGAGGCATTGGCCGAATTGGGCATCGGCGAGGTGAGCTGGCATGCCCAGCTCGTGGTCCCATTGACTTCACACGTCATTGCTGCGGTCCATGCGGTCCATGCTGGGATCTGTGACACCGCTCTCGTGTACCACGGGACATATCGGGCTGGGGGCACTTCCCGCTCGGCACGTCACGATCCGCTGCGGCAGCGATTCGGCATTCGCGGCGTCGTCCCGAACCCGGATCCGGACTCGATGGCCGGGACACCTGCCTATGCCGCCTGGGCTGACCGGTACCTGCAAGACCACGGCTGGACGCGCGAAGACCTGGCTCTCGTGGCCCTCAACAGTCGCGCCAATGCCGCCCTGAACCCCACGGCAGCGATCAGAACGCCGCTCACCCTTGATGACTACCTGGCGTCTCGTCTCGTCAGAGAGCCCCTGTGCATGCTGGACATGGACTATCCCGTCGATGCCGCTGACGCCCTGGTGATCACGACTGCAGAACGGGCCCGAGACCTCGCGCAGCCAGCTGTACTGCTCCACGCTGAAAGCCTCGGGATCATGAACCCGCCCCAGGAGGACCAGATGCGCGATCTCGATCACACGGGCCTCCAGGTAGTGATGAAAAACCTCTGGCAACGCAGCGACATCACCCGCGACGACGTCGACGTCTTCTATCCCTACGATGGCTTCTCCAACATCGCGCTGAGCTGGATCGAGGTTGCGGGCTACTGCGGTCCCGGCGAGGCGCCGGATTTCCTGCGGGATAACTGGGATGGCGAGACCGGCCGGGTAATGCTGAAAGGCAGGGTTCCTCTCAACAGCCACGGCGGGAGTCTCAGCGATGGCGGCACCCAAGGCTCAGGTCCGTCCGCGAAGCCGTCCACCAGCTTCGCGGCACCGCTGGCGTGCGCCAGACCCCGAACGCCACAACAGCGCTGTTGTGTCTGGGCGGGTTCTTCCGCAATGCCGGAGGACTGGTGTTGCGCCGTGAATGACGAGTCAGCGGAGGTGGGATCCAAAGAACGCCAACAGGTCATCCCACAGTTCGAACGCCGGGCCCTCGCAGTAACTATCGCGATAGTCGGCCAGAAATGCGTGGCCCGCTCCCTCGTAGATCCGCAGAATCGCGTCCTTGCCGGCCGCCTGCAGCTGGTCATGGAGCGCTCGCAGGTCCTCCGGTGCCGGGTTCTCGTCCTCGGCGCCGCCGACGATCATCATGGGGCAGTCGAGACGCTGGAGAAGGTCGACGACCGGAACGGGACGCTCGGCCGTGGTCTCATCGTCGAATGTGGCCCGGGTGATGAAGCCGCCCCAGCAGGCGGCCGCCGCATCGAACCGGTCCGAGGAAAGCGCCGTCAGTGTCGTAGCTCGGCCGCCCATGCAAAAGCCCACGATTCCCACCGCTCCAGACGTGTCGTCACGGGCCCGCAGTGCGGCCGCCACAGCATCACAATCGGCCACGATCTGGCGATCGGCGAGTCCAAACATCTTCCCGAGCACCGATTCCATGTCGGCCGATGGGGCTCCGACGCGGCTGTACAGGTCCGGGGCAGCAGCCACGTAGCCGGCAGCAGCCAAGCGACGGCAAACGTCCTCGATGTGCTCGACCACGCCGAAGGCCTCGTGGAGGACGACCAGGGCCGGGTACGAACCGGGGGCCGTGGGATGGGCGATGTAGATGTCCAGGTCGCCCAGCCGCACGCCGTTGGTTCCGACCAGGCTGGGGTCGTCGACTTCTCCGGGAAACGTCATGAGTGCTGTCCTCTCCAGGTGGCGAGCTCAGAACTCGGTGGCCACGGAGAACCTTTTAGCACGACCGAGCTCGATCCTGTCTCAGGAGCCCAAAAGAGGAGATGGCCCCATTGACCCAGTTGCAGGACTATCAGGACCTGTACCGGAGCGCGGCCGTCGAGCGATCGCCGACAGGGGTGCTCGTGGTGCGCATCCGCAACGGCGACGAGCCACTGGTGTGGAGTCCGCGCGCCCATGCTGAACTACCGGAGTTGTTTGCGGCGATCGCCGCCGATCGCGAAAACCGGGTGGTCGTGATCACGGGGACGGGTGACACGTTCATCGACTGGCCCGAGGGGCACGGGCGCGCCCTGGCGGAGGGGCAGGGCTCCCCGGAGCTGTGGGACCGGATCCTGTTCGAAGGCAAGCGGCTCATCATGCAGCTGCTCGACATCGAGGTCCCGGTCATCGCCGCGGTCAACGGTCCGGCGCTGGCGCACTCCGAGCTCGCTGTGCTCGCCGACGTCGTACTCGCGGCAGACCATGCCGTGTTCCAAGATGCCGCGCACTTTGTCGGAGGTCTGGTCCCGGGCGATGGTATGCAGGTGATCTGGCCCCTCCTGTTGGGCCCAAACCGTGGGCGCCATTTCCTGCTCACCGGCAGTGTGATCGATGCAACGGAGGCTGAGCGGCTCGGTGTCGTCGGCGAGGTGCTCACCGCCGAGGAACTGATGCCACGAGCACTCGAGCTCGCCGAAAACCTCGCGGCCATGAATCCGCTGTTGTTGCGCTACAGCCGCCAGGTCATGATCCAGCCCTTGAAGAAGGCGATGCTGGACCAGCTCCAACTCGGCTTGGCCCTCGAGGCACTGGCGTCGATCTCAGGCCGAGACGAGCCGGCGTGACTTTGGGGCTTGGCCACGATCCCCATCGATTGGTCGCGAGCACGCTGTGGGATCGTCGGGCGCCGACCTCCATCGGCGACACCCGGCCGCACTCCATCGGCCCCCCTCAAGGCGAATAGTTATGATAGTTTACGCTGCGCAGCGGGCATCCCCCTATCGGATTCAAGGGGAGCAGCGCGGCTGCCAACAGATGTGAGGGATGAGGCCAAATGGACCCAGTGACACCAATCAAGGTCGTGGATTTCTCGAATCATCTATCGGGGCCCATGGCAGCGCACCTGCTGGTCGAGATCGGGGCCGACGTGCTTAAGGTCGAACACCCCAAGATCGGCGACGGCAACCGAGGCAACGAGCCGTTGATCGCCGGAGCTGGAGATCTGCACGTCGGCCTCAACGCCG
>CAWKYX010000274.1:0-5208 GCA_963854265.1 Acidimicrobiia bacterium
TCGGAATCGATTATGTCAAGGTCGGGGTGTGGCGGACTTCGGGACGACTCGCTACGAACAAGATCATGTCCAGGCAAACCCAAGATGGCTTGAGAACGGGTATCAGCGAGTCGAAGGCCGCCCGTGGTTTCGTCTCATGCCGTCTTGTGTTTGTCAGGTCATTGAGATCGGCTCAAGATCCGATTCGTAAACGAGAACTTTCCTCTGGCCCACCAACACTTCAAGCCATGACTCCAGGTCGCTGTCGACACCACGGGCGAGAACCTGGACGGTACTGCCCTCGAGTGCATCAATCAGATGGATCCCTGAGTTGGCTTTGGCGATTTTTACAAGTTGCACGCTGGGCTGAGAGCCCACCGATTCTGGAGGGTGCTGCTGGCACGCTCGCAGTTCGTTCCTTCTTCGATCACGAGATATCTGCCGCGTACAGGTCCACCACCATGTACCGACCCGAACGGGTCTGGTCCACGTGAGGGGCCGCAGCGACGAGAAGTGATCCCGCAACGTCATTGAGGGGCACTGTGGAGAGGCACTATCTCAAAACTGACTGGATTCATTTGACAACGAGCCCAGGGTCAAGGGCTCATTTTTGCTTAAGCCCTTTGACCAGGTGATTCATCACCTACAGGCTCTCACTACATATTCCACATTTTCTACAGAATTGAGTCAATCGGCCCCGGACGGCATCCGGGGTAACCGTTGCATCAGTACCTATGACACACAAACAACTACTGCACGTGGCGGTAGGACAGGACTCCCGGACAGGGCCCGCACCCTAAGCCCCTCCCCGCGAGTCGGATCCTCCACAACAGGCCGATCAGGACAGGTGGGATGTCATGATCGCGATCACGCGATGACAATTGAGCTTCAGCTTTTTGGCGGCTTTGCTGCCAAGGCCGACGGGCAGGCCATTTCCGGGCTACGCGCCGCAGCGCCAGCGCGACTGTTCGCGTACCTGGCGCTGAACCGAGAGACGGGAGCGCGCCGCGCCTTCTTAGCCGGCCTGTTCTGGCCCGATGGCTCAGACCTCCGGGCCCGGCGCCGCCTCAGCCAAACCCTTTGGGTGCTACAGACAGCCCTGGCGGAGGTGGCGCCCAGCTTGATCCAAGCCGACCGAGACACCATTGGGCTCGATCCCGACGCCGAGGTGTGGATTGATACCGCAGAATTCGAGCGACAAATCGACCAATTCGACGTCCGCCGCCGTGAAGGCACCGCGCACCTGCACGCGGACTCGCTTGCCTACACCATCGATCTCTACCGCGGCGACCTCCTCAGCGACCACTACGACGACTGGGTAGAGCCGGCGCGGCTGCGACTTCGCGAGAAGTATCTCGTCGGGTTGGAAAACTTGGTCCAGCTCCAAAAAAGCAGCCGCGACTATCGCTGTGCGCTCGTGAGTGCACGGCGGATGGTCGCAGAAACTCCGTTGTCGGAACGTTCGCACCTCGAGTTGATGCGTCTGTACTGGCTCGTGGGCCGCGCCGACGAAGCCATCGCGCAACACCAGGTCTGTAAGCGGATGCTGCGCGAGGACCTCGGTGTAGAGCCATCGCAGGACCTCAACGCGCTCAAAGATCGCATCCTCCAGCAACGCGTACCCGTTACTGATGCTGCGGTTTCTCCAACGACACCCGCTGGAGCCGACGACCCCGGCCTGGTCGGCCGGTTCGAAGCTCGCGGACGGCTACTCGACGTTGTCGATGCTGCGCTCGGAGGCGCTGGAGGGTTTGCCCTCATCGAGGGCCAGACAGGTATGGGCAAAACTCGGCTGCTCACCGACGTTGCCGAAGCAGCGCGGTGGCGTGATGCATCGGTGCTGTGGGCGAGACACGGCGACCAAGAGGAACACGAACCCTATGGGGCGATCTTGCGAGCTCTCTCGGCTGAGCTCAACGGGCTCCGACGCGAACAGGTGTTGGCTCGCCTGGACCCCGAGTTCCTCCCGTTGGCCACGCAACTTCTCCCATACCCTTGGCGACGGTGCCACACCCATCGACGGTGGACGATGGAGTTCGCCCGATGAGCGCTGTCGCCTCCATGAGGCCCTGACCCAAATTCTGCTCGCGTTCGCAGCGGTCACCCCAACTACCCTCATCATCGACGACCTGCAGTGGGCCGACGATGCGACCCTCGAGTTCCTCCGGCTCGCCGGCCCGCGGATCGTCAAGAGCAAGATCGCCGTTGGGCTGAGCTATCGGACCCAGGAGGCTCGAAATCGGCCGAGCGTCTGGCAACTATTGACCGACGTCGAGCAACGCCACCGCGTCACCCGCGTGCCGTTGAACGGGTTCAGCCGAGACGAGATCACGGCGTTGAGCCAATCGCGGGGCTCCCACGTCATCTCCGACGAACTCATCGACCGGCTTGAGCGGGCTACGGGCGGCAACCCGCTGTTCGTGATCGAGACGCTGAGGGCCATGGAGCCCGTGGGCGCCACCGACCCGGATCCCGACGTCATCGACGATCAACTCGGCGGCCGGGCAACCGTGCAGCGAGTGATGCAGATACTGCTCCACGAGATCGACAACTCACCGGTTGAGGTCCAAGCGGTCGTTGGCGCGCTGGCAGTGTGGGGCGGTGCAACCACGACGGCTGTCATCACCCGACTCTCGGGCCTGGAGACCACGGTTGCATTGGATGCAATACGCCATGCAATGGACTCCGACTTCGTCTCAGAGGTCGACGGGGACTACATGCTGCGGTTCGAGCAGTTGGCGTCTGCCGCTCGCACCGGGCTCTCGCGTGAGGACAAGCGAAATCTGCATCATCGCGCTGGCGACCTCCTCACCGAAGATCCCGGTGCACCCGCGTCGGAGCTCGCCGGGCACTATCGAAATGCAGAACGCTGGGTGGACGCCGCACGCTATGAGACCGCCGCTGCGGCCCGCGCCAGCTCGCTCCACAGCTACGGAACAGCAGCGCATTACTACGAGTTGGCGGTCAAGTCGCTCGAGAACGCTGGCGAGACACCCTCGGCTGGCTTCTTGTTCGGGTTCGAAGCGGTCTTGGACGTGCTGGGGCGATGCGACGACCGGGCACGGATCATCGAATCCTTCGACCCGTCAGCGCTGAGTGTGGCCCAGCAGGCCCGCCTGCTCCAGCGCGAGGCCCTGTTCCTGACCAATACCGATCAGCTGCTCGATGGGATCCGCACCGCCAGCGCCGCGCTCTCCTTTGCCCTCGCTACACGAATCGACTGGACTCCTCCTGCGGTGGCTCTAGCCCGCGTATTCATTATCGCTGGTCGGCCATCGATGGCCGCCGCACATCTCCGTGGGGTCGAAGCAGAAGGCACGTCAGCGGTGAGCCTCGCGAGCGCGCAGCTTGCCCTCGGCCAAGCCATGACCGACATCCAGGACTTCCATGAAGCCGACGAGCTTCTTGGGTCAGCGCTCGAGATCTACCGTCGCGAAGGAGACAGCCGGGGCCAAGTCGATGCTCTGGCTTCGATGGGAATCCTGCAGTCCCAACACGGGAACCCGGCCACGGCAGAACGAAACTACCGCGATGCCATTGCCCTCGCCCGCCAGATCGGCTCCCGTTTCGGTGAGGGAATGGCACTCGCCAACCTCGCACTTCTGACATATATGCAGGGCAACGCGGCCACAGCCCTCGATCACATGCGCGAAGCAGCCGAGGTCTTCATGGCCATCGATCACCGGCGGGGCGAGGCCATGGTGCGTGCCAACAGCGCAAGCATTTGGCACGCCATCTTGGGTGACGACGGCCGAGCCGAGCGCGAAGCAACGGCGGCCCGACGATATTTCGCCGAGATCGGCGACAGCCGTCATGAGGCGCAGTGTCTCGATGTGCTCTCGGGAATTCGCCGGAGAAAGCGAGCGTACGCCGTCTCGCGTCCCTTGGCCGAAACCGCACTCAAGTCGGTGCGCACGACCGGTGATCGTTGGCTCGAGGCGCAAATGCTCCGGTCATTGGCCCGCACCGAACATGAGGCTGGCCGGCCTGCAGAGGCCCACCATGCAGTCGCCGAGGCAATCGCCCTTTGCCGCGAGATCGAGCTCGACGCCGAACTTCCCGTCCTCCTCGTCCTGCAGGGCGTGGTGTTAAACAGTGCCGGACGGACCGAAGAGGCCATAGCGTCAGCGAGCGCCTCGGCATCCATGCCATCGTCGGGTGCTGAGTTGAGTCACCTCGCCGCGTGGTGGCGCCATGAGGTCTTCGCGGCAGCCAACTTGACCGAGTGTGCCGAGGCCGACTTGTTGTTAGCCCATCGGCTCTTGAGCACCATGTTGGAACCCTTCGACGAGGCCGACCGAAACTCCGCACTGAGCAGGGTCGGCGAGCACCGCTCGATCACCGAGGCCTACGCACGTCGATTCCCGCGCACCGAGGTCGTCGAACTTTCCGAAGCATCGAACCCCACCGGCGACAGCCGCGTACAGGTCGAGTGGACGGTCCATCACCCTGATGACCTTTGCGTCAACGACAAGAAGGATCGCCGCAAACGTCGGCTGGTCCGCATCATCGGCGAAGCGGATCTCGTCGGCGCTCGGGCCCGAATCGAGGACCTTGCCGCTGCCCTCGACACCAGCGCCTCAACCCTGAAACGGGACTTGTCTGCACTTCGTGCCGACGGGCTGATCCACTAGTACCGCACGCAAGTCGTGCGTCAAAGTACTGTCACAGGACCGCCCTACGATTCCCACAGTGTCTATTCCCAGCGTGCCTTCTCCCAACGTCGCTCTGCCCGACGCGCCAAATTCCCTCCTGCCCGCGCTGATCGTGACCGAGCATGGGCCCACAGCGCTCGGCGCCCTACGCCGCGCGGTCAGCGCGGCCAAGGCCCAAGATGCGCTGGCGCCGGTGACCGTCCTTGTTCCGAATAACTTCGTGGGGCTGTCGGCCCGCCGGGCGTTAGGCAGCGGGGACTTTGGCCCTCTGGTCGGCAAGCGTTCCGGCATGGTCGGTGTTGGTTTCTCCACCATCTACCGACTCGCCGAACTGGCCGGTGCGCCGCGCCTGGCCGAAGGTAACCGGCGGCCCGTGTCCACGCCCATCATTGCCGCCGCAGTACGTCAAGTACTCACCGGTTCGCCGGGATATTTCGCCCGAGTTGCCGAGCACCCAACGACCGAGCGACGCCTTGTCGGCGCGTACCGAGAGTTGTCGGACCTCAACGAACCCCAACTGCAAGCCCTGGCCGAGCGCAGCACCAGAGCCAGCGAGGTAGTTCGCATCCACCGC
>CAWKYX010000275.1:0-5097 GCA_963854265.1 Acidimicrobiia bacterium
AGATCGTACGGGTACGCCCCAACCTCGATGCGTGTCGAACAATGCTGGCCACGTGGGCCGCCGGGGCGGCGCTCGTGCCCCCGTCAGTCGATGTCCGTTCGCCGGCGGCAGCGGCTGTGCCCCAACCCCCGCGTTGATTGGTATTGGACTCGATGGTTGATCTCAGTGGCAAGGTGTTTGTCGTGACAGGCGGCAACGGCGGTATCGGCCTTGGGATGGCCGAAGGCATCGTGTCGGCTGGTGGCTCGGTTGCGATCTGGGGACGTAACGAAGCCAAGAACGAGGCGGCGGTGGCAGGCCTGAAAGCACTCGGCGGCCGAGCGGTTTCGTTGATCTGCGACGTCAGTGACGAACAGCAGGTCGCAGCCGCGATGAGGGAGTCGGTCGAATCGCTCGGTCGCCTCGACGGGCTCTTCGCCAACGCTGGGCGAACGGGGGGCGGAACGCGTTTCGTTGACCTGTCGTTGGAGGAATGGCGTTCCATGATGGCCGTGAACCTCGACGGCGTATTCTTGACGCTGCGCGAGGCTGCCCGAGTGCTGGTCGAGCAGGACGAGGGAGGCAGCCTGGTGGCGGTCTCGTCTACGTCGGCAATCCATGGCGCCGCAGGCAACGAGGCCTACGGCACTGCCAAGACTGGTCTCAACGGGCTGGTCCGCGCGCTTGCGGTGGGGCTGGCTCGCCACCAGATCCGCGTGAATGCGTTGTTGCCGGGCTGGACCAAGACCGAACTGGCAGGGCCCCTCTTTGCCAATGATGCGTTCCGCGAGGCGACAACCAAACGCACGCCGGTGCGTCGATGGGCTGACCCAAGCGAGTTCCGCGAAGTCGCGGCCTTTCTCGCAGATCCGTCTCAGACATTCCACACGGGCCAGGAGATCTGCGTCGACGGTGGTTACACGGTCTTCTGAACGCTCGTCCGTCTGGATGCACGCCGCACGTTGATGCGTCGCTCTTTGTCTCAACTTGGTAACAATGGAGACTTCGCGAACGAGGATTGACCATGGCTGACGCATACATCATCGACGCCTGTCGCACGCCCCGCGGCATTGGCAAGCAGGGAAAGGGTGCGCTTGCTCATCTTCACCCGCAGCACTTGGGTTCGACCGTGCTCAAGGCACTCCAAGAGCGCAATGGGTTCGATACCGCCGATGTCGACGATGTGGTTTGGGGCACCAGCGCCCAAGTCGCTGAACAGAGTGGGGATCTCGGCCGCATGGCTGCACTGGACGCGGGCTATGACGTTCGGGCGAGCGGGGTGACCCTCGACCGGTTCTGTGGGTCGGGTATCACCAGTGCCAACATTGCTGCCACCGCAGTGATGGCGGGGATGGAAGACCTCGTGGTCTCGGGCGGTACCGAGATGATGTCGTTGCCGAAGAAGGGGATGATGCCCATGGGTGCCGGCAACATGCATCTCCAAGAGATCCACCCGCAGTCCCATCAGGGTGTGTGCGCCGACGCGATTGCCACCATCGAGAAGATCCCCCGGACGGCTCTCGACGCCCATGCCGCCGAGTCTCAGGCTCGCGCCGAGGTGGCCATCCAAGAAGGTCGTTTCGACAAGAGCCTCGTGCCGGTTCTGAATATGGATGGCACGGTGGCACTCGACCGTGAGGAGTTCCCTCGGCCCGGCACAACTGCCGAGTCCTTGGCAGGCCTGTCGGCCAGCTTCCCCGCCATTGCCGACTACCGTCACGCCGACGATTTGCTGACCTTTCGCGAGCTCATCAACCAGAAATACCCCGACCTCGACATCCAGCACGTGCATCATGCGGGTAATTCCTCAGGCGTCGTCGATGGAGCTGCAGCGATCCTTTTCGCCAGCGAGGCGTACGCGCAAGCCCACGGTCTGCAACCGCGTGCCCGCGTTGTGGCCACCGCGAACATGGGTGACGACCCTACGCTCATGCTGAATGCACCCGTGCCAGCGGCACGCAAGGTGCTCGACCGCGCCGGCATGACCCTCGACGACATCGACTTGTTCGAGATCAACGAGGCATTCGCAGTCGTGTCAGAGAAGTTCCAACGCGACCTCGATCTCGATCGCTCCAAGGTAAACGTCAATGGCGGCGCAATGGCGCTCGGCCACCCCATTGGCGCGACCGGCGCGATCCTGATCGGCACCATGCTCGACGAGCTTGAACGCCGCGACAAGCAGGTCGGCTTGGTCACGATGTGTGCAGGCGGAGGCATGGCCCCCGCCATCATCATCGAACGCGTCTAGCAATGTGTCAGGCGGTGGAACCGCCGTCGATGACGAGGATCTGCCCGGAGATGAACGCCGCCAGATCTGAGGCCAAGAACAACGCGCCTCGAGCGATGTGGTCGGGGTGGCCGGAAATCCCGATGGGGTTGGCGCTGATTCGCTTCTCGATGTCGACGCCGCCTGCTTTGAGTGCCGCCATTTGTTCTTGAACGCCCGGGGTGTTGATGATTCCGGGGGCGATCGCGTTGACTCGGATCCCCTTGGCACCGAGTTCGTTGGCGAAGGCGCGGGTCAGGCCGACCACGGCCGCCTTGGAGGTGGCGTAGGCCGAGATGTGGGCACCTCCACCGAGCGCAGCAATCGACGCCATGTTGATGATGCATCCACCGTTGGGCATCCGGGCTGCGGCGTTGCGGGCCGCGCTGAACTGGGCGCGGACGTTGACCTCCAACATCGTGATCACGAAGTCATCGGTGACGTCGCCGATCGGGCCGGTGGTCGGGTAGATGCCGGCGTTGTTCACAAGAATGTCGAGACCGTCAGCCCCGGCTGCGGTGTCGATGGCAGTCTGCAGCTGTGCGGCGTTGGTGATATCGCAAGCAACGTACTCCGCGCCCATTTCCCCGGCGGTCAGTTCGGCCGCTGGATCCATGTCGGCGATGGTCACCGTTGCGCCGGCCTCGAGGAATCGGCGGCTGATCGCGGCGCCGATGCCTTTCCCGCCTCCTGTGACCAGCGCGCGCTTGCCAGTCAGGTCGATGAGTCCAGGGAGGTTGGGGAGGTCAGTCACACCGATGACACTAGTGACCCACGTCGAGTGTGTCTGGATCCGCTGTTTTGCCCGACGATACGCCTGGAGTCAGGCTGGTCTGCATCAGGAGGGCTGCATGGTCCGGAGCGTTGGGTCATGATGGTCGGCGCTGGTCCGCAGGAACGCTGGGGCCCACAGAGGTCCTCCGCCGAGCGACCCGAGACAAGGGAACAACAACGACATGGCCTATGACAATCTCTTCGAACCCTTGGACCTGGGTCCAGTCACGGTCAAGAATCGGATCGTTCGTTCCGCGCACGGCACGCTGCTCGGCGGCGAGAAACTGATCGCCTATCACGAGGCAAGGGCCGCCGGTGGTGTCGCATTGTCGACGCTTGAGGCGACGGGCGTCCACTCTAACGCGCCGAGCATTCTGCCTCTCCACAGCGATGACGTCATCCCGTTCTACCGTGAGCTGTCAGACCGGATGCGTCCTTATGGCATGCGGATGTTCCAGCAGATCTATCACCCCGGTTCGGCGACCCGGCCTCGTAAGTCCGCTTTCCAGATTTCGGCCAGTGCGATCCCGAACCCGATGGTGGGCGGGATCCCCATGGAGATGACCGAACCCCAGATCGCGGAGATGGTCGAGTACTTCGCGCATGCGGCCAGGCGGTGTCGAGACGGAGGGCTCGACGGCGTCGACCTCCACGCCTCGAGCGGCTACCTGATCGAGCAGTTCTTGTCGCCCGCCAACAACCTGCGCACGGATCGCTACGGCGGTTCGCTCGAGAACCGGATGCGGTTCTTGATGGAGATCTTGCATGCGATCCGAGCTGAGGTCGGCGACGAGTTCTGCGTTGGCATCCGGCTGCCCAATGAGGAGTACATCCCCGGCGGGCTCACTTCAGAGGACAACGCCGAGATCGCGACGATCGTCGAGCCGCTCGTCGACTATGTGTCGTTGCACATGGGTTCGTATTGGCGATTCCACAAGCTGCTATCACCCATGGATGATCCACTGGGTCACGAGATGCCCGCGAACGAGGTCATCACTCGGGTGGTAGAGAAGCCCACCATCGTCGTGGGTCGGATCATGACCCTCGACCACGCCAGCCACATTGTGGAGAGCGGCGCCGCTGACATGGTGTCGATGGTGCGAGCTCTCATTGCTGACCCGGAGTTGGTCAACAAGGCCCGAGCGGGCAGGGAAGCCGAGATTCGTCCTTGCATCGGCTCGAACTTCGGCTGTGTCGGCCAACTGATGTCGAGCGGCCGCCTGAGCTGCGTCGTCAATGTGGCAGCCGCACAAGAGCATGCAGTCAGCTTCGAGCCAGAGGGGCCGGCTCCGGTCCTCAAGCGGGTGCTGGTGGTCGGGGGAGGACCAGCCGGTCTGGAGGCCGCACGCACCGCTGCGCTGCGTGGTCACGACGTGCACCTGCACGAGGCGACGCGGCAGCTTGGCGGCCAGGTTTCGATCGCTGCGACCGCGCCGCACCGTTCCGACATCGGGGCCATCACCGAGTGGCAAACCAGCGAGATCGAGCGCTTGGGCGTGACGATCCGACTTAACTCGTTGGTTGACCCGGACGTGATTGCTGAGATCGCCCCAGACGAGGTCATCGTGGCGACGGGGTCGATGCCTCGTCGTGATGGTTTCCAGCTCTCGACTCCAGTGGCTCCGGTATCGGGTCACGATCTGTCCCACGTCTACAGCAGTTGGGACATATTTGGATTTGGTGGTCGGGCCGAGGTTCGTGGCCCCGCTGTGGTCTTTGACGACACCGGCTCGTTTGAGGCGATCTCGGTCGCCGACGCGCTACTCGAGGCCGGGGTGAAGGTCACGATGATCGGGCGGCAGGAATCGATCGGCTCGAGTCTGCCTTACCCGCCGGCCACGGTTGAGGCTGCTCGCGAGCGATTGATGTCGGGTGACTTCGACTTCATTGGGGGCCACTATCTCCAGGGCATTACTCCCGAAGAAGTCATCATCGGGGTTCCCTTCACCGAACGAGTTCGAGCGGTGCCAGCCGGGACCGTGGTCATGGTCACACACAACCATCCCAACCGTGAGCTGCCGGAGTATCTGGCGGCGTCTGACGATCAGCCCTGGAACGTCCACCTCATTGGTGACGTT
>CAWKYX010000276.1:0-5089 GCA_963854265.1 Acidimicrobiia bacterium
ACTTGTGCCACACCAGCCGAGACGACCGGCCGAACACTGGAAGGTCAACCAGCTCGACCGGCCGTTGGTCCTTGGCCCACACCACCGACCCGCACCCAGGACACGCCGGCCGAGTCAGCCTGGTTTCGACATGCACACGGACTGGTTCGCCAGCGGTGTCCGTCGCGCCGAGCACGGTCACATCACCGAGACCGACGAGAAGCTCGCAGACGCGCGTAGGGTCAACAATGACAGGGGTCCTCGACTCTGTTGGCGTAGAGAACCGTCAGAATCGCAGGACCCCTGGACCGCGCCAGGGACCCTCACCCAGCGATCAGTTCCCCCTCAGATCCGAAGATCCAGGATGAGCTGGCGGAGGTCGGGGGAAGTGGGTGGTCGTCCGGGTGGCCTCGTTGGTTGGGTCCAGTGCCGGGCAATGCGGCGGCGGTGCCAGCGCAGCAGGGTGTCGGGGGTGACGAGCCAGCCTCGACGCCGGGGGCGGGGGAGCGCGGCTGCGATGGCGCCGAGCAGGCTGCGGTCATCGTCGTTCAGGTCGGGGCGGTCGGTCTGGCGGCGCAGCACTGCGAGCTGGTGGCGAAGGGCCACGATCTCGAGGTCCTTGGAGCGGCCTGAACGCACAGCGAGGCGGGCCAGAGCGGCGAGAACTCGGTACAGGATTCGGTTCACGAGGCTTCAGCCTCGCCGGCGTCGTCGCAGGTCAACACCCACGACCGAGTATTCGGCACCCACAGGGTCTCAGGCGGCCATCAGGTCGATCCAGTTGGAGCGGGTGGGGTGTGGGTTAAGGGTTGTAATCCCCCCTCCGACACGTTTGTAAAAGCCCTGGTCAGAGCGTTGTGCTCCTGGGGTGTCGGAGACGAGACTTTCGTTGCCGGGGTCGGTTGGAAGGCTGTGACCTGGGGTTTTGTCGACTTCGTGGGCCTAGGGGCTGTTGCCCTACGTCCTTTTCCGAAGCGGGCAAATGTGCTGGTCAGAGGCCTGAAATCGGCAGGGGTGTCGCGGTTGCAAGTGTTTTGCTAATGCCTGGCGTGAAGTGGCGGTCGGACCGGGCTTTCTAACGAGCGTCGTTGGCGGCGCGCTGATCGGCGTGGCGAGGCACTTACTTGCTCTCGGGATTCACGAGTTCCGCCTGGCGACCTGCCGGGTGTTCTTGGACATGCGTAGTGGCGTACGCGGTCGAGACTCATGACCGTGGGCACCGTAGTCCGGCGTGTCCGGCGGCGAACCATGGGAGATTGCTTCGGCGTCCAACCGCAGCAAGCTCGACTCGAAGCGAGCGCGACGGCTGCTTCGGAGGATGAGTCGATGGCGCAACAGCCGAGGTCACGGCGGTCGTTCGCCGATGAGCTCAAGCGAGACGCAGTATCGATGGGTGATCGACGATGAACGCACGATCGTCGATGTCGCAGACTCGCTTGGGATGGGGGACCGCACATTGGGCAACTTCGTCCGACAGGCCAAGGTTGATGTCGGCGGCAAGGCCGGCGCCACCAGGGAGTAGAAGGCCGAGATGGCCAAGTTCCGCAAGGAGAACGCACAGCTGAGGATCACGGTTGAGGCGATCATCGAACGCACACTCCTATCGGCTGGCGTCTCGGTCGTGGTGTATGACTTTTGAGGGCGCCGTCGCTCTGTGAGCACTGGGCAACATCGAAGTCAGAAACAACTTGCAACTAATATGAGTCGGGGGTAGTGTAGTTCAGTGTGGGAAGTCGAGTACACGAACGAATTCGAAGCGTGGTGGATCATGCTGTCGGCCGACGAGCAGCGACTCATCGCAGCGTCTGTCGAGCTGCTTCACGAGCACGGCCCAGGGCTCGGGCGTCCAGCTGTCGACACGATCAGCAGCAGTCGTCATGCGAACATGAAGGAACTGAGAGCGAGCACAACGCGGACCTTGTTCGCGTTCGACCCGCGTCGTCACGCCATCTTGTTGCTCGGCGGCGACAAGTCCGGAAAATGGAATGCCTGGTACAAGACGGCGATACCTCTCGCCGATGACCTCTACGACGAACATCTCGAGACTATTGAGAAGGAAGGACTGATCTGATGGCCAAGAACTTCAAGAACCTTGCAGCTCCTCTTTACGAGGACGCCGAATCGGCGAAGAAGATCGGCGAGTACAAACAGGCTGTCGAGGCCGAACTCGTCGCACACCAACTCGGCGAACTCCGCCGCGAACTCGGAGTCGATCAAGTCGAGCTGGCTCATCGACTTGGCATGACCCAGGGCGGAATCTCCAAACTTGAACGCTCCGCCGACCCGAAGCTGTCTACGCTCCGCAAGCTGACTGAGGCCCTCGGTGGCACGCTTCGGATCGAGGTCGAAGTCGAGGGAAGAACCTTCCAACTCAACGGTGCGCCGACCGATCAGTAACTTCGATTGAGCCGCCAAGGTCCGGACGTAGGGGTGTCGCGTTGCTAATGGTTTGCTAATGGCATCCAGCACCCTGGAGCGGTAACAGGCGGTAGGGAGCGGATTCGGTGGTCGCCAGATGCCGCTCGAGGACGCTGGTTACCGCAGGACGACGCCAGATGCCGCCGGGGGGAGGTTTGTTCAAGTCCCCCCTCCGACACAAATTGCGTTTGCGCTGGTCAGAGCGTTTTAGTTCCCGGTGTGTCGGAGGTGGGACTTTCCGACGGAGCGGCGCTGCAAGCCTGTGACCTGGGGGTTTGCCGTTTTGTGGGCCGTGGGGGCTGATGCCCTACGTCCTTTTCGAGGGCCCGCGTTTGCCCTGGTCAGGGGCCTAGAATGGTGAGGGGTGTCGCGGTTGCAAGTGTTTTGCTAATGCCCGCTGGCCGTCGGGCTGGTTTGCATGCCACGAATAGGCGTGACGGTCCGGCGCGGCGGGACCTGCAGATCGGTACAGGAGCGGGCGTTCGCTGCCAACACGTGTCTCAGCGGGCGGAGAGGTCTCACACCTCGGGCAAGCCACGTCAGGTGTCACCCGAGCGTGCGGCAGACCCAACCGAGCTAGTGGCTGTCGCCGTGCGGGAATTGGCAGATGAGGTGCGCGCTGGAATCTGCCAATGAGCGTTGGTCGTCGGGTCCGGCCGCCGTCATGGCCCGAGCCGGTAGCACTGCCACATGTCCTCGACGCCTTTGAGTACGTGCTCGCCGGCGTCGTTGAAGGTGTGGCCCGAGCCGACACAAAGGTCGCGCACGGTGCGCGACGCCATCGTCTCGCCCGAACCCGCGAGTCCCGAAACCCGGGCAGCGATGTGAACGCCCATGCCCGCGATGTCGCCGTCGGAGCGCAGTTCGATTTCACCGGTGTGCAGGCCTGCCCGGATCGGCAAGCCGATATTGGCGATCTCGGTGTGGAGTGCCGCGGCGCAGTCGACGGCACGGCTAGGACCATCGAAGGTTGCCACCAGCCCGTCGCCCGTTGTCTTTGTGACCCGGCCCTGGTGATCCTCCACCACTCGGGCAGCCGCGGTGTCGTGGAGTTCGAGCGCGGTGGTCCACTCAGCGTCACCTCGGGCAGCAGCGGTGGCGGTGGAGTTGACGATGTCGGTGAACAGCACCGTGGCGAGCCGACGTTCGGTCGCTGCCGAATCGACGGTCACCGGTTCTCGTCCGGCCTCGAGGCGCCGGCGCACAGCAGCGAGCATCTCCGGGCTCGGCTCGAGCGCGAAATGGTCGCCACCCTCCATCTCGATCAACTCCGCGCCGGGAATGTGCTCAGCCAGATATCGGCCGCCTTCGATGGGGCACACCCTGTCGCCCATGCAGTGCAGCACCGTGGTCGGTACGCGCACAGACGGAAGTAGCGACCGAACATCAACCTCGTACATCGACTCCCAGATCAGCCGTGCAGCTGCCAGTGGATGGTCGCGGCGCCGGCGTCGAGGCCTTCTTCAGCGAGTTGTTTGCGGAGCCGGACGATGTGGTCTTCGAGCTCGGCGGGTGTTGATCTGGGTGTGGTGTTGGGGCGCCGTGATTTTGGTTGGAGTCCCGCTTTTCCTTCGGCGCGGTAGTGGGCCAGCATTTTGTAGATCCAGGATCGGTGTACGCCGTGTGCTGCGGCTAGTTCGGCTACTGGTGTGCCTTCAACGGCACTGATACTCCTATGTCAATGCGGCGAGGTCTTTGAGGAGGATGGGGTGGAGGCGTCGGGCTAAATATCGTTTGAGGCAGCGGACGATTTCGCGGTGTGAAAGACCCTCGGTTTTGCGGCGGTCGCGGTAGGCGCGGGTTTCGGGGTCTCGGCTGAGGCGGACCATCGCGATGATCCATAGGGCGTTGTTGGCTTGGCGGTCCCCGGAGCGGTTGAGCCGGTGACGGTTGGTTTTGCCTGAAGACGCCGAGACAGGGTTGACACCGCACAGGGCAGCGAAACCGGCTTCGGTGCCGATGCGTTCAGCGTTATCGCCCGCCGCGATGAGGAGCTTCGCTGCGACATCGCGTGACACTCCTTGTTCAGCGACCAGGTTTGGGGCCGCTAGCTGGACCATCTCGTCGAGGTCACGGTTGTGGGTGTTGATCTCGTCGGTCAGCTCCAACCAACGCCGTGCCAGAGCCCGGATCGCTCGGCGGGTCACCGTAGTGGGGTCATGACCGGTCCCGGGTCGCCATTTCGCAGCCCGTTGGGCACGTTTCAAAGCAGTCAGGCCACGAAGTTCGTCGCGAGTTGTTTCGGGGGCGGTGACGATCAGCCCAGTCATCTGGTTCGCTGCTTGGGTGCGGGCCTTGAGTGCTGAACGTTTCACGACATGGAGTACCCGGATCGATTCGACGATCCCGTCACGGGACTTGGGGATCCCGTTTTGTTGGCCCGACAGCACAGCGCGTGCTGCTGCCTCGGCGTCGGCAGGGTCAGACTTGCCGTAACGGCGGCGGTGTTGACGGTTCACCCGCCCAACCTCAACCACTGTGACACCCGAATCGGTGAGGAACCGCGACAGCCCTGCACCATATGAACCGGTTCCCTCAACGCCGATACGTGACAACTCTCCGAGCTGGCGGGCCCACTCGAGCAAGCACCGGTAACCGGCGGCATCGGCTTGGATCTCAATCTGGTCGAGTCGCCGGCCGAGGTGATCGATAGCGACTGCTGTGTGGGAGTCGGTGTGAGTGTCGACACCCA
>CAWKYX010000277.1:0-5056 GCA_963854265.1 Acidimicrobiia bacterium
CCGGATGTTCGCCAATGCCTGATCGACGACCCGTCGCTTATTCCATCAGCCATCGAAGAGATCATGCGTCTCGAGACGCCAACTCGAGCGTTGGCACGCACGGTGATGGTCGACCACGAAGTGAGCGATGGCACCACGCTCAAGCGCGGCGATCGGGTCCTGCTGGTATGGGCCTCGGCAGACCGCGACCCTGATGTCTTCGAGAACCCCAACGATTTGGTGATCGACCGATCACCCAACCGCCACTTCGGGTTCGGCTGGGGTGCGCACCTGTGCGCCGGCATTCACATGGCTCGTGTCGAAATGCGGGTTGCCATCGAAGAGCTGCTGACCCGCATTCCCGACTACCGCATCACGTCGTACGACGAGGTTCTGGAGAAGCCGGGAATGACCTGGACCGTGTCGGCCTTACCGGCCACCTGGGACGCGGAGGCAGCGGTAGCGCGCACCAGTTAATTGACTGTCGACCATCACCGATCGGAGTATCGTCCATGCGCCTGCACGTAGCCCAAGAGACCACCGAGAACCGTTTCGAGCTCGGCGGTCGTGCGGTCTCGACCCCGTTTCATCCTGAACTGGTGCAACGGGTCAACGCGGTCTGTGATCGGTTGATACCTCCGGAGGGCGACTTTCCCGCGCCCTCTGATGTCGGCATAGTTGACATCATTGGTCGCTACGTGGCCCCCGATGACGAGATGCCGCGGTTCTTTCCGTTCTTCACGGTCGGCGCCGTCGCCGGGCTCCTCGAGCCGCTCGGCGATGACTTCGAGTCGGTCGAGACCGTGGTCCAGGACGAACGAATGATTGCCCTCGAGATCGATGCTGCGCAGGGCTTCGCCGTTTTCAGAATGCTCACGAACTTCTGTTACTACTCCCGTCCGGCCGTTGCGTTGGCAGTGCAGAAACTTCCTGCTGGCAAGTACTATCGGCCGACACCCCAGCCCTACGGCTATCTGGACACTGTTGCCGACTGGGACGAGATCGAAATCAATCGGACACGAGGCTCCTATGTGGAGACGGCCGACGTGGCGCCGGTCGATCTGTCTGATGACATCCGAGCGTCCGTCGTGATCAAGGAGGACGAGGCATGAGCACCACCGAGACAGATGCTGTGATCATTGGTTCTGGCGCAGCCGGGGCGGTCATCGCCAAACGTCTGAGCGACGATGGCATCAACGTCGTCTGCCTCGAACAGGGCGACTGGGTCCATCCCCACGAACATCCTCATAGCCACGACGAGTGGGAACTTGAGAAGCTGCGCGGCTGGTCCTTTGACCCTAACATGCGCAACCTCCCCGAGGACTATCCGGTCACCGGCGACGCAACAACGATGATGTTCAACGCGGTCGGTGGCAGCACGGTTCATTACCTGGCGTTCTGGCCACGCATGAAACCAGTCGACTTCCGCAAGGGCACTGAGCACGGGTTGGGTAACACGATCGATTGGCCGATTTCCTACGAGGAGCTCGAGCCGTACTACGCCCAAGCAGAACACGACGTCGGGATCTCCGGGTTTCAGGGGGACCCGGCCTATCCGGCCATGGGGCCAAAGCCAGGCGGCCCCTCCATCGCCCCTGGCATCTCAGGGCTCCGAGGTATCCGTGCCTTCGATGAGTTGGGCTGGCACTGGTTCCCGGGCGACAACGCCATTGTCACCGGGAATGGGCACAAAGGTCGGCTGCCTTGCAACGCGTGTGGGAACTGCTCCAGTGGTTGCCCGCGCGGATCGATGGGATCGATGCACGTCACGCATTGGCCGCAGGCACTCGCCAATGGGGTCGACCTTCGTACGAGTGCCCGAGTCTCACAGGTCCTGCTCGACGCCAAAGGTCTGGCCGATGGGGTCGAGTACATCGACATGCGTACTGATGAGCGACACCAGGTGAAAGCCAAGATGGTCTTCCTCTGCGCGAGTGGGATCGGGAGCCCTCGGTTGCTGCAACTGTCAGCCCAGCGTGGCCATCCTGATGGACTGGCCAACAGCAGTGGCCAGGTCGGGCACAACCTGATGCATCACACGTATGCGTTCATGGACATCTGGCTTGAGGAACCCATGTATGGCTGGCAAGGCGGCTTCGGCGGCAACTCCTACAGCCACGAGTTCTACGACACCGACACGTCGCGCGGCTTCGCCAACGGCTTCACTCTGTTCGCAGGCAACGGGCGCAGCTACGGAGCCGGGATGCAGTCCAACGGCTTCGCAACCGGATACATGACGCCGTGGGGTAACGGCCACCGAGAGTTCTTTGACTCCCACTTCGGCTTCCATAACCTGGTTGGGGTGCAAGGCGAAGACCTGCCGATGTATGACAACGCTGTCACCCTCGACCCGGAGGCCACCGACTCATCAGGGCTGGCCGCTCCCCACATCGAATACAAGCTGTGCGAGCATGACAAGAGGCTCACCGAGTACGGGGCCGCGCGAGCGGTCGAGGTAGCGGAAGCTATGGGCGCTGTTGAGTCCAACCCCACCGGGGTCGTTTGGCCGCCACCCGCATGGCACCTGATGGGCACCGCTCGTATGGGCAACACACCTGAAGACTCTGTGGTCAACAAGTACCACCAGACTTGGGATGTCCCGAACTTATTCGTGTGCGACGGTAGTTCGTTGGCGACCGGGGGAGCCGTGAATCCGACGTGCACCATCTCGGCGCTGGCCTTGCGGTGTGCGGACTATGTGGCCCGTCGTCAGAGCGACATCTTGTCCCAGACCACGACCCCATCCAACGCTGACGCTCCCGGGTTCTAGGATGCGCGCTGCGCTGATGCAGGAGTATGGCGAGCCGCTCGTTCTGGATGAGGTCGCCGCGCCCCAACTCGAAGACGACAACGACGTCATCGTGAGGATCGCGGCCGCCGGCGTCTGTGGGTCCGACGTGCATATTCGATCGGGCGCCCACGTCGAGAACCTTGGCCGAGCTGACATGCCCTACCGCCTGGGCCACGAGAACGTCGGCTTCGTCCACGAGCTCGGCCGGGCTGCTGCCGCGCAAGGGTTCGAAGTCGGTGACCCGGTCGTGCTGCATCCGCTGATCAGTTGCGGTCTCTGTCGCAGTTGTCGTGCCGGAAACGACATGTACTGCGAAGCCCCCGCGTTCCCGGGCATTGATGGCCGGACCCATGGCGGGTTTGCTGAGTTCATGCGGACCGGTGTGCGGTCGCTCGTGCCGCTTGTGCCCGGGACAGATCCCGTGCCGCTGACCCCGCTCACTGATGCGGGACTCACCGCCTATCACGCAGTCAAGAAGCTGCTGCCGCTCATCGCCCCCGGCCACACGGCTGCGGTGGTGGGTAGCGGGGGAGTGGGACAGTTCGCCATTCAGCTCTTGGCTTCGCTGACGCCAGCGCGAGTCATCGCGACCGATGTGTCGTCTGCGCGCCTTGAGGCGGCCACTGCGGCCGGCGCAGACGTTGTGATCGGCGCGGAGCCCGATGGTGACGGCGGCGCGGCGGTGCGTGACCTGACTGACGGGCGGGGTGTTGACGTTGTGTTCGATTGCGTCGGTATCGCGCCGAGCATCGCTGACTCGGCCGGGATGCTCTGTCGTGGCGGGGTGTTGTCGGTGCTGGGGGCCAGCGACGCACCGGTTCCGATGTCGACTGCTCAGTACACGGGGATGGAGATCAGCGTCATAGGTAATTACGTTGGGACCTACACCGATCTAGTGGAACTCGTAGCGCTATTCGATGCTGGTACCGTCACCTGCCATCACCAGCGCTACGCACTTGACGATGCCGAACAAGCCTTGCTTGATCTTGCCGCGGGTCGCATGATCGGGCGCGGTGTCCTCGTCCCCTGAACCCAAGCTGCGCGGAGTGCCGGCGGTCGAACGCGCCTTGGTGATCATGACCTATCTGGCCGAAGAGGGGAGCGCCCCGGCTACTGCGACGCAGATCGCCCGGGCGCTCGACATCAACGCCAGCACCTGCTTCAACATCCTCAAAACGCTCCAGGCGGGCCGATTCGTGGGCTTTGACCCGAGGACTAAAACCTACGAACTGGGTCTCGCAGTCAGCGAACTCGCCAGTGCGGTCGACACCGGTGGCCAGATCCAACGGCTGGCCAAACGCCATGTGATTGACCTCGCCAGGCGGCTGAGCATGACGAGCTTCTTGTTCAAGTGGACCGACGACGAAGACTTCGTCGTCGTCGACAAGGTTGACAGCCGGAACCGTCTGCGGCTCACTGCATCGCTTGGCGAGCGATTTCCCCCAGGTCAGGCAATCTGTTCCAAGACCTTCTTTGCATGGTGGCCGAGCGAGGACCTCGACGCTGCCATCGACCGGTACGAACTACTTCCGGCCAAACGGTCCATGGCTGGCATCAGGCGATATCGGCGAGAATTGCAGACCGTCCGCCAACGCGGCTTCGCCGTCAGCATTGGTGAAGCCCACCGGGCCAACAATGCGGTGGGGGCCCCGATCTTCGGCGACGGCGGCGACGTCGCCTATCTAGTTGTCGTCGCAGGGTTCTCGTCCGAGCTCACACCCGCGGTCATCAAGACCATCGCCCCACAAGTCCTCGAAACCGCCACGGCGATTACCGAGGCCATCGCCGGGCCCTAGCCCGGACAGCGACCGCTCGATGTTGAGTTGGGGTCTGGGTGGGTTCAAGTGTTGATGGCCACACTTTGGGGTGTGGGGTTCCACCGGTCAGTTCGATTGTAAAGAGGTGGGATCGACATAGCCGATCACTACATCTTCGCGGTTCAGCCACGAGGCTTGTGGGCCGAACCGATAGTCGGGCGCATCAATCGGGGGAATTGCATCAATAAGACCAACAATGGTGTTGGGCTCGGCTTCGGCCAGGGTCATAGAGCCGCCATCGAAGGTATCGAACACGACGGTCGCAGCATCCACGAGCAAGGTCGACGGATCGAGCACGGGAATTGTGCCGGCTTTCCCGAGGTCGAGTGGGTGGTCTGGCGTCGCAAGGTCGGGCGGAGCGGTAGGTGTCGGTGCCACGGCTGTGGGGTCCGATTCCGGTCGCGCGTCGGGTTCCAGCTCAGGCTCGCTCGTGGGAGTTTGGGCCGACTCGATCTCGGACGGGCCCACC
>CAWKYX010000278.1:0-5044 GCA_963854265.1 Acidimicrobiia bacterium
CTCGGCCAGATTCGTCACGTCCGTTGTCTTGATTGCCTGCCTTGTTGCGGCCAAGCGCGAAGTTCTGCCGACAGATAGATCCACCGTGAGACTGATCGCGCTCGTTGGCTTGTTCGACACCAGTTCCAACGTCACGTTCTTATACGCGAGCAACGAAGGTCTCCTGACGTTAGTGGCCGTGCTGAGTTCTCTCTACCCCATCGGCACGGTGATCCTGGCCCGCGTCATCCTGGCCGAACGCATGACAAGACCCCAGCTGTGGGGCTTTGTCATGGCAATGGCTGCGACGGCGATGATCGCCGCAGGCTGATCAAGGCATTGCAACGCCGATATGAACGATCACGACGACAACTTCGATGCGCTCACCGATGATCAGATCCATGTAGCGTCCTTCACCGGCCGCTGGCGCGCATGGCGCTGGCCGCCGGCGTGACCATTGCCGGGATCGCCGGAACACATGGCGCTGGCATCATCAACGCCGCTCTGCTCCCCGACGGCGATGGGTTCGAGCTCGAATTCAACCTGCCCGATGACCTCGAAGACTTCCTCAACCCAGAGAACTTCAACTTCGAGGACTTCAACTTCGAGGACTTCAAGCAAGACATCGAGAAACTGCTCGAGGATTTCGAGAGCCCATTCGACGACTGAGCCCTGGCAGGGTCGGTGCGCTGGGTCGCCACAAGACTGCGGAGCGGTTCCGTATGATTAAGCGATGATCCTGGCTGCCGAGGCTCGTGACAACTTCGTCGACATCGATGTCGAGCTCTGGGCATGGATCGTGTTGGGCGTTGTCGTCCTGACCATGCTGCTTATCGACCTCCTGCGGCACCGCGACGATCACGAACCCTCACCCAGAGAGGCCCTCACCGAGTCCGGCGTTTGGGTCGCCTGCGGCTTGGGCTTCGGCGTGTTCGTCGCCATTGTCTGGGGCGGCGAGGCGTTCGGCGAGTACATCAGCGGGTACCTCATCGAAAAGTCGTTGTCCGTGGACAACGTGTTCGTGTGGTCGCTGCTGTTCACCTCGATGGCGATACCCCTCAAGTTTCAACACCGGGTGTTGTTCTGGGGAATCTTTGGCGCCCTCGCGCTGCGGGCGGCTTTCATCTTGGCCGGATCAGCGCTGATCGCCGAGTTCACGTGGGTGCTCATCATCTTCGGCGCGTTCTTGATCTACACCGGTGCCAAGATCATGCGGCATCGCGACGACGAAGGAGACGCTGCAAAAACCACCGGCCTCGGGCTCCTGAAGCGGATCATGCCAGTGACCGAGTCCTACGACGGGCACAACTTCATCACCCGCATCGGTGGACGCAAGGTTGCGACTCCGCTGCTTGCCGCGCTCGTGGTGATCGAAGCCACCGACGTGATCTTCGCGGTCGACTCGGTGCCCGCCATCTTGGCGGTGTCCAACGAGCCGTACTTGATTCTGGCTTCCAATGCGTTCGCAATTTTGGGGCTACGGGCCATGTACTTCTTGCTGGCCAACGCCCGTGAGCGGTTCCACTATCTGTCCCACGCTCTCGGCGGAATCCTGATCTTTGTCGGCCTCAAGATGACACTCACCGAGTGGTACCACGTCAACACCTATGTGTCCCTGGGCATCATCGTGGCCATGCTGATCACGGCCATCATTTTCTCAGAACGCAAGGCCCGCCGGATCGGGCTCGACAAAGGCCAATAGCCGCTCGGCGATCGGCAACGCGATCGAGCGCGGGCCATTCGAGTCAAGATGATGGCGTTTGCTCTCGGAGATGACGGTTCACGGATCCACGGCTCGGTGCACGTAGAGGCGGGCCGTGATGCCCGTACCAACGCTTCCAACTAACCAAGTGGCGCAGAGTTCGCGTCGTTGGTTCTCCCAGGCAACCTCAAACTTCGCTGGCCGGGCAAGACAAAGCCGTGTGTTGCCATTGTCCGCGAAGAGATGCCCCCTGTGGGACCACAACCTCCGGCGCGTGTGCTCCGAGGAACGACTGTTGGTGCACCGGCACCGACCACGTCCGGTTGTCTTCGCTGAACACGATGAGTGACCCATCTGCCAAACAACCCGGAACACCGGACACGACGGTGCCAACGGCCTCGACATCGTTGCGCAGCGCATGCATGCCGCCGCCGTGATCGACCACGATCATGTCAGTATCGCCGTCACCGTCGATATCGCCGAGCGACAGACCACGAGAACGCCCCGCCCATGCGAACCCCACATCGACCCAAGCGTCATAGAACTGGCCATCACTCGTGCCGAGCAAGATCGCCGGTGGGTCGTCTCCGAGGATGAACGTATTGACCACCTTGTTCTGCACGCTGATCTCGTCGAACCCGCCGTTTACCACCACCAAGTCGAGGCGGCCATCGAGGTTGATGTCGGCTGCGCCGCTACCCCACGAGCGACTGATCTCGTTGTCCGGTGCACCGGCGCTCCGAATCCGGGCCGCCCCGCTGTCGAAACGAGTCTCGAAGCCTGTATCACCCCGTATCAACAGCTCGTTGTCGCCCAGGTCTGAGACGTAGGCATCGAGGCGTGCGTCATTGTTGAGGTCGGCGATCGTCAATCCCATGGCATCAATAGCAAGGTCTGTTCCCAATGTCGCGGCAACGTCGATCCAGGGCCCGGTCGCATCACCTTGACGGCTGTAGAGCGAGTCGGCGCCTGTGGCCCAGCCCACATCGCGACCAACCCAGATATCGGCCAACCCGTCGTCGTCAATGTCGGCGATCTCAGCGACCATGGACTTGCGAGTACTCCCGGGAAGCTCGACTACCGCGCCAGGTTCTCGACCCGTCATGGAGATGAGTAGATCCGGTGTTGCTTCGGCTCCGCCATATCCCAAGACCAAAAGTTCCACTTCTGATGCGCCACCAAGAGCAACCGGGACCACCCCCGTCACGATGCCGCCCACGTCTAGGCGCGTGATCGGCGCATCAGCTGCATCGAACCAGTCTCTGCCCCACGCAACAGTGGCTCCATTCGTCATTCCAACGAGGAGATCTGGCGTCCCATCACGATCGACATCGCCCACATGGACCGAGATGACATCGCCCAAGTCGGGTGCCTCGCGCTGATGGAAACGGTCGCCGTCCCATTCGAACAGCCCGAGCGTCCCGCCGGCGACCACCAGGTCGAGGTCGCCATCACCATCGAGATCATGGAGCGTGACACCACCGCGCAGCGGGTCGAGCCCAACTGTCCGCCACTCGTCGAGCCCCCACTCAGCGGTGACATCGCTAATCGCGGGAATCACCAAATCCGAGGGACGCTCCACCAGCGCTTCCTCGCGTCTTCCCGGGTCGCCACGCGGATCGTCAGATCCGATGAGAAAGCCCACGATCACCGCGACCATGGTTCCGACGATGATGATCAGACCGAACCAGGCCAAAATCCGCACGCCGCGTGCCGGACCTGTCGAAACCACATCGGAGACTTCTTCCATTAGAGCTGTCGCCTTTGCTCAGCGGGCGTTGATCATGTGGGTGGCAGCCATGTCAAAATACTCACGAAGTGCCTCGTCGATGGCAGGGTCGGCGGCCATTGCATCGATTGCTGCGGACATGTGCTCGATCCAGGCATCACGTTCTGGCTCGCCGATCACAAAGGGGGCGTGGCGCATCCGGAGTCTCGGGTGTCCCCGCTGGTCCGAATAGGTAGTGGGCCCGCCCCAGTACTGCATCAAGAAGAGCGCTGTGTGGAGGCGTGGCCCGCTCAGGTCCTCGGGGTACATAGGACGGAGTCGAGGGTCGTGCTCTACGCCTGCATAGAAGTGATCGACCAACTCAGTGAAGAACTGCTCGCCCCCAGCTGCCTCGTACAGCGTCATGGTCGCGTCGTCGCCTCGGATCTGCATCTGTCCAATCTATGAGCTTGGGAGCCCCAATCTCTGCTCGGGCCGAGTCGTCGGGCGGTCGTCGTCAGGCAATCATCGTCAGGCAGTCGTCGTCAGGCTCGTCCCAGCGGTACCCTCGTCGCCACAGCCACTTCGAGTGCCGGAACCACGCGGCTGGCCGCATCCACGTAGCCGATCAACCCACGGTTGTGCGCCTTCACGAATCCCGCGCCGACCGCGGCATCGAGGAATGCAACCATCGGCTCCCAGAATCCGTCGGTGTCAACAAGCGTGACTGGTTTGCGTACACCACCCGCATGCAACCCAAGCTGGCTCCAGGTTGTTGCTTCGAAAATCTCATCGAGCGTGCCATAGCCACCAGGCAACGCGCAGAAGCCGTCAGAGATGTCGTACATATGCCGCTTGCGGCTGTGCATGTCATCGACCACAACCAGCTCGGTAAGGCCGGTGTGAGCAATCTCGCGGTCGCGCAGGCTGGCCGGGATGACACCGGTCACCTCTCCCCCATGCGCGAGCGCCGCATCAGCCACCGCCCCCATCAGCCCGACATGGGCGCCGCCATAAACCAGGCCAACCCCGCGGTTGGCCAGGTCCGCGCCGAGGGCGACGGCGAGATCGACATAGTTGGGATCGGTGCCGTCGGCAGAACCGCAGAACACACAAACACGATTGATCTTGGACACAGCGTGCACCGTACTTGCCGGCAGTATCGACAATCACCGGTTTCGGTGACCGAGCATCGCCCAACGGCGTGCAACAGTGGGTCAATGGCCAACCTCGTCGCTCTCGATATGGAGCCGTCGACCGCATTCGTCGCCGAACTACAGCGCGCCTGGGATGCTGGCGATGCGGTGCTACCCGTCGACCAACGCCTCCCCCCGTCGGCCAAAGCCGCGCTGTTCGAGGCCATGGCACCCGGGGTGGTGATCGACACCGATGGCCGCCAGTCCCGGCCGGGAACCGAGGTCGAAGATGGCGATGCGCTGGTGGTTCCTACCAGCGGAACGATGGGCGAACCCAAGGGCGTCGTTCTCACCCACGATGCCGTGGCCGCGTCGGCCCGAATCACCAGCAGGGCACTCGACATCGAAACCGGCGCCGACCACTGGCTTTGCTGCCTACCGCCCGCTCACATCGGCGGCCTGTCGGTCATCACCCGAGCACTGCACACCAACACCGCCCTCACGGTCCAAGCCGGAATC
>CAWKYX010000279.1:0-5029 GCA_963854265.1 Acidimicrobiia bacterium
ACTGCGAGAAGGCATGCTCCGTCTGGCCGGTCGTGAGGGCGACGGCGCGATCATCAACTGGTTGTCGGCTGATGATGTGACTCGGGTTGCTGGTGTTGTCAAAGATCAGGGCGACAACAAAGAGATCGTGGCTCGCATCTTCGTGTGCCCAAACCCCGACCGCGAGACGGTGCTTGCTCAAGCAAAGCGTGCAATCGCCGCCTATGTGAACGTGCCGGTCTATCGGGCGTTCCACGAGTGGATGGGCCGCACCGATCTGCTGGGGAAGCACTGGGAACTGTGGGACGCGGGTGATCGGGCAGGATCGATCGAAGCCATGCCCGACGAGGTAGTGGACCAACTCATAGTTCACGGCACGCCCGAACAATGTCGTGCGCACATCGATCGCTATATGGACAATGGCGTCACTACATCGGCGCTGATGGTCATGCCATTCGGTGGGATCGACACGATGGATGCCATTCGGGCGCTGGCCCCGAATTCGTAACGCTACGGGCCGTGGGCCACTGCGGTGAGGTGCCTGACGAAGTCGGGTAGTTGGCTGCTGGCGTTGAGGCCGCTGGTTGAGGGCATGACGTACACAGGCGTCGCTCCCAACAGCGACGGCTGCCAGCCGGGAGATGCTCGAGGGTCGCGCACCGCACGCCATCCGGCGAGACCGACGAAGCAGATTGCTCGTGGCTGAAACAGCTCAACCAGGCGCGTGAGCCGCTCGATGCCGTGCTCGTATTCTTGCGGCGCTAGTTCGTCGGCGCGGCGTGTGGTGCGCTTGACAATGTCGGTCATTGCCAGGCCATGGTGTGCGAGCGCATGGTCAGGGTCGCGGTCGAGCGTGGCCACGCCCGCTGCCAAGGCAGCGGGCCAGAAGCGGTTGCCGGGTCGGGCAAACCCGATTCCGGCATCGGCGGCGGCCGGGCTTGGGTTGAGCCCCGAAATCAGCAGTGCCATTGAGGGGGCGACCGTGTCGGGCAGGGTCCACTGGCGAGTCAGCCATGACGGGCTTGCGCCTTGGTGACGAGCGAGTGAGAATCCGGCGCCTTCCAAGATGTCGTTGAGGTGCGAACGGCTTGCCGGGGTTGGGCCCGGCAACAACACCTGGACCCTTTCGTCGCGCTGTGTCAGCCGATGAAGGTCGGTGAGGCGCAGAGCGAGCCCGGCAGCGTTCATCGCAGAAAGGTCTGGGATCGTCATCGGCGTGCGACGTTAGTGCGATTCTGCGTGGTACCTCGACCTCGGTGCACGCTCTACACCGGCGAAGATGGATAAGGTGACAGGAGTACGACCGAAGTGGTCGTTGCACAGAACCCGATCAAAACCGAATTGCACCTGACGCAAATGCGAGTCAGGCTGACGAGCACACGGCAAGAAAGCGAGCGGAGATGACTGAGATTTCTGGCACGACCCTGAGCCAGGCGCTTGACCTGGTCGACAGCGGGCTCTCCGACCTGCAAAGCAGGGAAATCATCTCCGCGTCGCAAGTCGCCGACATGTTGTTGGATCTGCGCTTGCTGTTGATGGATCTCGACGGTGGTTCATTGGGTGAGCCCGTCGAGGTTGCACTCACTCCCTGAGAGCTTTCAAAAGCTGAGGCGGTTGTCGCCCTAGCATGGAGTGCTGCACGCTGCTCTGGTCAGCCGGCCAGTGCGACGTTGTGGTCGCGCTCGCGCTCTGCGGCTGCGAGGCTGTCGCCGGGAATCATCAAGAGCTCGCTCACCCGTTGGAGGGCAGCGAGACGAGCAGGGTCTACGGCGCCTTGGGGCGACGCGAGTTGCAGACCGGCATCGATGATGGCCTCACGGCCTTGGTCGTTGAGCGATGACGACAGCGCCCTGAGTTCGGCGTCGAGATGGACTTGATCGACATCTTGGAGATCGCGGCCGAGGTCGGTTGAGTTGTATGCGACGTTGGCGTAGCGCTGCAAGACAATGACGGCCTCTCGGCGGTCCTCGTTGGACAACTCTGCCGATGCTGAGAGCAGCGTGGTTGCGGTGCGGCGGAGGGCGCGTGTAAGCACGCGGAGGGCGCGTGTAAGCACATCTTCGACTGCGGCATCAGAGAGCTGTGCCAAGACGCCGATGTCGAACGTGGAATTGCACGACTGACATTCCACGAAACGGCCGATCTCGTCGAGTCGGACCACCGGGACTGCGGCCAAGCTGAACCAGCGTCGCACGGCCTTGTAGGCATAGCGGCGACTTGCTGTTTCTCGTGGACACCGGAAGGTACCGGCCCCCAGAGTTCTCGTCCGGGTACGTGACCCCAACAAGTGCATAATGTGACACCTCAAAGTTTGCTGACAACTGCCAGCCCGCAGGCGCGATCGAACATCGAACATCGAACATCGAACATTACGTTCATGTGAAGAAAGCATCTCGATCATGACCAATGTCACGAAACTGACGCATACGGACCGCGCTGTGCGTGCGCCACGTCCGGCCGGTGTTGTGGGCCGGACGGCTTGATTAGCGCAGCGGCCAGGCCCGTTTCCAGGCGGCGGCCAGAACAAGTCCCACGCCGGCCCCGGCTACGACGTCGGAGGCGTGGTGGATGCGTACATGAATGCGGCTTGTGGCCACAACCGTGCCGACAAGACGTGTCAGCATGGGGAGTGCGCTGCGCTGGTTAATGAGCGACACGGCCATGACAGCGGAACTCGCATGGCCACTCGGGAAGCTGGACGTTGATGGCGAACGAAGATGGTGAGGGCGCTTGCTGTCGTGATCGGGCCGGTCTCGGCGGAACGCCCGTTTGATGCCCTGGTTGACCAGCACGGATTCGAAGGCCAGTGCAGCAGCCAGGCGGACAAACCGGGACCGGCCATCGGCTGCTGCGATGAGCCGAACGACGTTGTATCCATGCCAAATGGCACTGAAGTCGCCGGCCGTGGAGGCGCTGTAGAAGATGCGATCCAACAACGGGTTGCCGCGGAGCATCTCCCAGAGTTCGTCGACGCGAAGATCGAGCTCGTCGATGATGGGCGGCAGACGCAATGCGGGGGGCTCTGACACCCGCTCGACCCTACCCGGCAGTGTCGTTGCACCGACGAGTACCATGCGGAGGTGGCTGAATCCGCTGATGACATTGAAGCCGTCCGGGCCGCGAACGCTTCGTTTTACACGGCGTTTGAGGCGTGCGACGCTGAGGCCATGGCCTCGATTTGGGAGCATTCCGATCGTGCCTCGTGCACCCATCCTGGGGCCCCGACGATCCATGGTTGGCCGGACGTCGATGCCGCATGGCGTCTCATCCTGGGTGCTGCGGGCGTGCCGCAGTTCATCATCACCGAAGAACGGATCGAGGTCGTGGGCGATGTTGGTTGGGTTGTGGCGGTCGAGAACATGATCGTCAACGGCGCAAGTGGGGCGGGCTCGGTCGTCAACTGGTTCGTCAGAGCCGGCCAGCAGTGGCGAGTTGTTGGACATCACGGTGCGCCAATCAGCCGACCCCCAATCGGGTGATGGTTTCGGGCTCGGGTGGACCGGGCGATGTCGCCAGCTCAGCACTCGCCCGTACGAGTCGGGGCGCCGGCCCGTCAGTTGATGTTTGTCAGATGGTCATCGCTGAGCTCGGCGATTTCGCCGGCGGACTCGAATGCGCCCAAGCCTGAGAACATGCCCCGGTGCCACCGCTGTGGGGTGAACGCAATCGCTCGGGGGTAGTCCTCGAACATCCATCGGGCGAAGTTGCGACGCGTCCAAGGTGTGAGATCTGCAGCTCGTATCGCGGCTCGCGCCCCGATGTTGGTCTCGAGGAGACGGGCCAAGCGCCGAGCAAGAAGATGGTCCGCCACCAGTGACCGCTCGACCAAGCGCTCATAGCGGGTGGCAGTGATGCATGGGCGGCTGGCACCACCGTGTTCGATAGCGTCGGCCGCAAGCTGTCCGGACAACAAGGCCTGGGCGATCCCTTCGCCGGTCATGGGATCAGTCGCGCCCACTGCATCGCCGACGAATAGAACCCGGCCCGATGTCTTCGGCAGGCCATCAACGCGCGCTGGGATCGGCCAGGCTTTGTGTCGGTCTTCGGCCACAGCATCATCGCCGAGCACCGCTCGGACGTGTGGGCGAGTCAACAGATCTTCCCAGATGGCCTTCATGTCGCCGACATGGTGCCGGCCCCTGCGGGTGATCCCGAAACCGACGTTGGCTCGCTGGCCCGGCAACGGGAACGACCAGGCATACCCGGGCAGGAGGTCTTCCTCGAACCACACGACCAGATGTTGCGCTTGGGGCCCGACGCCTGAGAAATACTGTCGAAATGCATGCCATTCGCCGCGATAACCGTCGGGGGCGAGCCCAACGTCCTTGCGTACCGGCGACCACATTCCGTCGGCCGCGATGACGTAGCGGCTGGTGATGAGGCCTTCCGATGTTTTGGTGACGACGACGTTGGCAGCTTGCACGTCACTGGTCGCCGAGTGGCCGTGCGAGGAATCGTCGCGTTGTATTGTCTCGAACGCGACCCCCTCATGGACGGCCACGCCAGATGTTCGAGCCAGTTGGACCAGCCGATGGTCGAGGTCGAAGCGAGGGACGACTGCGGCGTACTGGCCGGTATCGGGGAGCGGCAGACGGACCTGTCGACCACGGGGGTTGCGAATGACGATGTCGGTGACGGCGTTCCAGTTGTCAACGGCGTCGGGCGTGACGCCGAGGCCCTGAAGGATTCGGAGCGCTTCGGTCGTGAGCCCATCGCCGCAGCATTTGTCACGCGGGAATCGGGCCTTGTCGATGATGGTGACGTCGCGCCCAGCGCGAGCGAGCTCGATGGCGGCTGCGGTGCCTGCGGGGCCGGCGCCAACGATGAGGACGTCGGTGAAAATCATCGACTGAATGCTACTGCTGGCCGAGAACTGTTACGCACCCCAGGGGTGGGGAAATCAGCCGCCGTCCAGCCCGGAGCCGTCGGTTGCGCCTGCATCGGCACCTGCGTCTGCCCCGCTGTCGTCGGCGCCTGCATCGGCACCTGCGTCTGCCCCGCTGTCGTCGGCGCCTGCATCGGCACCTGCGTCTGCCCCGCTGGCGACGGC
>CAWKYX010000280.1:0-4949 GCA_963854265.1 Acidimicrobiia bacterium
GAGCTGAGCAACCTGGCTTTGGCTGGCTTGCCAGGCTGGAAGAGTCGGATGGGTGGTGGGCCGTCGGCGTGAAGAGTCAGGCTTTGTTGGCTCGCCCGGGCTGAGAGCAGCCGCAGGGATTGTTAGCCGTTGGAGCCGAACAGGGCCGCAGGCGCGTTGACACGTGTCCGCTCACAACCGCGGTGACGACCAGGTCTCATGAGGATCGTCGTCCGTTTCCCGACACGGCGCTAGATGGGCTGAGCACCGCGGAGGCGGTTCTCGTACAACGCAGCGCCGATCAGGACGAGGCTGGCAAGTATGCCCAGCCACACACCGACCCCGATATCGAGGTTGCCGTCAAAGCGCAGTACCGAGATGACCAACGCCACCGGGATCGCAAATGCGACCACGCCGCCAGCCAGGAGGGCATGAGACAGGAGCAGGTTGGGGCCCGGCTCGGCAAGACCTTGTGGTCGAAGCCGCATGAATGCTGCGACGGCGATGAAGCAGCCGACCCACAACATGATCATCGCCAGGCGAGGGCCGCCCGATTCATAGCCGGAGAGCTTTACCGATCCGCTGCTGATCCACGTCAGGAGCGGGAAGAGCGCGATGCCTGCGGCGCCGAGCAGAGCGACACCCGACACGATCCGCCGGTTCGACTCATCGATGGGGGTAACGCCTGTGACGGGCTCCTTGAGACTCAATGTCAACAGACCAAGCTGTGGGATAAACGAACCCGTGAAATACAGCGCGGGGATGGCCCACCCGGTCTTGTAGTCAAAGACTTTCAGCCAGCCGACGATGAACGCGATGGGGACCAAAGTGGCCACCAGTCCAAGGATCACCGTGAGTTGCTCGACGCCCAGACCAGGCAGGACCTTGTCCTTGCCCATGAGCCGCATGACAGCCAGGGCGACGAGCAGGATGCCAACCAGGACGGCGACAATGCCGAACCCGCTACCACCCTGGGCGTCGAAGACGCCTTTGCCGAAGTCCACACGCTCGACGACAACCTTGGACCATTCGCCTACGACAGCGAACACGAGGAACGCCAGTGCGAGGCCGAAATGGACTATCGCTAACACTCGTTGCATCTTCATGCGCCTTCCTCCACTTTGATTTCGCCGCCGAGGTAGCTGGCTTCGAGAAGATCTCGACGATCCATGAGTTCGGCTGCGGTGCCTTCCAAGACGATGTCGCCGTGGCTCATCACGTAGCCGCGATCGGCGACTTGAAGAGCCAGGTGGACGTGCTGTTCCACCAGCAAGACCGCAACGCCGGTTTCGTTGGCGATGTCACGGACAATCGGGAGCAGCCTTTCGACGATGATGGGGGCCAGGCCCAGGCTCATTTCGTCGACCAGTAACACCTTCGGGTTCGACACGAGTCCTCGAGCCATCGCGAGCATCTGTTGCTCGCCGCCCGACAGCAGGCCGGCTCGTCGGTCCATCAGCGGCCGTAGGGCCGGAAGTAGGTCGAGTGCCCGGTCATACCCTCCTTGTTGCTCGGCGCGGGTGCCGCGCAGGCCAAGTCGGAGATTCTCTTGGACAGTCAGCGAGAAGAACAGCGAACGGTCTTCGGCGACATGGGCGAGGCCCCGCCGGGCCACCTTGTGGGGCGCCCCATACGATGTTGGCTCGCCCAACACATCGATGCTGCCTTCGAGCGTCTTGAGTAGACCCGAGATGGTGAGCAGCGTCGTGGTCTTGCCGGCACCGTTGGCCCCGAGCAGTGCAACCACTTCGCCTTTGTTGACGTGTAAGTTGAGGTCTCGGACCACCGGCACGTTGGCGTATCCGGCGGAGAGGCCGGAGATGTTGAGGAGCGCATTCTTGGTGTCGACGGCGGGTGCCGTAGAGGTTGCATTCATGAGTGGTCTCCTTCCTCTTGCATGTCGTGCATTCGGGATCCGGCCTCGGCCTGGAGGTCACCGGCGTGTTCGCCGAGATAGGCGGCCTTGACCGCGGGATTGTCGCGAACCTCGGTTGGGGTGCCCTCGGCGATGATCTGCCCGAAGTCGAGCACGTAGATGTAGTCACAAACGCTGAGCACAAGGCCCATGTCGTGGTCGATCAAGAAGACCGACATGTCATGGTCGAGGAACTCTCGCAAGTGCGAGCCCAGCTTCTGGCTCTCGACAGTGTCGAGGCCGGCTGCGGGCTCGTCGAGCAGGATCAGTTGGGGTTGGGCAGCAAGTGCGCGTGCCACACCAACCAACTTTCGACGACCGTGTGAAAGATCGGTGGGCAACCGGTCGGCGTCCTCGGTGAGGTCCATGATTTCCAGCGCCCAGTCGACGTGGTCTTCGATGGCCTGATCCTTGGGCGTGATGTGCAACATGTCGAGTACCCACGTGTACCAACGCGACGGGTAGGCCGCCACCAGCATGTTGTCGCGGACGCTGAGGTCCTCGAACAGTTCCAGTGATTGGAACGTCCGGACCAGCCCGGACTTTGCCCGCTTGAACGGTGCCATCTTGCCGATGTCAGTACCGTCGAATGTCGCCGTGCCGGCCGACATCGGGACGTAGCCGGTGATGGCATCGATGAACGTAGTTTTGCCGGCCCCGTTCGGTCCGATCAGGCCAACAAACTGGCCCTTTTCGACGGAGAGGTTGACGTTGTCGTTGGCGTTGAGGCCACCGAACGTCACGGTGAGGCCGTTGGTCTCCAGGAGCTTGCTCATACTGGCTCTCCCACTCGCTCGTTCGTGTCAGCGACGTCTGATGGCGGATCGTCGGGTTTGTCCTCGCGTTTGCGTCTCAAGCCCGACAAGACGTGGTCACCCTGGTCGGACTGCAAGAGCGCAACACCCTCGCCGTTGGTCACGATCGCGTTGATGATCAGACCAATAGCACCCACGGCGGTTATGTAGTCGCGTGTGACACCTGCGAAGTGAAGTCCGATGAACCCGTTGACGAGGCCACCAGAGCAGAGGAGGCCGCCGATGACCGCGCCATACACGGTGGTGATGCCGCCCAGGTAGACGAACGCCAGCAGCGCGAGGCCCGTGAACACGCCGAAGTTGTCGAACTTGATGATGGTGAGCTTGTAGGCAAACAAAACGCCGCCGGCGCCGGCAATACCCGACGAGATTGCAAACCCCAACATCTTTGTTCTGGCGACATCAACTCCCGATGCCTCAGCGGCTCGCTCGTTGGAGCGAACTGCCAAGAATCGGCGCCCGGTTTGGCCACGGCGGAGGTTCGCGACGCCGATGCCAACGACTGCGACGGCGATGACGGCGAACACGGTGAACTGCCAACGATCGGTGAGGAAGCTCGTCTTGTCCTGGATGCCGACGTCCCAGCCGAACCAGCTTGGCCGAGGCACGGGGTTGTTGGTTCTGGCGCCAGGGCCCGAGATCGACTCGTTCTTGAAGAAGAACTCCTCAATGGCGGACACGGCGGTGATGGTGACCACGGCCAGTTGCACGCCGCGGATTCGCAGCGCGGGGAGGCCCAACAGGGTTCCGATGATGACCGCCACCAAGATGGCGAGCCCTGCTGCAATGGGATCGGGAAGATCTAGGCCTCCCACTGCCACCGCATCGAAGTCGTTTTGCTTTTCGCCATTCGACGCGAACCGGACCACGGAGTATGCCGCGACTCCAGCGATCGCCATCTGCGCCAACGAGATCTGGCCCAGATAGCCGACCAACACGGTCAGCGACATCATGATGAGCATGAGCACCAATGTGGTGGTGAACGTGACCTGCCAGTTGGTGGTGAAGATGTTTGCTAAGAACAGACCAACACCCACAGCGAACAGCGCACCCAAAAGGACATGGTTGGACTGAGGGGCTCTGGGCTGACCCTTGACTCCAATACTGCCTCGTACGGGCAACTTGTTGCCACGCAGGAACAGCACCAGCACGACAACGGCTAGCGGGATGACCTTCTGAACACCGATTGGTGGGATCTGATCGGAGGGGAACCAGGATTGGTTGGCGATGTTGACCATGCCCGATGAGAACATACCGAGTGCCAAACCGCCGGCCGTCGCCAGGGCCACCGAGCTGAGTCCGCCCAGCAGCGCTGCGCCAAGGGCGGGGAGCACAAACAGCGTGTAGTTGACCGGGTTGAGGGTGGCGATGCCGACGAACAAGATACCGGCGGTTCCGGCCATGACCGCAGACAGGACCCAGTTCATAAGGGCCAAACGCTGGGCTGAGTAGCCGAGGAGCGCTGCACCCTTTTCGTTCTCGTCGGCGGCGCGGGTGGCGAGGCCGAAGTTTGAGTAGCGATAGATTACGGTCAGGACCAAGCCCATGATGACGGCCGCGCCGGCAACCCACACGCGGTCCCAGCCAATGTCTCCGCCAAGGCCGAGCGCATTCTCCCAGGAGCCCTTGGGGAGGAATCCGTCTTGAGTCCGGAGGCTTGTGCCAAAGTTGATTTGAGCAGTGGACTGCAAGTACAGCATGGCGCCGACCGCGGCGATGACTTTTGCCAACGCAGGAGCATTGCGCAGGGGGCGGAAGACCAAGAAGTGCAACATCGCGCCCAGCAGGACCGACATCAGCAAACCGAAGAAGATGGGGAAGAACGTTCCCCAGAAACCTTGGACGTTCTCGAAGCCGCCGTCATGCACCGAAATACTGACCGGCAGGTTGCTGATGTGGAGGGTCTTCAGAAACCCGAAATTAGGAATGAGGTCGAACCAGGGCAGCTTGATGTCGCCCTCGAGCGTGAGCTCGGACCACGTGAAGGCCGCGTACATCGCAACTGCACCGTGAGCGAAGTTGATGACACCGGAGCCCTTGTAGGCCGACACGATGCCCGATCCGAGCATCGCGAAGACGCCACCGGCACCCAACCCACTGAGAATGGCAAGCAGGAACAGATCCATTGGTTACTTATCCCCCCAATATCGCCCCGAGGTTGAGGCGAATGATGTACGACCCAACAACAGTGTGCAAGGTCGTGACGTTATTTCAGCTCATAATTGTTCGCAGCGTTAGGC
>CAWKYX010000281.1:0-4928 GCA_963854265.1 Acidimicrobiia bacterium
TCCCACACCTCCACCGGCTGCGCCCGAGTCAGAGGCTGCTGCACCGGCCCCGGCAACGCCAGCCCCCGAGACTCCACCGTTGCCAGTGCCGCCCCAGCCGATTTGGAGCAAGTGCGGGTCGCTCAAATACTCGTTCGTGACGGTGCCCCTCGACTACGACGATCCCGGCGGCGAAACCATCGCGATCAAGGTCAGCCGCGCTCGCGCCACCGACCTCGACGCCAGACGAGGCGTGCTGCTCGTCAACCCCGGGGGACCCGGTGCATCAGGCCTCGGCCTGGCCGGCGTTCTCGCCGCATCGGAGCCCGAACTCGCACGCCACTTCGACATCGTCGGGTGGGACCCACGCGGGGTCGGCGAATCAGCCACACTCACCTGCGACGAGCCCCTGCAGGCGTTCTACCGGCTGGACAACGACCCCGACGATGCCGCCGAGCGCGAGCTGCTCGAGTCTGCAGCCGAGGCTGCGGCGGAAGCATGCGCAGCGACCTCGCTGGCGCTGCTGTCCAACATCGGCACGACCTCGGTCGTGGACGACATGGAGTCCATCAGGCTGGCCCTTGGTGAAGACACCATCCGCTACCTCGGATTCTCCTATGGGAGCATGCTTGAGCTCGTGTACGCGACCCGCTACGGCGGCCATCTCCGAACCGCCGTCATAGATGGCGTCAGCGATCCCGCCCACTCACTCGAGGCGTGGCTGGAGAGCCAAGCCGTCGCCAGTGATGCCGCATTCACGCGGTTCCTCGACCGGTGTCTTGAGTGCTCTCCGTCCGCCTCACAAGCACTTGCCGACGCCTACACACATGCCGAAGCGGGCACACCCCAAAGTGGTGGACAGGCCGTCGGCCCTTCGGATGTCGCCCGATCTGCGATTCTCGCGAACTACTCATCCATCCCGGACCGAATCCCGCAATGGTTGTCGAGTGCCGGAGTGGGTGACGGCTCGGGCGTCCTCTCGAGATCGGACACCTATCTGGGACTCGCAGGATTTGACGTGTACACCGCGGTGCGGTGCCTCGATGCCACCCACCTCGAATCAAATGCCGCGTACGCCGAGTTTGTCGAACGTGTTCGGGCAAAGGCCCCGCTGCTGGGCGTACCAGTGGCGATGGAGCTCTTGCCCTGCGCCTCGTGGCCCGTCCCGAGCAAACCGCTGCAGCCGATCTCGGACATCACTGCGCCACCAATGCTCATCCTGGGCAACACCAGCGATGCCGCTACCCCTTACGCAGACGCGGTCGCTGTAATCAGCCGGCTGTCCAACGCTGTCCTGATCACCCACCAGGGGGCAGGCCACCTCAGCTTCGGCCGCGGTAGCGCCTGCGTGGATGACGCGACGCTGGCCTACCTCATTGACCTCGACCTTCCCGAACCCGAACTCCGGTGCTCCTGAGCACCGACATCGGCTGCCAAGGCATCTACGCTCCATGGCGTGACCATCGATCCTGACCATCTGCCCCAAGGGCAGGAGAAGGTGCGAGCGGTGCGGTCGATGTTCGACACCATCGCACCGCGCTATGACCTCGTGAACCGCATCATGACGTTCCGCCTCGACACGAGATGGCGGCGGAGGACCGTCCGCGAGATGGGGCTCCCGACTGGCTCAGTGGTGATCGATCTCGCCTGCGGGACGGGTGATTTCTGTCGCGATCTGGAGAAGGCCGGCCTGGCCTCCATCGGCTTCGACATATCAGCCGGGATGCTCCATGCGGCGCGGACCGAGGCCCCGCTGGTTCACGCTGACATCTTGACCCTGCCCCTGCCCGATGCCTCGGCCGATGGCGCCACCTGCGGATTCGCTCTCCGCAACTTGGTCGAGCTGCCCGCCTTCTTTGACGAACTCGCGCGGGTGGTTCGCCCGGGCGGACGGATCGGCCTGCTCGACGTAGCCGAACCCGAGAACCGGATCCTGCGGTGGGGTCACGGATTCTACTTTGGGAAGGTTGTCCCCAAGATCGGGGGAATGATCTCCGACCGCGACGCATATGAGTATCTGCCCAAGTCGGTGGCGTACCTTCCCGAACCGGAAGTCATGCTGGCCGACCTTCAGGCAGTCGGCTTCAACGATGTCCGCCGCCAACTGCTGGCCCCCGGCGCGGCCCAACTGATCACAGCTACCGCACCCTGACCCTGTCGCTGTCGCTGTCGGTCATGCGCCCAGCCACAGCCCGATCGACAGCCCGAGGCCCAGGATCAACTGAACCCGAGCCGTATCGACCAACACCGCGATGAGCTCTGGCCCCACAGCCCCAGCGTGTACCCGCCTCAACGGCCGCGCTGCAGCACCGACGGCAACCAGACCAAGCAGCGCTTCGACACGCCAGAACGCGGCCACACCCACGAACCCGAAGGCAGCGACGATCATCGCCAGGTACAGCACCCTGGTCCGCTGGTCGCCCAACCGGACGGCGAGCGTTCGCTTGCCCGACGCCCGGTCGGTGGGGATGTCGCGCAAGTTGTTCGTCACCAACAACGCGGTCGCCAACAGCCCCACGGGGACGGCCACCAGAACCGGCCAACCGTCGATCTGCTCGGTCTGTACAAACGTTGACCCAACAGCTGCAACCAAACCGAAGAACACGAACACGAACACCTCGCCCAAGCCGATGTAGCCATAGGGATTCGGACCCCCGGTGTAGAACCAGGCCGCAGCGATTGCCACCACGCCAACAGCTATCAGCCACCATGACGTTGCGATAGCAAGAAACAACCCGGCAACAGCAGCCACACCGAAGCTCGCGAAAGCCGCTGCCTTGACTTGGCGGGCGGGCACGAGCCCGGACCCGACCAAACGCAACGGCCCGACCCGAGCATCGTCGGTGCCTCGAACGCCATCGGAATAGTCGTTGGCGTAGTTGACACCCACTTGCAGCGCGAGCGACACCACCATGGCCAGCAAGAAGCGCCACAGGACAATCCCCTGAGCGTCGCCCAGCCCGCCGGCGGCCGCCGCTGCAGTGCCGACGAGCACCGGGACCACTGCTGCTGGCAGCGTCTTGGGGCGCGCTCCGGCGATCCAGAGTTGTCGAGGGGTGAGCTGAGCCATACGTGAGTCTCGCCGCGCACACCGACCAGCTCCAATCCCACGGACGGCAACGGGTTGACGCGACAGACCCGATCGCGACCGCGTACGCTCGATCCATGAACCGCCTCGCGGCTGAGCCCAGTCCCTACTTGCGCCAGCACGCCAACAACCCGGTCGACTGGTACCCGTGGGGCGACGAAGCGCTCGCCGAAGCCGTCTCCAGCAACCGGCCAATCTTGTTGTCGGTCGGGTACTCATCGTGCCATTGGTGCCATGTGATGGCTCACGAGTCGTTCGAGGATCCCGAGATCGCTGCGTTGATGAACCATTGGTTCGTCAACATCAAGGTCGATCGCGAAGAGCGACCGGACATCGATGCCATCTACATGGAGGCTGTCCAGCGCCTGACAGGCCACGGGGGCTGGCCCATGACCGTGTTCTTGACTCCCTCTGGCGAACCGTTTTACGGCGGGACCTACTTTCCTCCCGAGGCTCGACAAGGCATGCCGTCGTTTCGACAGGTGCTCGATCGACTGTCCGAGGCCTGGAAGATCGAGCCCGAGCAGGTCGCGACGCAGGCCAGCCGACTCGTCTCCACCATCAATCGATCCGCGGAGCTCGCTCCTGGCACCGCGAACCCACAGGCGAACCTCCTCCAAGTGAGCAGTGACGCGCTCTGCGCGCGTTACGACGCCACCTGGGGTGGTTTCGGGACCGTACCGAAATTCCCCCAAACCATGAGCCACGACCTGCTCCTGCGCTCGTACCGACGCAACCCCGACGAGGACGTCTTGGGGGTTGTCACCAACTCGCTGGATGCAATGGCGTGCGGGGGGATCTACGACCATCTGGGCGGCGGGTTTTGCCGCTACTCAACAGACGCGCAATGGATCGTGCCGCACTTCGAGAAGATGCTCTACGACAACGCACTCTTCACGCGCACCTACCTGCACGCTTGGCAGGTCACGGGCAAGGCGAGATATCTCCAAGTCGTCGACGAGATCATCATCTATGTCCTGCGCGACCTCCGGGGAGCCGAGGGCGGGTTCTTCTCCGCCGAGGACGCTGACTCTGAAGGGGTCGAAGGCAAGTTCTACGCCTGGTCGCCCGAACAAATTCACATGGTGCTGGGCGACGACGCGAACGAATTCAACAACTGGTTTGGTGTCACCGACGAAGGCAACTTCGATGGTCGAAACATTCTGTGGCGACCGGTCCGAGGCGACTTGAAACGACCGGCGGGGGTTGAGCTCAGTCGCCAACGCCTCTTCCAAGCCCGCGAGATGCGGATCAAACCCAGCCTGGACGACAAGGTGTTGACCGAGTGGAACGGCCTGATGTTGGCCAGCCTCGCAGAGGCGGCACTGGTCACGTCCAATCACCAGTGGCTCGCGGCGGCGATCAAGAATGGGGAGTTCCTGCTCGCGAATCTTCGTCGTGAGGACGGGCGCTGGTTGCGATCCTGGCAGGCCGGCACCGACACGCTCGAGCCACAGGCCCGCCACCTGGCATACGCGGCAGACCTCGCTGCGGTCATCAACGCCTTCACGCGCCTGGCCGAAGCGTCCGGGCAGGCCCGGTGGATCAGCGCGGCCGAGAGTGCAGCAGAACAGCTCATCGATCTGTTCTGGGACCACACCCATGGCGGAGTCTTCACGACGGGGTCAGATGCGAAGGCGCTGATCACTCGACCCAAAGACATCACCGACAACGCCGTTCCCTCGGCGAACTCTGCGGCGGCCAGTGCGTTGCTTCGCCTGAGCGCGCTGACCGACAATCACCACTACCGCGAACGAGCCATCGACATCGTCAATCTGATCGGGCCGGTCGCGACTGGTCAGGCTTCGTCGTTCGCGCACCTGATTGCCGCTGCAGACATGCTGGCGACTGGCTTCACCGA
>CAWKYX010000282.1:0-4888 GCA_963854265.1 Acidimicrobiia bacterium
ACCATCCCCAGACGCAGCCTCAACTGGGCCACCGCCCACGACACCTACACTCCAGCTGTCGCGATGACCGATTGAACCGACCCAGACCCCAACTCAACATTGTGAGCGGCGTGAGTGCGACGTGAGTGCGACGGGCGCGCCCAGGGGGATGGTGGCGGGGGTGATGACGCGTGCGCAGACGCCGCCGCCCCAATCGGGGCGGAGTGTGTCCATGAGGCCGGGATGGGCGAAGTCCATGAGGCGACAGGGCACGGTTTCGGTGGAGATCTCCAGTTCGACCTCGCCGATGTGGATATGAAGTCCGCGCGTTGGTGACGATGCCGTCGAGGTCGGCTACGACTGCGTCGACACTGTCCATGACTCCGCGGTGTGCTCTTTTGACCCACAGCTGCTCCACGCTGCCGGTCACGAGCGAAAGCCTTCGAGCTCCTCGACGGTCTTGGGCCAGTCTTGCTTCAGGAGTCGAGACAGTGACCGGTCGGCCAGGACCTTGCCGCCGGTTTGGCACTGCGGGCAGTAGTTCACCTCGTTCGCGGCGTAGGCGATCCGCTGTACCTCCGTGCCACAAACGGCGCATGGCTTCCGGAATTTGCCGTGTACGACCATCTCGGGTCTGAACGCCGGCACCTTGGTAGGCCACTGGTCGCCGACCTCGGAGCGGAGGCGGTCGAGCCATTCGGTCAACGTGGACTGCATCGACGAGTACAAACGATCGATCTCGTCGTCGGTCAGCTGCTGGGTGCGCTTGACCGGCGACAGCTTCGCGTGCAGGAGAATCTCGTCGCTGTAGGCGTTGCCGATCCCCGAGAACGTTCGTGGATTGGTGAGTGCTCGTTTGAGGGTGCGGTTCTCCTGGTTCAGAAGCTGAGCGAAGGTCTCGCGGTCGATCTCGAGTGGCTCGGCCCCACCCCGATCATGTTCCTCGAGCATCGATGCCTCGCCGCGGTGCAGCCACATGCGGGCACGCTTCTTCTTGGCGATCTCTCGCAGCATCAGCGATCCGTCGTCGAAGCGGAACATCACCAGGCCGTCCCTGCCGGGCTTCGCCGCGACGTCGTCCTTCCAGTACAAACGTCCCGCGATCATCAGATGGATGACGACGAAGAGATCGTCTTCGAGCTCGAAGACCAGGCGTTTCCCGAGCCGCCGAGTTCCCGTGATGATCTTGCCGTGGGCCTCGTTGATGGGTGGGTCGAACGATCGCAGCACCGCCAACCCGCGGACGTCGATCCGGTTGATGGTCCGACCAATGAGCTCACGCTCGATGACCTCCAGGTACACCACGACGTCGGGCAGCTCAGGCACCAGTGGCGTCCCGATAAGCGTCGATGAGCGCCGTCGCGTCACCGGCAAGTTCGAGTTTGCCGGTGATGAACGCCTCCTCGGTGCTCAATTCACCCTTGCTGATGGCCAGGGCCGTTTCGGCATCCATCGAGAAGAACACGTCGGCAGACGGGGCGGGTCCAGCGACCGCCCGGTCGCGATCGGGCCCGAGGATGAGGTGGTAGGCCCGCGGCCCGTTCTCGGTCGCTACGTCGTATTGAACAACTAAGGGGTCCGCCGACGATCCGGTTTCTTGGGCACCGAACGAGGCGTCGAGCGCCTCGATCCACTCATCGGATAGAAATATGGTCACGCCTGCAGCGTAACGCCCGCCAGGAGGAGGGCTCCAGGCACCGCTTCCACCGTGACCGGTGTTGCCGCCACGGGCTCGCCGTCAGCCCAAACGTCGGTGTCGGCTGCGGCCAGGGTGATCGCCCGGCCCCGCAGGGTTGTGACCATTGGATGGTCGAGATGGCTCCCGTCGAACACCTTGCGAAACCACCGCAACAATTCCAGGCGTCCGACGGCACCGACGATGGTGACGTCGAGGAGGCCATCGTCGGGTCGAGCGGCGGGCGTGATCCGCATCCCGCCCCCGAAGTCCGATGTGTTTGCCACCGTTACCACCGAGGCCAGGAGTTCGTAGTCCTCGCCGTCAACCGAGATCTCGTATGCGGTCGGGTGCATCCGTGGGAGTTCGAGCAAGGTCGCAAGGGAGTACCGGCTTGGTCCTCGCGGGAAGCGCATCGAGTTGGCGCGCTTGTTGACGGCGACTGAGAAGCCAGCGGTCGCAACCGATGCCCCCCAACGGTCACCGATGCGCATCAGATCGATCGGCGTCGGCGGCCCCAATGCGCCCGCGGCCGCCTGTTCGCCGTCGGTCTCAATGCCCACACCACGGGCGAAGTCATTTCCTGTTCCCATTGGGCATATGCCGACGACCGTGGGCGTCTGAGCGGCGGCCTGGATGGCCAAGTGGACCAGACCGTCACCGCCACAAACAACCAGTCGTTCGGCGCCTTCGTCGACGGCTCGTCGTACCAGCGCAGCGGAGGCTTGGGCATCGTCGCCGGCCAAGTCGACGACCGTGGCGTCATGTTGGGCAAACAGTCGCCGAATGTCATCGACTTCGGCAGCAGCGGCGCCGGTTCGAGCGGCTGGGTTGGTCAAAAGATGAACAGTGGTCATGTCGAGAGCGACGCCAGCTCGTCCGGAGCGGTTTCGGAGATCAGAACGGCTTCGGGGGTCAGGGCGACTTCGGGTGCTTCAGACATGGGCGCCCGAACGTAGGGTCGGCGTGGCCGTTTGGCAAGCATGACGGCGGCGAGCGGCGTCACGGCTGCTGGCGGTCGGTGGCGTGGGACACTTGGCGGATGATCCTCGCGAACCCAGCAGCGGTTGAAGCCCGCCACGAACCAGGGACCGAGGCGCTCTGGAACGAGTCCTGGTACCTGGACTTTTGGAGCGAAGATGCCGGTATCGGCGGCTATATCCGGATGGGTCTGTATCCCAACCTCGGGCGCTCTTGGTTCTGGGCGTGTCTGGTCGGCCCAGACCGACCGCTGGTCACAGTGATCGACAACGAAGCACCGCTGCCCAAGCCGCCTGGCCTCGAGCTACGCGCCTCAGGCCTGTGGGCCGATCTGATCGTCGAGACACCAATGCAGCACATGACCGTTGGCCTCGAAGCCTTCGGCGTGGCTATGGATGACCCGACCGAGGTCTACAACAAAGGCTGGGGCGACCGGGTTCCGTTGGGATTCGATCTGGAGTGGGAAACCGAAGGCGATCCGTTCTCCTACGAGGTGTCCGCCCGTTACGAGGTGCCGTGCCGCGTGCGCGGCGAGATTCTGGTGGGCCAGGAAACAATCGACTTCGACGGCTGGGGCCAGCGCAACCATTCGTGGGGCGTGGGTGATTGGTGGTCGTTTGGTTGGTGTTGGAATGCAGGGCGGCTCAACGATGACACCCCGTTTCACAGCACTATCGTCGACGAGTTGGGATTCAGCACGGGGTACGTGGGCGCCGACGCAGCCTCAATATCGGTGGGCGCTCTGAGTGCTGAATTCGGCGCGGCCGGTCTGCCCGACTCCGCCAAGATGCGCCTCGACGATCTCTACTTGGCGGTTGAACCAGTGGCCTGGGCGCCGGTGCTGTTGACGGGCCCTCAGGGTGAGGTTTCACGGTTTCCCCGGGCGCTCGTGCGGTATACCGCAGGGGACGGTCGGAGCGGTGCGGGCTGGATCGAGTTCAACCAGCCACAGTGATCCAGGTCTGCTGGTCAGGTGGAGCGAGCAGTGAGCCGACGGTCGCCGACAACCGACAACCCAAGGACCAACGCGAATGCCACCGCGGCCAACACTGTTGGCCACACGAAGCTGCCGAAGTCATCGGCCCACCCGAGCTTGGTGCCTTTGACCGCTTCGGCTTCTTCGTCACTGATGATGCCGACGCCGTTGGGCCATGGCCACAGGACGCGGACGCTGCCGAGCATCAGCCCGATCAGCGATGCCAGGATCCGATCGTGATGGTTGTCGAGGAGCCAGCTCAGCAGGGTCGAAAACAGTGCGAGTCCAATGACTGCGCCAACCATGAACACCGCGATGTCGCCGAGTTCGCGATCGTTCACAGCACCCAGTAGGCCGGCGTACATTCCCATCATGACGAGGAGGAACGACCCGGAAATCCCAGGGAGGATCATGGCGCAAATGGCGATTGCCCCAGCGCCGACGAACTGGATGGGCGATGGATCCGTGATGAGTCCGGACTGAAACCCGAGCAGGAAGAACGAGGCAACGGCGACGACACCGACAATGGTGTAGCTGGTTTGGTTCCAGTCCGACACCTGCTTCCAGGCGATTACGACCGACGCGGCGACAAGCCCGATGAAGAGTCCAGCCATCTCCTCGGGGTAGTCGGTGAGGAGGTCTTCGATGATGTGGGACAGCGCGCCGAAGGCGACCACGATGCCGCCGAGAAGCGGCACGATAAAGCTCCACTCGAGCTCTTTGACCCGCGCGAGTGCTCCACGTGGGTCGAGCTTCGCCAGGCGTTCCAGGGCAGTGGCGCCCGTGCGGACATTGGCGATGAGGCGTTCGTAGATGCCGAGAATCAGCGCGATGGTGCCACCAGAGACGCCTGGCACGATGTCGGCGACCCCCATGCAGAAGCCGCGCACCGCATGGAGCCCCATTGTCTTGACGCTCGTGTCGGTCTTCTGGTGCATGCTCATCAGTCGGCAACTATATGGCCCAAGTAAGGGTCGCCTGCGGTTGCAGGCCCTCCTCCGAAGGTCGTCTCAGCGGGGTGTTTACACTGCGCCTTACAGGTTCGTGGCCCTGTGGTCTTGGTGGGCCACGTCGCTCTCTTCGAGGGGCGACCCGGGCCGATGAGTCGCAGTCAAGGAGCAACAGTGAGAAACCTGGAACGGAAGCCGCTCGCATGGATGGACGATGCGCCGATTCGGGTCTCGGTCGATCGCGTCATCCGCGCGTCGCCCGAGGCGATTTTCGCCGTGTTGGCCGACCACGAATCCTGGCCCGACTGGTTTGGGGGTTTGGTCAAG
>CAWKYX010000283.1:0-4884 GCA_963854265.1 Acidimicrobiia bacterium
GAGGATCACGTCAACGCTGAGGGGACGCTTTAGGTTTGAAGAGGTCGCTGGCGTCCGAGGTCATGCGCGCTTCAAACCGATTGGCCGACGCAATGGGGGCCGACGAAAGCGCAACTATTTGGGACAAGTTGATCGCCTACAACGGCCGTCAGCTGTAGACGGCCACCTCGACAACTCGTGAGCCCTTGAGCTCGGCAGTTCTAGCCAGCGCGCCCATCGGGCGGTGGGGCCCGATCGGGGCGGACGACGCCGTCATGATCTCGCTGGTACACCCATCCGTTCCTCCGCAGAGCTGAGATGTGACCCGTGACGGGATGGCGCTCGATGCTCCATTCGGGTCCGTGAACGAGTCGATGGTGGTGGCGGCATAACAAGACGAGGTTGTCGAGGTCGGTGAAGCCATCAAGCGCCCGTGGGTGGATGTGATGTGCGTCGGTCCATTGTGGAGGCCGATCGCAGGTCGGGAAGACGCAGCCGCGGTCACCAACGACAAGCGCGTGCCGCTGGCTTGACGTGACAGTCGGTGTCGAGCGACCAAGGTTCAGCGGTTGGCCGTGTGGGTCCAACACGTGCCGGCGCACATTGGCGTCGCAAGTAAGCAGGGATGCCGTGCGCGACGGAATATGGCCGGTACCCAAAAGGTCTTGGCGGACGGATGCGAGCGATCGGTAGCTCGGGTCGTCCCAAATAGTCTCGGCGTCGAGCTGGTCGTGCCAGAACCGGGCCTCGCTGAAGCTGCCGAAGTCGATGATCACGGTTGCCGACGGCTTGGCCCGGCGAACTGTGGCGCTTGATGTTGTGGCACCAGTCGTTGAAGGCGCTGGGCGTCCATCTTCGCCGCCGAGGTGTCGCTGGGCGAGGTCGGCGAGGGCATCGGCGTTGTGTCGCCGGAGGGTTCGCTTGACCGGCGCATCGCTGGGATCTGGACCGTTCAGCGTTTCGATCGCTGCGCTTACCATCGCGACCTGATCGAGGGTGAGGTGGCCGCTGATATTCGCCTCGCCATACAGGCCGGGGGTAATTGTGAGGTGATAGTCACCAGAGTGAGGCGGCGAGGACGTGTGCTCGTCGGCGAGCTCTGCCCACCGCTGACATCCGGCTGAGAACTCGTCGATTTCTAAAGACGTCGCGAAGCCGACGAGCTGCTCGGCCACATCGCACAGGGCGAGTTGGCGACGGTTGGTCACGACAGCAGCGAGGCTCGCCACGTGGCCTGTGGTGGTCGACCCGTCCCGTAGGGCACCGCGAAGACCGGGCAGGCGCCTCAAGAGGTTGGCCTGGCGCACGAACCATGAGGCATCGTGGCTGCTGATTCGGTGCATCCGTTTCAACCAAGCAGTTGAGCTCGAGGCACCGTCGTGTCTGAAGTGTTAGTGCTCGATCGAATCGGCGATGCCGAGGAGGAACTCGGCCCGAGCTGCATCGGCTGCTATGGCTAGTATCGCAAGCCGATCGTTGGCGGCGTCGATGTCTTCACCATCGAAAAGCTCTTGTTATGCCTCCCACCTGGAGCCAGCCGCCATGTTGGCCATGGCTAGAGTGTATCGAACAAATATTCGATACATAATGATGAAAGCCTGATATTTCAGGCCCTGGCAGAAACAGGGCAATATGTGATGGAACGAAACTCAAGTAGAGGTTTAGTGAATTTGTGGAGTTTCTGAACTCCGGCGACTCACCCAGGTACGAGCTCCCTCGGCTGCGCGCACTGCGGTGCTGAAACACGCTTGCAGCAAGTAGCCGCCGGTTGGCGCTTCCCAATCGAGCATCTCTCCGGCGACGAAGATCCCGGGCAAATTGTGCAACATGAGACCGTCGTCGACCTCGGCCCAAGCCACGCCGCCGGCCGAAGAGATGGCGCGGTCGATCGGCATCATCGCCTCGAGTCGAAGTGGTGTTGCCTTTGCCAACTCGGCCACTTCGCTGGCGGTGTCTGGCAGCCGATTGTCAGTGGCTTCGCGCAAGAGTCCGATCTCGACCGGCGAGAAGCCCGCTCCTCTGAGCCAGGTGGAGGCCGACGACTTGGGCCGACGTTTGTCGAGCCGCCGGCTGAGCTGGTCGATCGAAAGGTCGGGCGAGAGGTCAATGATCAGCGATGCGGACCCGGCGGCCAACTGCAGACGGATGTCGCTCGATTGTGCGTAGACGGGGCCGCCCTCGAGGCCGCGTTTGGTGATCGTCAAATCGCCTCGGACCACGTTGTCGCCGACGGCGATCGCCACATTCTTCACCGGTTCGCCCTCGAACTGTTCGCTGAATCGGGCTGACCAACGGAGCTGAACGCCGCTGTTCGCTGGCTCGAGATCCTCGATGGCGATACCAGCGGAGCGAAAGGCCGTGACCCACCCGCCGTCTGAGCCAACTCGTGGCCAGCTCGCGCCACCGAGAGCCATCACCGTGACATCCGCAGAAACGGTGACTTCGGTGTCGTCGGTATCGGTGAAGATTGATGTACAACCTGAGGAGGTGGGATTGAATCTCAGCCACCGTTGCCCAGTGCGGAACTCGACACCCTGACTCTTGAGCCGCGTCAGCCAAGCCCGAAGTAGGGGAGTGGCCTTAAACGAGTCGGGAAAGACTCGACCGCTGGATCCAATGAATGTGGGTTCGCCGAGTGCGAGACACCAGGCTCGAAGATCCGATGGAGTGAAGTCGGCGAGGGCGGGATCGAGGTGCCCGGCAGCGTTGCCGTAGCGCGCGTTGAACGCTTCGATCGGCTCGCTATGGGTGATGTTTAAACCACCGCGGCCTGCCAGTAGAAACTTCCTGCCGACTGATCGTTTGTGCTCGAAAACCGTGACCGCAAAACCTGCGTCGGCGAGCGCCTCGGCAGCCATGAGGCCTGCCGGCCCAGCGCCAACAATGGTTGCGTGCCGTGTCTCGGGTTGCGCATCGTCGACAGCGGCCATCGGGTTCAGCCTACGTCCGCTCGAAAGCGCTCGATCTACAAGCTCAGATGAGGGGCGTGCAGCATTGCAACAGCCTTATCCGGTCCTGCAATGCCGGCCTTGCTGACCGCATGGCGTCCGGCGACGACGAGGGCAATTTCGCCAGCAGGACCGCTGACGGTTACGCGTTCACCGTTCTTGTCGCCGATTCGTTGTTCATCGCCGTTGTCGCGCTTCAGCAATACAGCCACGCCCTTCAACAGCTTCCGTTGGTATGGGCCATACCAACGCAGCGCGGCCCAGAGAGCGTCGTCGACAGCATCTGTCGTTGGCCTTGGGGTCGAGTCGGTGACGCGGCGCACATCTTCGTGATGGATCCAGTTCTCGTGCAAGCGCACAGGTCCGAGGAAGGGGATGGCGGCGAGTGGAGGAGGGCCCGCTGCCAGCTTGACGAGCACACCGTCCCACCCAGCCTCGATCACCTTCTGTTGCTGGGCTTCGAAGCGGGCCGCGAACCATGACGGGGCACGCACTCCGAGACGCAACAACGGCATCCCGATCGGAGCAGTCAGAACCATCGGCAACCCGGCGCCCCGATCCTGTATGTACAGGTGGGTCGCGATATCTTTGGCCTGCCAGCCATCGCACAGAGTTGGGGCTTTCGGTCCGACCAACCGCAACGTATCGACGCTGGCCCGTCGTTCGGCCCGAAGGACATCAAGCAATCTCACCGGACTGAGCCTATTCGGCGCCCGCTGTGGTCAGAACCAGGCCACGCCGCTTGCCCGCTGGACCAGCCTCAGCCCTGAAACGCCGGTGAACGTCTGGCTTCGATGTTGGCGTGAACATCCAACAAGACAGTTGTGCCTTGGGCGTTGAGGCGTTGCGCTTCGAGGAGGCCCGCCCGCAGTTCAGCCACCGTGCGAACGGTGATTCCGGTAGCGCCCATCCCTTCGGCGATCTTGGCGTAATCGCCTTGCATGTGGGTCACGCCGAATTCGGTTCGGGCCGTCGTCGGGTCCATCGGCGAGCCATGCGGGTACGTGGCCATGGCGCTGTTGTTCAAGAGCACGGTGGTGATGGCCACACCAGAACGGGCAGCTGTCTCGACGTCGGTTCCGGACATGCCGAACGCACCGTCACCCATGACGTTCACGCAGAACCTGTCGGGGTGCGCGAGTTTGGCGCCAATCATCAGCGGTATGCCGAACCCGAGGTGTGTCGTCTTGCCCCAGCCCACGTAGGAGTGGGGAACGGTGGCGTTGTAGAACGGAACGAGACAATCGCGGGGTGCGCCGGCGTCGTGAGTGACAATCGACGAGTCCTGATCGAGTGTGTCGTTGAGCTCCTGGATGACCCGGTAGTAGCTGAGCGGTTCATCGTCTGCGCTGAGCACCGGATCCCAGATGTCCATCCAGGCTGCTTTGGCGGCAGCGACCCGCTCGACCACCGGCCCGTTGTCCCGCGCGACACCAGACAACTGGGCAGTCGCCTCATCGATGAGCGCCCGCAATGTGAGACGGGCGTCGCCGGGCAGCGAGATGGTGACGTTCTCGTCCTTGCCGATTTCGTCCGGGTTGTTGGAGTTGTGAATCAGGGTTGCCTTCGACGGCACCCGCTGGCCGTACGGTGTGCGGGTGAGGCTGGAGCCGATCGCCATCAGCACATCAGCATCACGCAGCCATTGCGCAGCGGGAGCGGTGGCCGTCATGCCGCCAGCTCCGAGCGACAGCGGGTGTGCTTCGTTGAAGGCTGACTTGCCCGGCATCGTGGTGAACACCGGTGTCGCGGTGAGCTCAGCGAGTTCTGCCAGCTCGGCGGTTGCACCGCCGAAAAGTACTCCAGCACCGGCCCACAGCACCGGGCGGTCCGCAGCCAAGAGTGCGCTGACAGCAGCGGCCACGCCCTCGGGGTTCGGTGCCTGCAATGCCATCGGCGGAGGCGAGTACTTGTCGATCGAGTCGTCAGGCACTTCCTCGCGGCAAATGTCACCCGT
>CAWKYX010000284.1:0-4877 GCA_963854265.1 Acidimicrobiia bacterium
CGGGTCTCGCAGTCAGGCGAACTGCTGGCCCGGGGCAACCACATCCTCAAGTCGTATTGGGACAATCCCGATGCTTCTGCGCAGGCGCTCGAGGGGGGCTGGTTCCACACGGGCGACGGGGGAACCGTCGGCGATGATGCCTACATCACCATCACCGATCGCAAGAAGGACGTCATCATCTCCGGGGGCGAGAATGTGAGCTCGATCGAAGTCGAGGACGTCCTCTTCTCCCACCCTGACATCAGCGAAGTTGCTGTCATCGGTGTTCCTCACGAGAAGTGGGGTGAGACGGTGAAGGCGCTGGTGGTTCGGGTTGACGGCTCCACGCTTGAAGAAGACGCGCTGATCGCCTATTGCCGCGACAAGATGGCCCACTACAAGTGCCCCACGTCGGTCGAGTTCCGCGAGGATTTGGCCCGCACCGCCACAGGCAAACTGCAGAAATACAAGCTTCGGGCGCCCTATTGGGCCAACATGGACAAGCAGGTCAATTGATCGAGCCGGCGTCTGGTGTCGATTCTCGTGCTTGGCGTTCGTCGATCGTTGAGTGCCGAGGATTGCGGAGACCGTCGCCATGACCTTCACGGGATATCCAGCAGAGACGGTGCCGTTTCTGACTGCGTTTCCCACGCGGGACCCGGCGTGGTTCAAGGCCAACAAGAAGTCCTACGAGGCAGCGGTGGTCGAGCCCACAAAGGCGCTGGTGATCGAGCTCGGCGAGCTGCTGCGCGCACACTCGCCAGACATCGAGGTCCAGCCGAAGACCAACGGGTCGATCGCCCCGATCAACAACGATCTCCGGTTTTCGCCGGACGCTTCGCCCTATAAGGGTCACATCATGCTGCGGTTCTGGGAGGGGACACCCAAGAAGACGGCGTCAACGCTGATGGTGCGGATATCACCCGTGGCGCCGACCACGCCGGACGAGGTCGTGTGGCAGCCGATTCTCGAGGAGTCCCACACCTGGGTGCGCAGCTGAGTTCAGCCGAGCATGGGGTCTCAGCTGACCCGCGCAATCCAGTCATCGATGAGCGCTCGCGCTATGGACAGCTTGCCGGGGATCATCGGCAAGTCATCAGCGGAAAACCACTGCGCATCGGCGATCTCGTCACCGTCAACAGTGATCTCGCCGCCGGTCCAAGTGGCGACGAACCCCAACATCAGCGAGTTGGGGAATGGCCAAGGCTGGCTGGCGAAGTACCGGACGTCGTCGACCTCGACGCCGACTTCTTCGCGGATCTCGCGGTGGACGGTGTCTTCGAGCGTTTCGCCGGCCTCGACGAACCCCGCCAGCGTGCTGTACATCGGCATGTCCCAGCGGCCGCTGCGACCGAGGAGCGCGCGTCCGTCGTCGCGCTCGACCAACACAATGACGGCGGGCGAGAGTCTGGGGTAGGCGGTGAAACCGTCGACGTCGCAGCGCATGGCTCGTTCGCCGGCGGCCCGTCGCATTGATGCGCCGCACCGACCGCAGTGTTGGTTGTCTCGATGCCAGTCCAACAGCTGGGTTGCTCGACCAGCGATATTCCATTCGAGGTCACTGAGATGTCCGTAGAGCGAACGTAAGCCTTCGACCCGATGATCGGCCGGAACCTCCGCGGACGCTGGGAGTTCTGACGCCCAATACAAAGTGTCCAACGTCCGACCGAGAACCAGCGCCGGGTCCTGGCCGGTGATTTCACGGGCGGCCGCGACCCCGACGGGGGTCGCCGCGGTGGGGTCGGTGGTGTGGACGAGAACTTCGCCATCTCGGACCAAGAACACCTGATGGTGCTCGACATCGTCGACGGAATCGTGCAGCGGTTCGAACAAGCGTGCAGTCTCGCACGGACCTACGCCCAGGTCATGGTCACCGTGACCGAAGCCCGACTTCGAGCACCTCACACAACTGGTGACGCTTGGTGTCTGGCGCTGGCCGTCACCCGTCGGTTGGAAGCGAGTGACGCTTGGTGCCTGGCACCGGCCGTCACCCGTTCTTGGTAAACGCGACCGAAGGGTGCATGCCTGACTAGGGGCGTGTGCCGAACTCTGGGCTTTCGGTGCGGGTGCGCTTGAGTTCCCAGAATCCCGGGATAGTCGCCACGGCGATGAATCCGTCCCAGAGCTTGAGCGCTTGTTCGGCTGGCGGGACTCTGGTGATGATCGGTCCGAAGAGCGCCGTCTTGTCACCGTTGTCGTCTTCGAAGGCGATGAGGGGCGTGCCGACGTCGTCGCCCGCGAGCGCGAGGCCGATGTCCATCCGCTCGCGAATGGTGGTGTCCCAACGCTCGTCATCGTAGGCAACGGCATGATCGGTACTGAGCCCAGCGGTCTCCAGGGCCTCTGCGGCGGTGAAGCGGAGCGCTTCATCGTGATGAATACGTCGGCCGAGCTCCCAGTAGAGAGAGAACACACCATCGTTGCCATCAGTGGTTCGGACCGACTCCATGACCCGCAACAGCTTGTGCGTTCGAGCCGACGGCCGGTAGGACTCGGAATCTTCGGGCGGCTCGTTCTTGAACAGCAGACTTATTGGCTGCCATGTGACGTTGACATCACGGTGTGGCGCTACCTCGTCGACGACCCAACGGGCCGTCACCCAACACCACGGTCATATCGGGTCGACCCAGAATTCGATGTCCATGGCGGTCACGGTAGTGCTTCTGGTTGGGCTCTGGCGCCTACGCCGACGGGCTTGCTCTCAGCTGAGTTGCGGGTCGACGAGGACCTTGGTGTGTTGGGAAGATCCGCTGCCGAGGTCGGCGAGCGCGGCCCCGAGGCCGGCCAGCGAGACGGTGCCCGTGTGCAGTGCGTCAAGATCAACCCGACCGTCGGCGACGTAACCCATGACCATCGCCAACTCCTCGTGGCTGAAGCCGAGGGCCGCTGATACTTGGATCTCTTTGGTCAACCATTCTCGCGGTTTCATTGGTGCGTCGCCCATCGCAAGACCGATCAGGCACATGCGGCCGCCACGCCGGGCCATGTCAACAGCGCTCTGGACCGTGGCTGGAACGCCGGCACATTCATAGACGATGTCGGCCCCCAACCCTTTTGTCTGAGCCTTGATGAGGGCATGGGCCTCTTCGCCGGGCGCAACCACATCGTGCGCCCCGAGTTGGCGAGCAAGTTCGCGTCGAGCCTCGGATGGCTCGACGACAACGACTCGAGCGGCGCCCCCGGTCAGCACCCACTGCATCGTGCTGAGGCCGATGGGACCGGCGCCTTGGATGACCGCGACATCGCCCATGCGAGGTTGATTGGCGCGCACCGCATGGAAGCAGATCGCCGCGGGCTCGATCTGGGCCGCCTGCTCGTCGGTCAGGCGGGGATCGGCATGTATCGCTCGACCGTGGTGAATGGCGAGTCGCGGCGCGAATCCGCCGTGCGGCGTTTCGTAAACGCCCGCACCCACGGTGGCGGTCAGCACGGTCTGGCATTTGTCCATCTGGCCTGCGTGGCATGGGGCGCACGAGCCACACGAGGGTGGCACGCCAATGATCACTCGGTCACCATCGGCGACTCGATCAACGTCGGCACCAGTCTTGGAGATCGTGCCGACCCACTCGTGGCCGCAGACCGCGGGTCGCGATCTGCCCGATTGAAACGCGTGCACGTCGGTCCCGCAGATCCCACAGTACGTGATTTCCACCACCACTTGGTCGGGGCGGGGATCCGGATCGGGGAAATCCAAAAGCTCAACGGTCTCGACATCGGTGATCAGTGCTGCCTGCATGATGTTGACCATACGAGATTCAAGCCGCGGACGCGAGCAACGCGGCGCTCGGTGCGCGACGATGCATGGACTATTCGACCGTCCCCGGGGGCCCCATGATCATCATCTCTGCCGAATTCGACCTCGCTGACCCCAACGGCATAGCCAAGGCGATGGACGTCGCCGGCCCGCTTCAGCAAGCAACTCGTAACGATGAGCCAGGATGCCTCTCCTACGTTTTCGCGCCGGATCCCTGTATTGCCGGCCGGATCCAGGTGTATGAGGTGTGGGAAGACGAGGCGAGCCTGTCGGCACACTTCGACCATGAGAACTACACGAATATGGCGGCGGGGGTTCGAACCGTGGGCCTCAAGGCTGCAACCAACGCGAAGTATCGAGTGACGGCCAGTGAACCCGTCTATGACGATTCGCACACCCCCCGTGCTGACTTTGTAAGCGAGGACTTGCAGGCGCCCGACGAGATGATCGTGATTGGTGGCACCATCGACGTTGGCGACCCATCAACCATCGACGATGCGCTCGAGCGATCGATCCCGTTCCAAATGGCGAGCCGCGAGGAAGAGGCCGGGTGCCGGGCCTACGTGTTCTACAAGGACCCATGCGTGGAGGGCCGGATCCAGGTGTATGAACTTTGGGACAACTACGCCGCACTCGCCCCGCACTTCGAACACGTGAACTACCGCAACATGGGGGGGCTACTCCGTGGGCTCGACATCAAGTCCGACAACCGCAAGTACCGCTGCGACCTGAGCGAGCCTGTCTACGACGACACCCCCCGAGCCCGCGCCGACTTCTTCACCGGCTGACCCAGGGTTGACACATCGTAGACACGGAGGCCGAGATGCATTGGATTCACCCAACCAGACACCATCGTGCCAGACCCGACGAATCCGCAGCATCTGAACCGGTATTCCTATGTGCTCAACAATCCGATCCGCTACTCAGATCCGACTGGGCACTACTGCTACACCGAGGGCGCGTTGGCCGGGACTGTTGCACGCTGTGTGTAAGCGGGGTGGTCATGGTTAGTGGTTCACGGCCGCGAGGCGGTCGCTGTAGTGGATGGTCAAGGTGTTCAGGATGGCTTTCCAGCCGTTGATTCGTCCAGTGGGGTTGCTCCGGTTCTTCCGTCTCTCGATTGATGTCAGGTAGAGCACCTTGA
>CAWKYX010000285.1:0-4861 GCA_963854265.1 Acidimicrobiia bacterium
GTTCTTTGTGGTCCAGCGCAGCGGTAACACCGTCTTCGCTGGCGTGAGTGAGCTGGTCGAGCTGTTTCTCAGCGCGGGCGACATCGTCAGAGGATGCATCGCCGTCCTTGCTGAGTTGATCGAGGTCCTGGCGGCCGCTGCGGCGTGCGCCGCGGATTGCGATCTTTCCCTCTTCAGCCATGTTCCGCACGACCTTGACCAGGTCTTTGCGCCGTTCTTCGGTGAGCGGCGGGAAGTTCAAACGCAAGACTGCGCCATCGTTGGACGGCGTGAGCCCCAGATCGGCCAGCAGAATCGCTCGCTCGATCGCATCCATCGACGTCTTGTCGAAGGGAGCGATCACAAGTAGTTGCGCTTCGGGGACCGCAAAGCTCGCCAATTGCTGGAGAGGGGTCTCGCTGCCGTAGTAGTCGACAAGGATGCGCTCGACCAGGGCAGGGTTGGGTCGACCGGTGCGGATGGTCGAGAATTCGTGGCGCGAGTGGGCCACGGCCTTCTGCATCCGTTCTTCGGCCTCGGCCAAGATGAGTTCGATTAGCTCTGTGCTCAACGTCGTCCCTTTCAGCTGACCAGCGTACCGACAGCCTCGCCGGCGAGTATGGATCCAACGTTTCCGTCGCCCATCAGGTCAAAGACAACGATCGGGAGATCGTTGTCCATACACAGCGTGATAGCTGTGGAGTCCATGACCTTGAGGCCGCGGTTGAGGACCTCGATGTAGGAGACTTCGGTCAGGAGCTCGGCGTCGGGATCGAGTTTCGGATCTGCGGTGTAGACACCGTCAACACCCGAGTGCGTGCCCTTCAATACCGCCCCTGCCTCGATCTCCACGGCTCGAAGCGCCGCGGTCGTGTCGGTGGTGAAGAAGGGGTTGCCAGTCCCGCCAGCGAAGATGACGACTCGCTCCTTTTCGAGATGGCGCACCGCCCGCCTCCGGATGTAGGGCTCGGCCACCTGCGACATGTGAATCGCGCTTTGGACCCGTGTGGGCTGGCCCAGTTGCTCCAGGGTGTCCTGCAGGGCCAAGCCGTTGATCACCGTGGCGAGCATCCCCATGTAGTCGGCTTGGGCTCGGTCCATGCCAGCCCCAGCACCGACCATGCCGCGCCAAATGTTGCCGCCGCCCACGACGATGGCGAGCTCGACGTCGAAGTCCTCACGTGTTGCCACAATCTGGCGCGCGATCTCTTGGACAACAGGTCCATCGATCCCATAGCCGGCGTCACCGGCAAAAGCCTCGCCCGACAGTTTCAGAACCACTCGACGCCAACGTGCCTTCCGTACTGCCACATATCCTCCGATTCGGCCTGGTGGGACACTAGTGCGCAGAGCACTCCGCTCCATCGCATACTCGACAGCGCCGCGCCCTCACGCACGCATTAACGAGCTCGGCCCAGCATTTCTGACGACTCCGCGCGGACTGGCAACAGCGGTCAACGATTTCTGAAGGTTCCGCGCACGCGCGAGGCCGTCAGAAATGCGAGAACGGCTGGACTCAATCGCCGATGAAGGCTTGGGCGAATCGGGTGATAGTGCCGTTGCCGATCTTTTGCGCAACGGTTTCCTTTTCGCCGAACACGCCTTGATCGAGCAGGACTCGCTCGGCGATCCACTTGTTGACCCGACCGGTGACGATCTTGTCCCAAGCCTGCTCGGGTTTACCCTCGGCCTTCGTCACGCCAAGTGCGCTTTCGCGCTCGCGTTCGATGTCGGCTGGGTCAATTTCGTCGCGGGTGAGCGCTACAGGCTTCGCAAACGCGATGTGTAGTGCAATCTCGTGCAACAGCTCAGGAGACACGTCCTGGGCCTCGATGATCACGCCGTTGATGCCGCGGCCCTCGGTATCGGTGTGAAGGTACGCATCGACCACGGCACCTGCTGGAGCGTCGAACAATGCGACCTTGCCAAGTTGGATGTTCTCCTTCTTGGCGATGCGAAGGTCGTCGATCGTGTCAGCCTTTTGGGCGACGGCAGCTTCGCCCTCAGCCAAAACCAGATCGGCGAGCTCTTGGGCGAGCGCCAAGAAGTCTGCAGCCTTCGAGCTGAAGTCCGTTTCGGACTGGAGCTCAACGAGAGCGATCCGATTGCCGTCCTGGGCTAGCGCGATTGCACCATCGGAAGAATCGCGATCGCTCCGGCTGTCGGCCTTGGCGAGGCCCTTCTCTCGAAGGGCCTGCAGTGCAGCGTCGTGGTCGCCACCGGCGGCCTCGAGTGCTTTCTTGGCATCCATCATCCCGGCGCCGCTGGCCTGGCGGAGCGCCTGGACGTCCTTCGCAGTGAAGTCGGCCATTGGTCTTAGGCCTCCTCTGGAGTTTCGGCTACTGCTTCCTCGGTTGCGGGCTCTTCGGCCGGCGCAGCTTCAGCCGGATCGGCCTCTGGGGCGGCAACCGGCTCTTCAGCGACGGGGGCCTCTGCGGCAACGGCTTCCTCAGCCGAGGCTTCGGCTGGAGCCATGTTCTCGGCAACTCGGGCCTCGCGTGACGCAGCGGCTGCCGCTGCTTCGGCGCGGGCTTGTTCTTGTTGCGCTGCGACGGTGGCCTGTTCTTCGGCCGACCGCTCCATCTGGGCCTCGTTGCGCTTGGCGGCAATCAGGCGGCCCTCTTCAACGGCCTCGCAGATCACGCGGCACATGAGTTCGCCCGCACGGATTGCATCGTCGTTGCCAGGGATGACATAGCGGATGATGTCGGGGTCACAATTGGTGTCGACCACGGCAATGGTCGGCAGACCCAGCTTGTTGGCCTCGGTGACGGCGATGTGCTCTTTCTTGGTGTCGAGCACGAATACCGCCTGAGGCAGGCGCTCCATGTTGCGAATACCGCCGAGGTTGCGCTCGAGCTTCGTGAGCTCACGGCTAAGAAGGAGGGCTTCCTTCTTGGGCATGGCTTCGAACTCTCCCGAGTCGCGCATGCGCTGGTATTCCTTCATCTTCGAGACCCGCTTGGACATGGTCTGGAAGTTGGTCAGCATGCCGCCGAGCCAACGCTGGTTGATATAGGGCTGGCCGCAACGTTCGGCATAAGACTGCACGCCATCTTGGGCCTGCTTTTTGGTGCCGACGAACAGAACCTGGCCACCGCCGGCGACCATGTCGCGGACAAAGGTGTAGGCGTCCACGATGTGCGTGAGCGTCTTTTCCAGGTCGATGAGGTAAATGCCATTGCGCTCTCCGTAGATAAAGCGCTGCATTTTTGGGTTCCAGCGACGGGTCTGGTGTCCAAAATGAACACCTGCTTCCAGAAGCTGGCGCATGGTGACGACAGGTGCCATGAGTTTGCTCTCCTTCCCACCGGTTCAGCGAAGCCCGGGACCGACACCGCTAACGCGGCGACCGTGGGAGGTCCAGGGTGGAATTGTGTTCGTAGTGCAGCACGAGGACGTGCTTGACCCATTAACGAGCCAGCCCACGAGTCTACTGGTGCGGGGTCAAAACCGACATTGGCCACTTCGGGAGCAGTCCGGCGACTGACCCGGTCTGGCCGATGAACCAGTCGTGGCGGACCTCCGAGGGCACCACCCAAGAGGTTCGCCGGATCGATGTAGGTGCCGTCTTGGCGCACGCCAAAATGAAACGCGAGCCCTGTCGTCGCTATTCGAGCTCCTGCGACGACGCGATCCCCGATAACAACATCCACGGTGAGCACGTACGAATAACTGGTCCTCAGACCCCCCGGGTGGTCGATCGAGACATATCGCGAGCTCCCGATCGGCCCGACGAAGACAACGATGCCAGGTAGCACCGCCCGCACCGGCGAAGCAAGGGTTGTGGCGTACGCCCACCCTCGGTTGCCCGACGCACCGATATGAGCCGGAGGTCGAAAGAAGTCGACCACGACGCCGTCGACCGGAGAGATCATCTGGGCCAGGGCAGGCGGAGGCCCCGCCGCCATGGTCAACCCAACAACGACCACGACAACAACGAGAACACGGGCACGACAAACGCGCATGACAACTCCCTAGAGCAATGGCGACTACTGGGGGAAGTTGTGGCGACTAGACGTCGCGAGTTGCAGCCAATAGCCGCGATCGAAGCTGCAGCACGGCTTTGCCATGGATCTGGCAGACGCGGCTTTCGCTGACACCGAGGATCGTGCCGATCTCGGCCAAGGTCATGGACTCGTAGTAGTAGAGGCCAAGCACCATCCGTTCGCGTTCGGGCAGTGCTTTGACCGATGCGCCCAGGATCTGGCGTATCTCCGATGCTTCGAATTGGCCGCCGGGGCCAGGATCGGAATCTGCGACAGTGTCACCGACGCTGATCCCTTCCCCACCGGCGCTGACCATCTCGTCAAGGCCCAATATGTTACCGCGAGCGATCTGGCCCAGTGTCGACCGCAGATCGTTGAGCGTGACGTCGCAGCGCTCGGCGAGCTCCTCTTCGGTCGGGCTCCGACCTTCATCGCTTTCGAAGTTGGCCATCGCCTGTTCGATGCGCCGGGACTTGGCCCGAACCGATCGGGGCACCCAGTCCATGGACCGCAGCTCGTCGAGAATCGCTCCCCGTATGCGCGGGATGGCGTAGGTCTCGAACCTAAAGCCACGCTCGAGCTCGAACTTACCGATCGCATCGATGAGCCCGAACATCCCGTAACTGACGAGATCGCCTTGCTCGACAGTGGAGGGAAGCCCTGTCGCGACACGCGCAGCCACATACTTGACCAACGATGCATAGTGCAGCACGAGCTGGCTATGGAGGTCGGGGCCCCAGACTGCTTGTGGTCGGTCCAGATCTTAGCGGTGGTGGTCATGCGCGGGGGTGGGTCTGCTCGACAACGCGCCGAAGACGTTCTTTGCTGACATGGGTGTAGATCTGGGTAGAGCCGAGATCTGCGTGTCCAAGGAGTTCCTGAACAGTTCTGAG
>CAWKYX010000286.1:0-4850 GCA_963854265.1 Acidimicrobiia bacterium
CGTAGCCAGGAACTAGGCTGGCGATCAGTTTGCCGACATAGATCTCGGTGGTCGCCGCAGGGGAGTGAGCCAAGAATTCGCCGGTGCCCTTTTCGCGCTCGCCCACCAGCGTCGCCGCGCCGACGGCCGAACTGATTGTCAGCGGCACGATGATGGCCAAGGGGCAAACAGATAGACCGCCAGCGCGTACTGCGTGCGCGCTGTTGGCGTATCGCCCTGGAGTTGCTCTTGGGCCCGCTCGGGTAGCACCTCGAGTGCATTCGATATCTGCTGGATGGAGCCGACTTGTCCAATGGCCTCGATGCTGAACAACAGCGCCGCCGGCAAGACCACGAAGAAGAGGCCTCCCAAGATTCCCATGGGAATCAAGAAGTCCTTCGATCGCATCAGCTGTTTCAGGTCATGTTTAGCGACGGTTCGGACGCGGTACCAGTTCAGATTTCTCATTGCCGGGCCGCCGCTCGCACATTGGATTCCGACGAGTTCGATGCAGCGCTGACACCTCGACTGGTCATGGCGGGCGCGGCAGCGCCTGTGACCTCGCGGTGCTCTCGCCGTACTCGGAAGTACAAGTCCTCAAGCGATGGACGGTGAACCTCGACCCGAGTCAGCCTGACCCCTCGCTGGGTGAGGGCTGCGACAAGATCGGGGATCAGGCGGGCGTTGTCCAACTCAACGGTGGCGATCCCATTGCGTTCGTAGTTGCGGACGCCTGGTATCAGCCGGATCGCATCGATCCCAGCGGGCTCTTCGGCATCGAGGCGCAACAGGGTCTGTGGCCAATACCGCTGGATGAGGTCCTCCTGGGAGCCGTCCAGCAGGTTGACGCCATCATCGAGCATGACAACCTGGTCGGCGAGCCCTTCAGCTTCGACCAACAGGTGGCTACACATGATGACGGTTGTCCCGTCGGCGGTGAGGTCGCGGATCAGCTTCAGCACTGCGTGGGATGACTCGGGGTCTAGGCCTGAGGTCGGCTCGTCGAGCAGGAGCAATTCGGGGTCGTGGAGCAAAGCTCGTGAGAGCGCGAGCCTGGTCTTCATGCCTGTCGAGTAGCCGCCCACCACCTGGTCGAGTGCGTGCTCTATGTCGAAACGAGCAACTGCTTCACGGATTCGGTCCCGGTGCTTGCCAGACAGACCGTAGAGTGCCGCGGAATATTCCAGATTGTCCCACCCGGACATGCGGTCATAGAGAGCCGGCTTCGCGGAGACGACCCCACAGCGGGTCCGGACAGACTCTCCGTCGATGTTGGGATCCAGGCCAAAGGTCTGCACGAGGCCACCGTCGGGCGGCAGGGCACCGGTGATCATGCGAATCGCCGTCGTCTTGCCGGCTCCGTTGGGCCCGAGCAAGACGGTGATGTGCCCCTTCGGTACCTCTATCGACAGTCCTTTGAGAGCCTCAACGCCACCAAACCGCTTGACGGCGTCCTTCAAGAGAACAGTGGGTACGACGCGTGCTTGAGCAGGAGCGGCCGTCGGCATTGGAGCCCGAGCTGGCTCGGCGAACAGATCGGCCGCTGCCGCCGAAGTCGAGCGGGGGCGCGAAGCCGGGAGAGGCGCGGGCATTGGCGGGGGACCGACGGGCTCAGACACCTTGCCCGTATCGGCAGGCCCACCCCGTCGATGAGGCTGAAGTCGCAATCTGGGCCACATCGTCCACCGCCGCGAGAACGAGACTCGGTAGTCTCGTACGTATGTTCGTTCTGGGGATCGATCCGGGCCTGACCCGCTGTGGATATGGATGTGTGGAATCTGATGGTCGCAACACCCGTGCGGTTGCTGCGGGAGTCATCACGACACCAAAGGAATGGGCTGTGCCGCACCGGCTGGCCGAGCTTCAACGCGAGATGCGCGAACTCATCCGCGAGTACGGTCCGTCGGTGGTGGTGATTGAGCGTGTGCTGTTTCAGCACAACGTCAGCACTGCGATATCGGTGGGGCAGGCGTCGGGCATCACGATGGCCGAAGCAGTCACCGCTGGATGTGAGGTCATCGAGTACTCGCCGAACCAGGTCAAAGAGGCAGTCGCCGGCTACGGCGGGGCGACCAAGGATGAGATGGAGCGCATGGTGCAGGCATTGCTGGGAATTCGTACACCGCTGCGGCCGGTCGATGCCGCCGATGCCATCGCGTTAGCGCTGTGTTACCTGGCCTTCCAACCAGCCAAGGCAGCCCGATGATTGGGTCATTGCGTGGCGAGCTCACCGAACGGTCCGGTGGTGAAGTCATGGTCGAGGTGGCCGGTATTGGGTACCGGGTCACAGTGTCACCGTCGACTGCGGCCTCCACCGGCGAGCTCGGCGAGACCATTTTCTTGCATATCCACCATCATTTCCGCGAGGACGATCAAACCCTGTATGGGTTCTCGAGCCGTGAGGAGCGCATCTGTTTCGCGGCATTGATCTCGGCGCATGGAGTAGGCCCGTCGCTTGGATTGGCCATCTTGGGTGTCCATGACCCCGCGGGTCTCCAGCGCGTCCTGTCGACCGAAGACCTCCCGGCGCTGTGCCTGGTGCCCGGCGTTGGTAAGAAGACTGCTCAGCGCCTGTTGGTCGAACTTAAAGAGAAGCTCGACCTGCCCGATGTCGATCTCACCGCAGCATCGACGCCGGCGACCGCAGCCGCGGCCAACGACCTCGGTGATGTGCGTGAGGCCCTCAGTGGGTTGGGCTATGGCCCCGACGAGATCCAGGCTGCGATCAAAGACCTTCCGGCGGTTGGTGATGCATCGGTGCTGCTTAAGGCGGCGCTGCGCAAGCTGGCGGTCAACTCGTGAGAGACGAACTGCTATCGCCCGAGCCCAACGCCGACGATGGCGATGGCGATGCAGAGATCGAGGTCGAGTTCAACGAGAACGGCCTACGTCCCTCCAGCCTGAGTGACTTTGTTGGCCAAGCCGAACTGAAAGAACATCTCGAGATCATTTTGGGAGCGGCCCGGTTGCGCGGCCAGGCTGCTGACCACCTGCTGTTCGCCGGCCCCCCAGGCCTGGGCAAGACCACGCTGGCACACATCGTGGCCAAAGAGATGGGTGTCACCACCCACAGCACATCCGGTCCTGCGCTCGAACGCGCCGGCGACCTCGCCGCGATCTTGACCAAGCTCGATGAAGGCGACGTGCTGTTCATCGACGAGATCCACCGGCTCAGCCGCAACGTCGAAGAGGTCCTCTATCCCGCGATGGAGGACTTCCAGCTTGACATCGTGTTGGGCAAGGGGCCAGCCGCTCGTTCGGTCAGACTCCCGGTGGCTCGATTCACGCTGGTTGGTGCCACCACTCGTACAGGCCTAATCACGGGCCCGTTGCGCGACCGTTTTGGGCTGGTCGCTCGACTCGACTACTACGACGCAGACGACCTCCACCGCATCGTGACCCGCGCTGCAGACATCCTGGGCGTACGCATCGACGATAAAGGCGCCCGCGAGATCGCACGCCGGGCCCGGGGCACCCCACGTATTGCCAACCGGCTTCTCCGCCGTGTCCGTGACTTCGCCGAAGTCAGAGGCGACGGAACAATCGACGCTGACACCGCTCATGCCGGTCTCGCCACCTTCGGCGTCGATGGTCGCGGTCTCGACAAAGTTGACCGAGCGGTCCTGTCATCGATCTGCGAGCGTTTCGGCGGCGGACCGGTTGGGTTGTCAACGCTGGCAATCTCGGTCTCGGAGCCAACCGAGACCGTCGAAGATGTCTATGAGCCCTTCTTGATCCAGCAAGGTCTCATCATGCGTACCCCTCGAGGTCGAGTTGCCATGCCATCTGCGTGGGCACACTTGGGACTGACACCACCAACAACAATCGAACAGCATTTGCCGCCAGGACTCTTCGACTGAGCGCCCACACCGGGTCGGTACGCTCCGGGCCATGCAGTCGGCTGCGTTCGAATACGACCTTCCCGACTCGGCGATTGCCCAACATCCCGCCGAGCCTCGAGACTCCTCGCGCCTACTGATCGACGGAGATCCCGTAGTCCATGGCCACACCCGGGACTTCTGGCGTCTTGTTGGCCCCGGCGATGTCATCGTCGTGAATGACACCAAGGTGTTGCCTGCCCGTTTGCACCTTGCCAAACCCACAGGAGGCGCGGTTGAGGTCCTGGTGTTGGAGCCGACGAACGAAGGTTGGTGGGAGGCCCTTGTACGGCCGAGTCGTCGGGTGCCAGTCGGAGTCGAGTTGGTTGACCATCGCGGGCTGGTGGTGATGAAAGTGGGCGAGCCAACAGGGGAGGGGACTCGCCTGGTTCGACCCATCGGGAATCCCATGGAGCAGATCCTCGACCAGTTGGGGGTGGTGCCGTTGCCCCCCTACATCACGGCGCCGCTCGACGAACCCGACCGGTACCAGACCGTGTACGCAGACCGACCGTCGTCGGTTGCGGCTCCCACGGCCGGCCTGCATCTCACGCCCGAAGTTCTGGAACGTTGTCAGGAGGCCGGCGCAGCTGTGCACGCGGTCGAGTTGAGTGTTGGCGTGGGCACCTTCCGCCCGCTCGAGACAGATCGGCTCGATGACCACGCGATGCACAGCGAGCGGTATCGAGTACGTCCCGAGACCTGGGACGCCTGTCGGGATGCCCGGCGAGTGGTAGCCGTGGGTACAACCGTGGTGCGGACACTGGAATCGGTTGCGGTGAGCGGCGAACTCGAAGGTCGCACTGACCTGTTCATCCGGCCCCCGTATTCGTTCCGAGTTGTCGATGCTCTGCTGACCAACTTTCACCTGCCCCGATCGACGCTGCTGGTCATGATCGAAGCCTTGATTGGCCCACGCTGGCGCGATCTCTATGCCGGCGCGCTCGGTGAGGGCTACCGGTTCTTGTCGTTCGGTGACGCGATGTTCCTCGA
>CAWKYX010000287.1:0-4788 GCA_963854265.1 Acidimicrobiia bacterium
TCGAAATCCGACCTTGTCGCGGCCTGGCTCAAGTTTCGACACGTGACTTGGATGACGGGGTTCTCCGAGCGAGTACGCAGCGAAGTCAGCAAACGAGCAGCACCGGTCGATGCAGTCTTCAATGCCCTCGGGCGATGGATGATCGCCACGACGTTTCGCGGATGCGGCTTCATCAACACCCACGCCGAATCAAGCGAACTGACCGAGCAACACCGGTTGATCATCCAAATGCACAAGAAGGCACTGGCTGACTACTTGCAAGAAACCACAGCGCATGGCGTGGCACTCGCCGTGCTGGTGGACGGCGCCATCGTCCAGGCCTCGATATTCGGGAACGTCGAACCCATCCAGGCAGCCCGCCAAGCAGCACAGACACTGATCGGCAGTTCTCAGTGACGAGTGACCCGCACAACGCCGATACCGAGCCCTCCCTCGAGCCGTACTTCGACATCGCGTTCACGCCAGCAGTCTTGGACCTCCAGGAATGCAAAGACTCTCGTAGCGATTACTCGGCCGGCGAGCGATCAGGACCGATCGGCCTGCACACCCTCAGTGCGTCCGAGGGCGATCTGATCGCAACGCGCGACAGCTTCTACATGGCCACCGTCGGCGACACCGGCTGGCCCTACGTACAACATCGAGGCGGCGACGAAGGCTTCGTGAGCATCGTTGACAACCACACGCTTGGTTGGGTCGAGCGCAATGGGAATCGGCAGTACGTGGGCACCGGCAACATCTCCGGCAACGGACGTGTGGCCGCGATCTTCGTCGACTACCCGAGCCGGAGGCGGCTCAAGATCTACGCCAACGCCACCTACCACCCCGCCCCGTCGCCCGAACTCCTGACGTTGCTGCATGGCGGTGAGATCTGAGGCGATGGTGCCATCACGCTCGAGATCTTGGCGACCGACTGGAACTGCCCGAAGTACATCACGCCCAGGTTCACCGAAGACCAGGTCCGAGCGGCGATCGAGCCCATGCAAGCCCGAATCGATCAACTCGAGGCTGAACTCGACCACCTCCGCACGGGCTAGGAGGTGCCAACATGGTGCCCACGGCCGACACAAGCCCGATCGACGCGTGCATCCAGCGCTGGCGCCTGCACTTGGGCGACGGCGCCACGATCACTGAGTTCAAGGTCATGATTCGGTCGCTCCAAGCCGTCAACCTCATGCATGCCCAGATGCAAGCAATGAGAGAAACTCCCAGCGGTTGACGCATCTCATGTACCGGTAAACCCGGGACCTGGAGGAGGCTGTGGGCGCTGTGTCTGGAAACACCCCCGACGCCCAAGCCCGCGCTCGGGTAAGACACCGTCTCGCGTGGTCGCCCGCACATTCGGTCTCAGCATTCAAGGCAAGCGAGGCCGCACTGCTTACGTTCTTTCGGAGACTGACCGCGCCGTTGCGTGACAGGATCTCAGTCTTGGAGCAATTGGAGGCAACCATGCAGACCGAACGAATCTCTTACCAGGTCGATGGCATCGACGCGATTGGCTACCTGGCCGTGCCCGATGGCACCGACCCCTGCGCCGGTGTGCTGTTGTGCCACGAGGGCCCCGGCCAAGACGCAAACGTCCGACTCCGGGCGGAGCGAGTCGCCACCGAGCTGGGTCACGTCGCGTTCGCCCTCGACTACATCGGTGGCGGGACACCGCTCGACACGATGGAAGAGACCATGGCGCGCCTCGGCCCGCTGCGTGACGATCCCATCGCGACCCGATCGATTGGCCAGGCTGGACTGGACATCTTGGCCGGCCAATCACGGGTCGACACCGACCGACTCGCATCAATCGGCTTCTGTTTCGGCGGCACGATGTCGCTCGAGCTCGCTCGCAGTGGCGCCGACGTCAAGGCCGTTGTCGGGTTTCACTCAGGACTCGGCACCGGGCGCCCCGACGATGCCGCCAACATCACCGGCAAGGTTCTCGTGTGCATTGGAGCAGACGATCCAATGATTCCGCCGGACCAGCGCGAGGCCTTCGAGAACGAGATGCGGTCTGGCAACGTCGATTGGCGCATGACGCTGCACGGCGGCGCTGTGCACAGCTTCACGAACCCCGATGCAGCCAAACGAGCGATGGCCGGCGTTGCCTACAACGCTGATGCCGATCGGCGATCTTGGGCTGCCATGGTCGACCTGTTCGCCGAGACCATCGCCTGAGGACTTCCGCCGGTCCGGGCCTTGCCGGACCACGCTCTCCGATCACTCCGCCTTGGTGTCGCGCCGAGGCGTCCCAGCCTCGGTCCTCCTCAGCGCTGCAGTAACGACCAGCAGGGCCACCAGCGCCCAGGCGATCACCGACAACGTACGCAATACGCCCCTGACGTCGTCGGAGGCCCCTCCGGCGACGAACAACAGCACCAAGCCGTAGCCAAGACGACCGGCAAGTGAGTTCATGCTGAGCAGCGTGGCCCGATGCTGGCGGGCGGTCCGGGGCGCTACCGCTGCGCTGATGAGGACCGGAGCGGCGGCACCCTGGACACTCCGCAGAGCAACCAGCGCGAGCAGGCCAAAGTGTGCCCACAGCGCCATCCCCGTCACGATCACCGCAGACAGAGCTCCCAGGCCGACGAGGGTCACCACCACCCCGACCCGCTCAGCCACGGTGGCGCTGAATCGAGCGGCAAGGGCCCCGACCAACGCGGTGGTTGCATAAAGCACTCCAGCGAGCACCGGCGTCGACCCGAGATCATCGGCCGTACGGTCGAGCACCTCGGTGAGCCATGGCTGCATGATCGTGAAGGCAACGTGTTCGAGTGTGACCATGACGATGCCGTAGAAGAAAATCCAGCCGAGGTACCGATCTCCGAGGTAACCAATACACGTGCGGAGCTGTCGGAGCAATGGCTCTGCATGGCTCGTGGCCGGGGGCTCGAACAATCGCATCGTGACCGCTAACTGGGCCATCGCGAGAACGCCGGACAGCAGGAACGCCCACCGAACGTCGACCAGCCCCAGCAACCCGCCCGTGACGGCGCTCATCGCGCTGACGACATAGCCAATGCTGACGACTCGGGCCTGACGCTGAGCGAACGTGTCTGCCCGACCCAACGCCTCCAATGTGTCGTAATGAAACGTGACATCGGTGCCCGACAGGGAGGCGAAGCCCGCCGCCAGCAGGAACTGGCCCGCCATGATGACCACAAACCGGTCATCGCCCAGCACGAAACATGTCTGCGCGCCCACCCACATGACCGCCGCCACTCGCAACGTCAGGACCCGTCCCAAACGGTCACTCATCCAGCCCGACGGGACCTCGAGCACAACCACGAACAAGTAGTAGAGCGAGGCCAACAGGAGGGCCCCATCGAGATCGAAGCGAGATCTCGTGAAGAACACGAACACCGGAATCCAGACGTACGCGCCCGCAAGACCTTGGTGGACGGGGATCAGACCAATGTTGCGTTCCAGTGCAACAATATTGGGGGTCTGAGACGAGGCCATGGAGCAGGCTATATGGTAGCTTCGCTCACTGATCCTAGGAGCCAACCATGACGAAGGATCTGCGGTTCGGGTGGCTGTCGCCGGTGATCGGCAACCAGTGGAGCGACCACGAGCCGATCGTGGTCTACCAAGAAGAGCACATTCTCCCCACTGCGCTCTCCCATTTCGATTCCTTGTGGATCGCCGACCACTTCTACGGGTTCGATGCCAAGACCGACCCGTTCTTGGAGGGGTGGACCACCCTCACCTGGTTGGCCGCGAAGTTCCCCGACGTCGCCTTGTGTCACCACGTCCTCGGTCACGGCTACCGGCCGCCAGCGCTCACGGCCAAAATGGCCGCCACACTCCAGACGCTCTCGGGCGGCCGGTTCATTCTGGGCATTGGCGCCGGCTGGCGCGAAGAGGAGTATCTCGCCTACGGCTACGACTTCCCGAAACCGTCGGTTCGCTTCGCGCAACTCGAAGAAGTCATCCAGATTTGTCGGCTTATGTGGACCGAAGCAGAACCGAGCTTCGCAGGCGAGCACTACAGCATCGACGGTGCGTCCGCGTCACCGCTTCCCGCTGTCGTTCCCCCGATCTGTATCGGCGCATCTGGTGAGCAAATCGGGCTCCCCATGGCCGGCCGGCTAGCAGACATCTGGAACGGGACCTGCAGCGGGACCGAGGACGACTGGCGTCGCCGTGTCGACATCGTCCACACCTCGGCCAGCAACGCCGGCCGAGATCCCGAGTCGATCGAGGTGAGCGCCAGCTTCGCCTACGAACTACCCGAGACCGACGCAGAGGCCGCAACGTTGTTGGAGGACCTGGCCCACTGGGCAGACCTGGGCGTACGCCACTACGTCTTGGACTTCGGGCATCCCAAGACGCCGGAACACATTCATCGTTTCGCTGAACAGGTGATGGCTCCGCTGCGGCAACGCTGAACGGCGGCCCGCCTACTGGAGTCGTGCTGATGCAGGTCAGTGATCAGTGCGAAGCGGAAGATCAGCGGATTGCTCATCAACCAGCAGCGTCTGAAGTTTCTCGGCCGGGATCGGCCGCGAGAAGTAGTAGCCCTGCCCAAGCTCCACGCCCATTTGCTTGAGCTGGCGCAGCTCGTCGACGTTCTCGATGCCTTCAGCCAAGGTCCGCGCCTCGATACGTCGAGACACATCCAGCACTGCCTCGACCACGCCCGCGTCGTCGGCGGTGTTCATGGCCTGGACGAAAGAAGGGTCGATCTTGATGATGTCGATGTTGAATGTCTGGAGATACTGGAACGCCGAGTAGCCGGTCCCGAAATCGTCCAGCGCCAGGCGGCAACCCTCGTCGTGGAATCGGTCGAACACGTCTGCG
>CAWKYX010000288.1:0-4773 GCA_963854265.1 Acidimicrobiia bacterium
CCACGGGTCGTGGGCCAGTACGGGCGTGACGAAGGCCTGTTCGACCTCGCTACCACCGTCAAGAAGATGACCTCGATTCCCGCCGACCGGTTCGCGCTCAAATCTCGCGGCCGGATTCAGCCCGGCTGCGCGGCAGACATCACAATCTTCGATCACTCGACCATCAATGATCGAGCTACTTATGAGGAACGCAACCCGCCGGACGGCATCAGGTGGGTACTCGTGAACGGTGAGATTGCGGTTACCGCTAACGGCCTCAGTGGCGCTCTTGCCGGCCAGGTGCTTACCCAAGATCGTGGCACGGGTTCGTAAGTCCAGGCCACAGCCACCAGAGTGACTGACCGTCATCGACGATCAGATCGCGCGACTGGCTATTAACCGGCCGGGACCGGCCTCACAGCGATCACATCGACCTCAAACTTGAGGGCAGGAGAGAGACAATTCGAGATGGTCGAGCGGGACGGCAACGGCGCCGTAAAAAACTCACGGTAGATCTCGTTGTACTGGGGTCCGTCAACTGCATCACGCACATAGCTCATGACCCGCACAACGTCACGAAGGGTGAGGCCTGCTGAGGCAAGGATGCTCTCGACGTTGGCGAACGATCGACGCATCTCTTCCTCGAATGTGCCAGAGATTATGGCCCCGGTTGCATCAACAGATGCTTGGCCCGACACGAAGATGAAACCGTTCGCCTCGACCGCGGCACTAAACGGAAGGTGACTCGAAATATCGGCAGCTACCGGCTTCCACCCTGGGACAGTCGCACCGTCTGCTACTTCGGCCGATTGTCCGGCACCCGAGGTTTCGTTGTTCGATTCACTGTTCATTTCGAGAGGATACCAGCTCCCATCTAATAGATTCGTTGTCACATAACAGCAGTTCAAACTACTCAATCCGGCACTGCTTCTCCGGGACATCGTGGCAACGCTGCCGTGTGCATTGCGCACGAAACTTGTTGGCGAAAGTTCCTAGGACGGACCACATTGGCTACCACCGCCGTTTGTTGAAGACTTCGAGGGGCAAGCTGGGACGAAGGGGTTCCACTCATTGACCAGTGTCAATATCGTGGACCGCGTCGCGTCAATGGGAAATTTCTGCCAAGTCGATTTGGGCAATTCAAACCGACGTTCAAAAAGCGAACGTGTCATAGATCACAATCGAAAGCCCGGGAACCTATCTGCCGCGCTTCTTGCACCCATGGGTCTCTCGCCATAGGCTCCATGATGCACGAATGAGATATCAGTCTCTCCTGTTCAACGAGTATCGAGGTATCGATGAGCGAGTTCCCTACGTCCGCCAAGTGCGTTGTCATTGGAGCCGGCATCGTCGGCAGTTGTCTCATCGGCCACTTAGCCGAGCTTGGCTGGGATGACCTTGTGCTGATCGACAAGGGTCCGCTTCCAAACCCGGGCGGCTCGACTGGCCATGCGTCGAACTTCATCTTTCCTGTCGACCACGACAAGGAGATGGCGCTGCTCGGTGTCCAGTCGGCCAACCAATACCGGGCCCTCGGCCTCAGTGTTGATTCCGGTGGCATCGAGGTCGCTCGTACCGAGGAACGAATGAGCGAATTTAAACGCCGAATGACCTCGGCCCTGTCGTGGGGGGTTGAGGCGAAGTTACTGACCCCGAGCCAGGTAAAGGAGCTTGTTCCCTTCATCAACGACGACGTCATTCTGGGTGGCTTCTACTGCCCCACTGTTTCGGTGGTCGACTCGCTCGAAACCGGCACGCAAATGCGCAACAAGGCTCTCGACCTGGGTGTACTCAATGTCTTCGCCAATACCGAGGTGCAAGACCTTCTCACCGAGGCCAGTCACGTGCCAGGCCAGACGAGGATCACCGGCGTTGTAACCGACAAGGGCACTATCCAGGCGGACACGGTGGTGATTGCTTGTGGCGTGTGGAGCAACCGGATCGCCAACATGGCCGACGCCTATATTCCTTTGGTTCCCGCCGTCCATCAGATGGCCGACGTTGGCCCAATGGACATTCTGGCTGAAACCAACAACGAGATCGGCTACCCGATCGTCCGCGACATGGACACGTTCTGTTACGAGCGGCAATCCTCCGGCTCCATGGAAGTCGGGTCCTACGCTCATCGTCCGATCCTCCATCACCCGGACGAAATTCCGTCTAACGAAGCGGCAGCACTCAGCCCGACAGAGATGCCTTTTACGGCCGATGACTTCGACGATCAGATGGAACAAGCCATCGAGTTGATGGACATGCTGGGCGAGGCCGAGATCAAATACGCCATCAATGGTCTCTTGTCGCTGACCCCGGACGCGATGCCTTGTCTTGGCGAAATCCCCGAGGTTCGGAACCTGTGGTCGGCAGCCGCTGTCTGGGTGAAGGAAGGACCAGGGATGGCCCAGGTGGTCGCCGAGTGGATGACCTACGGCTATCCCCGAGTCATCGATGCTCACGCCTCGGACATCGCCAGGTTCTACGACGGTGAGAAAAGCGACGAGCACATCTGGGCCAGGGCCTCGGAACACTTCAACAAGACCTACGGGATCGTGCATCCCAGCGAACAGTGGGAAGGCCAACGAGAACTGCAGGTGAGCCCATACTTCTCACGTCAAAAAAGTCTCGACGCCTTCTTCTTCGGAGCCCGGGTATGGGAACGTCCGCAGTGGTACGGCAGTAACTCCGATCTGGTCGAGCGCTACGGCCTCGAAGAACGAGAAACTGAGTGGGACAACCGCTGGTGGAGCCCGATCACTCTCGGTGAGCATCTCAACCTGCGCGAGAACTGCGGAGTAGTTGATCTCTCGGCTTTCCAGATCTATGAGTTGGAAGGCCCCGGCGCAGTGCAGTTTGCCGAGTATCTAGCGGTGAACAAGATCGATAAGCCAGTCGGATCGTCGACCTACACGCCATGGCTGACCCCCGATGGGGGCTTCCACTCCGACCTAACCATGATGAGGGTGGCCGAAGACCGAGTTCGGATTGTCACTGGAGTCTTCGACGGCGGCCGCGACTCGTTTTGGATCAAGAAACACCTACCCGAAGATGGATCGGTCGTGTTCAACGACCTGACCTTGACGACCACAACGCTGGGACTGTGGGGGCCGAACGCTCCTGCAGTGCTCGGCCAACTGACCAATCACGACCTCAGCCAGGACGGCAGTCCCTACGGCTCTCTCCGTGACGTCACAATCCAAACGGAACAGGGTCCCATCGAGGCAACGCTCTTCCGAATCTCCTACGTCGGCGACACCGGCTGGGAAATCTACACGTCATGGGACAACGGTCCTGCCCTGTGGGATGCCCTCATGCTGGCTGGAGTCGACCATGGGCTACGACCGACCGGCGCCGCCGTGTATGGCATATCGGGCCGGATAGAAAAGGGCTACCGCTTAATGGGGGCGGAGCTTGAAAGTGAGTACTCCCCCGTTGAGGCCGGTCTGGCCCGGCCGAAGGTAAAGCAAGCTGACTTCATCGGCAAGGCCGCCTACCTCGAGGCTAGAGCGGCCGGACCCGTCGCCAAGATGTGCACCCTCACCGTGGAGGACAACACCGATAGTCAGGGCCGTAAACGTTTCATGCAGGGGGGCAACGAGCCGATTCTCACAGCCGATGGCGAGCGCATCGTCGACGCCAAAGGCAGGGTGTCGCGGGTCTGCACCGCTGGACCGGGTCCATCGATTGGCAAACACCTATTACTGGCGTACCTCCCAACCGAGATGGCCCAGGTCGGGACTGAGCTTCGTGTCATGTACATGAACGAGCTCTTTCCGGTGAAGGTGGCAGCAGTCGACGGGTCGGTCTTCGACCCCGACGATGTCCGCCTCAAGTCATGAAGGTGCTCGTCTGCGTGAAGCGAGTTCCATCCCCAGGGTCACTGATTAACATCACTGCCGATGGCCAAGATGTCGATGCCACCCATCTTGGTTTTGCCATGAGCCCCCACGAAGAGTGTGCCGTCGAAGAGGCAATTCGGCTGGTCGAACAACATGGCGGCGAGTCCACTGTTCTGACCGTTGGGCCGCCGGAGGCCGAGGAGCAGCTGCGTTACTCGGCCTCGCTCGGTGTGCAACGTGCCGTGCTGGTCAGGACCGACGGTCGACCCTGGGATCCCCAGCGAACGGCACAGGCAATCAGTACCGCCATCGAGACCATTGAGGCGGCCAACGGCCCCTTCGACCTCATCCTGTTCGGCAACGAGAGTGCCGACGCTGGAGGGTTCCAGGTCGGTGTCCGTGTTGCCAACAGCCTCGACCGCCCGATGGTCAACGCCATCAAAGACATCGAGGTCGACCCAGCTGCGTCGACCTGCACGGCTAAGCGTGAAGTCGATGGTGGTCGCGAGGTTTACCAGCTGCCAACACCCGCCGTGCTGGGCGTGAAGGAGGGCCTGAACCTCCCGCGCTATCCGACAATGAAGGGCCGACTGGCATCCAAGAAAACAGAGGTCGCCGTTCTCGACATCCAATCTCAGCCTGGCGGCCAGCAACGTCTTCGCCTGGCACAGCCACCCACAACGACCTCGAACACCATCACCCTCGGTGAGGGTCCTGCGGCTGCCCCGGATGTGGTTGATCTACTCGAACAACTGGCTTTACTATGACCCATCTGCTTGTTCTCGTCGAAACTGACCAGGGAGTTACCCAACCAGCCACCTTCGAGGCCTTAACATTCGCCCGGCCGATCGCCGAAACGGCCGGCGTTGAGCTTCATGCATTGGTATGCGGTGAGATCGCCGACCACGGGGCATTGGCCGAGCACGGCGTGGCCCATGTGCACCTCGCCCAGCATGAGATG
>CAWKYX010000289.1:0-4765 GCA_963854265.1 Acidimicrobiia bacterium
TCGCCGGCGTCCAAGGCAACGGGCAGACCGAGTTGGTCGAATCGATCACCGGGCTCAGACCTTCGCTCGGCGGCTTTGTCGAACTCCATGGCGCGGACATCACCACATCGTCGTCAAGAACCATCCATAAAAAGAACGTCGCTCATGTACCCGAAGATCGACAACGCAGCGGACTCGTTCTGTCGTTCACCATCACCGAGAACGTCGTGCTCGATTCGTACTACGAGGCTCCGATCTCGCAAGGCGTTCGGATGGACTGGAACACCGCCGAGCAGCAAGCGGTCCGCCTCGTCGAAGAATACGACGTCCGCACACCCGGTATCGATGTCGCGGTCTCAACGCTGTCGGGTGGAAACCAGCAGAAGGTCATCGTCGCCCGCGAGTTCGACCGAGACGTCGATCTGGTCATCGCGTCGCAGCCCACACGAGGCATCGATGTGGGTTCGATCGAGTACATCCACTCTCGCATCGTTGCCGAACGTGACCGGGGCGCCGCAGTGGTGATCGTGTCGTCCGAACTCGAGGAGATCATGGCGCTCTCCGACCGCATACTCGTCATGTTCGAAGGACGAGTCTCAGGCGAGTTCGACGCCAGCGCGACCCGAACCGAGATTGGCTTGGCGATGTTGAGCAGCCAGGGCGAGGAGGTCGCGTCATGAGTGACGACGTCACTGAGCCCCCGGGCAGCCAGCCCGACCCGGAATCGGAATCAGAATCGGAAAGCAACCAGACCGAGTGGTTCGCCAGGGCCACTGGCGTCGGTTCGTCGCTGAAACAGGCGCTGCTCCTGCCCGCACTTGCGCTGATGTCGGCCCTCATCATCGGTGCCTTCATTATTGCGGTCACCGATATCGACAATCTCAAACTCTGGGGGGATGACCCTGGCGAGGCTTTCCGCTCGACACTCGGCGGGATCGGCGATGCCTACAGGGCGCTGTTCGTTGGATCACTCGGCTCTCGCCGAGCCATCGCCGAGACGCTGTTTGCCGCGACGCCGCTGATTCTGGCCGGCCTCGCCGTCGCCGTCAGTTTCCAGGCCGGCCTCTTCAACATCGGGGCCAATGGCCAGATGCACATGGGCGGCATGGCAGGCCTGTGGATCGCATTCACGGTCTCGGCTCCGGCGATCGTGCACATCCCCTTGGTCATCCTCGCAGCCATGCTGGCGGGTGCCGCGTGGGGAGGGGTGGCCGGGCTACTCAAGGCACGGACAGGCGCACACGAGGTCATCACGACCATCATGTTGAACTTCATCGCGCTGTTCATGGTCGATTGGCTCTTGACGACCACCGTTTTCCAAGCCCGTGGCCGCAACGACCCAATCTCCAAGCCTGCAGATGGATCGGCACAGTTCCCGAGACTCTTTGACAACTATCGACTCCACATCGGGTTTCTGGTGGCTTTGGCGGCGGTGTGGCTGGTCTGGTGGCTGATGTACCGCTCGACGATCGGCTTCGAGTTCCGTGCGGTCGGAGCGAACCCCGAGGCGGGGCGCTACGCCGGCATGAACGTGGCCTGGATCTACGTCTCGGTTATCGCGATCTCGGGCGCGCTGGCGGGTATCGCAGGCGCCAACCAGATTCTGGGCCTCCAACCTCATCGAGCCACCTCGGGTTTTGCCGGCGACACGGGCTTCGATGCAATCGCCTTGGCGCTGCTCGGACGCTCCCATCCGGTCGGCGTGTTATTTGCCGGCCTCTTGTTCGGCGGGTTACGCGCCGGCGGCCTCGAGATGCAAGGTGTAGCCCGCATCCCCATCGATCTGGTTCTCGTGCTTCAGGCACTGATCATCGTGTTCATCGCCGCACCCGAGTTGGTGAAGGCGATCTACCGCATCAAAACGCCTGACGAGGGCACATCGGCAACCGTTTCGACAGGGTGGGGATCATGACAGCCGAAGCAGTCAGCCCCACCACGACCACACTCCGCCGGGCAACACCCGAGGAACGTCGCGCAACAGCCGTCGGGACCGTCCTAGTCGTCCTTGGCGCCTTTATTCTCTGGGTGTTCGGGTTCGGTGTCGACAGCGGCGATACCTCGACTTTCAATCTGTCGCTTCCCGGCGCCAAGTACCAAGGCATCAAGTGGGAGGTGGACTCTCGCTGGCTCTCGATCGTTGTCGCCGGCATCATTGCCTTCCTCGGCGGCCTTGTGTTGCGCCGTACACATCTGCGCTGGACCAACGTCGCACTCGCCATCAGCCTCGGCCTGACCGCATTGGCGTTCTTGACATGGGCAGCTGCGGGTCAGTCATTCAGTCTGGTCGGCATGTTGCGCTCGACCGTGATCTTGTCGGTGCCAGTCACGCTTGGGGCCTTGTCCGGCCTGATGTGTGAGCGGGTGGCGGTCATCAACATCGCCATCGAGGGTCAGTTGCTAACGGCGGCCTTCGTCGGAACCATCACGGGTTCGGCATGGGGTATTTGGGCCGGTCTCGTCTTGGCCATTCTCACCGGGGCGGTTCTGGGCGCAGTCCTGGCCGTGCTATCCATCAAGTACCGGATCGACCAGATCATCGCCGGTGTGGTGATCAACATCTTTGCGTTGGGCCTCACATCGTTCCTGGCTCGACGCGTCCTGAGCACAGAACCCGGCCTCAACTCCCCCGGCCGTTTCCGATCGTTCAAGATTCCGTTCTTTGGCGACATCCCCGTGATCGGCCCCATGTTCTTCGATCACGTGATGTTCGTCTACATCACCTTCGGCCTCGTGATCTTGATCCACTTCGGCCTGTTCTACACCCGGTGGGGGCTGCGCTCACGTGCAGTCGGCGAGCACCCCAAAGCCGCCGACACGGTCGGTATCGACGTCTACAAAACCCGCTACCAGAACGTCATCCTGGGTGGCTGCATCGCAGGGTTCGGCGGCGCATTTCTCACGCTGTCGCAAGTGTCAAGATTCGAGGAGAACCTGACCGCAGGTATCGGCTTCATTGGCCTCGCTGCGATGATCTTCGGCAGATGGATGCCGCTCGGGGCGCTGGGGGCCGGTCTGGTCTTCGGCTTCGCTCGTGCCTTGCAACAAAAGATGGGGATCCTCGGAACACCCATCCCGTCAGAGTTCTTGTCGATGCTGCCCTATATCGTCACCATCATCGTGGTCGCAGGAGTCGTAGGCAAGAGTCGGCCCCCGGCCGCTGACGGCCAGCCGTATATCAAGCAATAGCGAGACGAGATGCGACAAAGTGACACCTCTGGGCTACGAGCCCTGGGCGCAGGGCCGATGTCGCCCGGACGCGACCTTGAAATCATCATGCTCGACACGCCCTCGACGATCGAGATCGTGTTCACCACCAGCGAGCTCCTGGCGCTGTGCCCCGTCACAAGCCAGCGAGACCTCTACGACGCTCGAATCGAGCTCGGAGCGACGGCGACCCTGGAGTCCAAGTCCCTCAAGCTCTACATCGCGAGTTGGGAACAAGAAACCATCCTCGCCGAGGACCTGACCAACACCATCGCCGACGATGTGTTCGCAGCGCTGGGCAACCACGCCACCACGGTCGTCGTCTCGCTCCACCAACACGTCCGCGGTGGTGTGGACATCACCGTGACGGCTCGACGCGGCTCTGTCGAACGGGCGAGCTGACCAGTAGCAGGACGGCCGCCTTGCCCGGGGTGCAACACTGAGGGGCCCATCACATCGTTAGGCTGGTGTATGGCCACCCCAAACACCTCAGAGCTCAAAGAGGCCCCAAAGGTCCTGCTCCACGATCATCTCGATGGCGGACTCAGGCCGGCCACTCTGATTGAACTGGCTGCACAGAACGACTACGACGGCCTCCGCACCACGGACCCCGCCGAACTGGCAACCTGGATGGTACGCGGCGCCAGCCGGCTCAACCTCGAGCTCTACCTCGAAACATTCGCGCAAACCGTCGGAGTCATGCAGACCGCCGATGCTCTTCATCGTGTGGCTGCGGAGTGTGCCTAGGACTTGGCCAACGATGGCGTGGTCTACGCCGAGATCCGATTCGCCCCGGAACTCCACGTAGACGAGGGCCTCAGCCTCGATGAGGTCGCCGAAGCGACACTCGCCGGATTCCGCGACGGTAGCGACGGTCGCAACATCCGGATCGGCACCCTCGTCACGGCCATGCGCCATGCGGCGCGCAGCGTCGAGATCGCCGAGTTGGCCGTACGCCACCGCGACCACGGCGTGGTCGGCTTCGACATCGCCGGCTCCGAAGCCGGTAACCCGCCAACCAGACACCTGGACGCGTTCCAATACATCCACCGCGAGAACTTCCACATCACGATCCACGCTGGTGAGGCCTATGGGCCGCCGTCGATCTGGGAGGCCATCCAGTACTGCGGCACCGAGCGACTCGGACACGGGGTTCGCATCATGGACGACATCACCAGCTCCGACGACGGCCACGAACTCGGGCGCCTCGCAGCATTCGTTCGCGACACCCGCATTCCGCTCGAGATCTGCCCCAGTTCCAACGTGCACACCGGTGCAGCGGCATCGATCGCCAATCACCCCATCAAGGACCTCGTCGATCTCCGGTACCGAGTCACCATGAACACCGACAATCGGCTCATGAGCGCAACGTCGATGTCCAATGAATTCGACGTCTGCTGCCAGGCATTCGATTGGGACTGGCACGAGGTGCAATGGCTCACCATCAATGCCATGAAGAGCTCGTTCATCCCCTTCGACGAACGCCTCGAGATCATCAATCGCACCATCAAGCCCTGGTACGCCAGCCGCACGATGGTCTAAGTCGCTGCCGTTCGCTTCGCTCACTAACAGCCTTTCGGCT
>CAWKYX010000290.1:0-4707 GCA_963854265.1 Acidimicrobiia bacterium
CACGACAAGCCACCCAATCCCGACAGGCGGGAGCGGCAGAGCCGCAGCAGCGCGCGCCGTGGCCTCGAGTGAGATCAGGCCGGCAGTTGAGACCGTGTGGATGGGTCCGGCCAGCCAGCCCCGGCCGCACCCGGCCACGATGCCTGCGGTCATCCCCCAAGCCATGACCAGACCAGCGACCGGCCCGGCCACGACGTTCGCGGGAACCGACACCAAGCTGATTGGCCCGAACGTCGTCACCAAGACCGGGGCCACCGCTAGCTGTGCCCCGACGGTGACACCCAGCGACTCGCGCAGCCACTCGGGCCCTCGAACCCGCCCAGCCACCCCCGGGCTGATCCACAAGATTCCCGCCGACGCCGCGACTGACAACCCAAATGCCACCGTTGTTGCGAGCAACGGGTCGACCACCAGCAGCACAATCACGGCCAGCGCCAGCAGCCGGCCCGCACTGGCCTCACGTCCCACCGTCCGTGCGGTGACGGCCAACCCAGCCATCACGGTTGCACGAAGAACCGATGGCTCGAATCGGGTGACCGTGGCAAAAAGCACCAAGATCGTCAACGTCGTAACCCATCGGCCTGTGAGCGAGCGGCGTTGGATGAGCGGTCGACACACGGTGAGCACGTACGCGACGTTTTGTCCGGACACAGCCAGCAGATGCGTGAGGCCGGCGAGACGAAAGTCGGCCTCGGTCACCGGGCTCTGACCACGATCGTCGCCATAGACGATGCCGGTGAACAGTGCTTGGCGCGTGGACCCCATGGGTTCGGCTCCCCCACCAATCAGATTGCGTAGGCCGTTGGCTGCGCGCCACAGCGGGTTGGATGTCGGTTTCACCGCAATGGCGTGGACCGACAACCGATTGCCGATGTGCAACGCAGCTCGACGCTCGTCTGGACCGCCGTAGGGGCGAATCTTGCCCGACACAGCGATCGAATCACCTGCCTGGGCTCCCCTCAGACGGGCCCCGGCTCCCCCGTAGGCGGTGGCCAGATACCTGCGCCCGTCAACGCGCACCACAGCCGTCGTGCCCGCCCCCGACCGTATGGGATCGCTCACCACCGACCCGTCGCCCGCCAATCCTGTTGGGTTGATCGCTTCGAGTCCGCTCCAGGACCGGTCGGCCAAGGTCGAACACAGGGCGCCGACAGCCACTATCACCAGCACCGACCTGCCCAGGGACCGTCGGGTCGCCAGCCCAGCCAACAGGATTCCGACCACGATCCAGAGCGGCACACGGTGCGGCGTCAGCGCTCCGGCGACCGCAGCCAGCGCCGCCACGAGAATGCCACGAGAATGCCACGAGAATGCCACGATCACTCATCGCACGGCCACCAGGTCGCGGAGCTGTTCCAACTTGGCTGGACCAATCCCCGCAACCGACTCCAACTCCGAGATGGAGGTGAAATCACCATTGTCCTCGCGATATCGGACGATGGCGGCAGCGGTCGCTGGACCAATGCCGGGTAGGTCATCGAGCTCGAACGCAGTGGCCCGATTGAGATCGAGTGGGCCCTCGGCCTCGGCACCGAGCTCGGACCCACCAAGCTCGGCGGCGACGACCTCGTCGATGAGCGGCACATAGATTCGATCGGCGTCGGCCAAGGGCTGTGCCAGATTTATTCGATCGGGATCGGCCCCGGTGATAGCGCCACCTGCTCCGGCAACCGCATCGGCAACCCGCGCCCCCAGCTGCAGCTCAACAAGTCCAGGCCGTTCCACTGCTCCCGCGACATGCACCGAGATCGTTGTCTCGACCGGGACGGGAGATGCCACGCCCACAACAGGCTCGAACAGGGGAAGCGAAGCCTCGATCGGCGGGCCGGCACGGCCCGGCGCCAACAGGACCCATGCGGCGAGCGCAGCACCACACAGCGCCAACACTCCCACCGCCACGCGCCAAAGACGATGACCTTCGGTGAGATCGACAAGCCGGTCTCCCCACTCATCGACGCGGTCGCGCCAGTCGGGCGGCGTTAACGGACGGGGCAGCGCGCCACTGCTGCGATCGAGCGGATCCGAGCCCATGGGGTCCTCCCTGAACAATGCTCGGACGGGAGGGGGAAGTGAGGCACACCCTAGTGGGAGGCGGGATCGCTTTCCTCAGCAGCCTCGTCGGCATCGACCCGCTCGAGCCAGTAGGCCTCGATCTCTTGTGGGATCCGACGGTACGCGCCGCTGTGGGAGTAGCCACGGAGTCGCCAGTGGAGATAGTGGCCGAGGTATTTGATCAGGAAACGGATCATTCCCATCGCGCTGTACTGGCGCACGTGAGTCAGCTCGTGGCGCAGAAGACGTTCGCTCTGTTCGCGGTGACGCACGATGACGAGACGACCAAGCGTGATCGCGGCGCTGCCTGGCGGGACCGGTCCGCCAGTCCAGTACCAGTATCCCTCTCGCCGCTCGATGGCCACGGTCAAGACCTACGGGTCAGAACAACGCTGACGAGAGCTTCTTGCGATATTCGGCGGTCAGCTCATGGGTTGGGCCAAGCAACTCGAGAAGATCGAGAAACTCCTGGCGAGCATCCCCGTCGGCTTTGACCCGCAACAACAACGCGTCGAGTTTCTGGACGATCTCGTCTTGGTCGGGAGCACCGCTGCGGGCCCGAGCAGCGAGGTGTCGCGTGTCGGGGGACTCGGGGACCCGTTTCATCAGGTCGAGTGCCGCGTCGGCTTCGCCTTGGTCGATCAGGATCGCCGCAAGACCCGTGACAGCAGCAGGGTTGTCTGGCTCGAGTTCGAGCACCTGGATGAACGAAGCCTCGTCGCCGACTTCGAGAAGCGTCTCGATCGTGTTCGCCGCCTCGGTAGGCAACAGCGCATCGACGAATGTCTGGACCTCGGCCTCAGGCTTGGCACCAACGAAGGAGTCGACGACCTCACCGTCCTTCATGGCGAAGACGGCAGGTATCCCCTGCACCTTGAAGGCCTGAGCTACCTGTGGATTTGAGTCGACGTCGACCTTGACCAATTCCACCTTGCCGCCGGTCGCAGCTATAACTTTTTCAATGATGGGGCCCAGCGTCTTGCAGGGACCGCACCACTCTGCCCACAAGTCGACCACCACCGGCACGGTGGCTGATCGTTCGATGACAGCAGCGTTGAAGGTTGCATCGGTCACGTCGGTCATAGCTCAGTCCTCCGGGGGGATCCGCCGGCCAGGCCGGCTGAGGGGCCAATCTACCGTCGGTACGCATGTTCGGGCGCCGTCCGCTAGGTTCGGCCCACCACCCACAGACACACCCACTCAAGCACCGGCGACAAGGAGTCACCATCACCCATGCCCGCGGCTGATGTGACAGCTATCAAGGTTGATTCGTTCACATCCTGGCGGACCGAGCGCGTGCCCAGCATCGCTCCCCCGCTGTCGTCCAATTCATTCGCGCCACAGACTCGGCTGAGTGCCCTCGACAACGCTGGCCCCAACAACACGGCCGCCAGCGGGACCTCGTGAAAGTTCAGCGAGCGCTTCATGGCCATATCGATCTCGAATCCCCGGTGCTGTTGGTGTGCCTCGACGGTTGGGTCGATGCCGGTGGCGTCCTCGACCGCACCACCCGAGCTGTGCTCGATGGCCCGTCGATCTTGTTGGCCTCTTTCGACGCCGACGACCTGATCAACTACCGAACCCGTCGGCCAATCATGCATGTGGACAGCGGCATCAATACCGGCCTGGACTGGCCGACGATCGAGATCCTCGCTTGCAAGGATCTCGACGGACGCGATGTCCTGGTGCTGGCAGGCGCCGAGCCCGATCGGGCGTGGCGGGGATTCTCGGACGCAGTCGTCGCTATGGCGCAGGAGTACGGCGTTCGCCTGGCGCTCACGCTTGGGGCCTACCCAGCGGCTACGCCACACACGCGCGACATTACACTTTCGGCGGTTGGCACAACACCGAAGCTGGTCGAGCGCGTGGGGTACCTTGAGGGCAAACACGATGTCCCAGCGGGGGTGCATGCGGCACTCGAACGGGCCTGTGCCGATGTGGGCATTCCCTCCGTGGGCCTGTGGGCCCCGGTGCCGCACTACGCGGCGGCCGAACCATTTCCCGCAGCGGTCGCGGCGCTGTTGCGAGGCCTCGAACAAGTCGCCGATCGCCGATTCCTCACCGCCAATATTCAGGCCGAGGCCGACTCGGTCACCGAGCGCCTCGACACGGTGCTGGCCGGCGACGACGAGCGCGCCCGGATGGTCGGCAACCTCGAATCCCACGCCGACAACGTCGCAAGGACCCACCCCTCCGAGATCCCGACCGGCGATCAACTCGCCGACCAGTTCCGCGAGTTCCTCGACGACAACGACGATTGATCCTTCGATCTGTTCGGTAGGTCCGTCGGCGAGAGCCCTGTACGACCTCACACGGCCAGAAGACTCGGATCTCGGCGTCGGCACCGCAATGACGCCCTGCTAGACTTGCTAGCTCCAAGGGGTCCAAGACCCTCTCGGGGCTATAGCTCAGTTGGTAGAGCACTTCCATGGCATGGAAGGGGTCAGGGGTTCAATTCCCCTTAGCTCCACTCAGATGACCAGGGACTTCGTCGAATCGGCGAAGTCCTTTGTCGTTCCGGGGAGCATGGAGGGGAGCAACAGCCGGTGCGCAACGGGAGCGGACGACCGGGTTCGAACCGGCGACCTCAACCTTGGCAAGGCCAATCAGGAGGCTCTTAGCTTCCCCGTGAACAGTGCAGTTTCCGCGTAATGG
>CAWKYX010000291.1:0-4611 GCA_963854265.1 Acidimicrobiia bacterium
CGACGGCAGGGCATATGGCCGCGAGACCGGGACCTGGGACAACGATCTTGTGGAGACCGGTCCGGGAACGCCGTCGGGCGAGCTTCTGCGCCGCTATTGGCACCCGGTGGGGCGGAGCGATGAGGCCACGACTCGTCCGAGCAACGTCCGCCTCCTGGGCGAGGACCTGATCCTCTATCGGGACGCCTCGGGTACACCTGGGCTGCTCGAACCCCGATGCTGTCATCGCGGAACCAGCCTGTACGTCGGGCGGGTGGAGGACAATGGCATCCGCTGCCCGTATCACGGGTGGCTGTTCGGCCCAGATGGCACCTGCCTTGATCAGCCGTGCGAACCCGACCGTGGCCGCAACCGAGAGTCCTATCGCCAGCCGTGGTACCCGCTGGTCGAATACCACGGGCTGATCTTCACCTACATGGGTCCACCCGATCGCCAACCGGTCTTCCCGCGCTATGACATCTTCGAAGACCTGGACATCGAGACCGAAGACATCGTCATCATCGACCACTTCGCATTCGGCGGACCGACCGTGGCCCCGTGCAACTGGTTCCAGACGCACGAGAACGCCATGGATCCGTACCACGTGTTCATCCTGCACAACGCGATCAGCGGCCCACAGTTTGATCCGAAGTTGGAGATCTGGCCCCGGATCGATTGGCAGCGGACCGAGATGGGCGTGACGTCCACCCAAGACCGAGAACTCCCCGATGGAACAACGTTGCATCGCGTTGTCGAAGTCCAGATGCCGACAATCCGGGTCATCCCGACCCCCACGTTGACGGTTCTGGGCAAGACGAACAACATGTCGTGGACCCAACCCATCGATGACACCCACACCCGGGTCTTCGCAATGGTTCGCAAGCCGAAGGATGCGCCGGCGCAAGGACTGCCGGTCTACGCGGGAGACAAAAGTTGGTTTGACCTCAGCGATGAGGAGCACCAGCGCTACCCCGGCGACTTCGAGACCCAGGTGGGCCAGGGCCCCATCACCCGGCACTCAACCGAGCGCTTGTCATCAAGCGACCGGGGTGTCTCAATGGTTCGGCGCCAGTTCAAAGAACAAGTGGAGATCGTGGCAGGCGGCGGCGACCCGGTCGGCGTGACGTTCGACGAGGGCGCACCGACTGGCACCGTGGTGGCCGGCAACTACATCATCGACAGCGACACCGACCTGACCGGTGTCCCCATGACCGAGTCCCTCCGGTAAGTTCCACGTTCGCCCCGTTGGCCGCACTACGCCGACCCGCACCACGCCATGACCTGCCAGCGTAAAGCGGCCCCCTGGGAACAGTTCACGCTGGCAGAACCAGCGCTGCCCGGCCCTCTCCGCCGCGCCCCTCTCCGCCGCGCTGCGCTCCCACGCCGCGTTCTGCCAGCGTAAAGCGGCCCTCTGGGGACGGTTCACGCTGGCAGAACGCTGATCAGTTAGGTTCGGGGGATGGCTGAATTCCGAGTGGCGTTCATGGCCAACGACTATGACGCAACCGTCTCGTTCTTCCGCGACATGATGGGGTGCGAGGTCTTGCGCTCATTCGAGGATGGCGGCAAAGGCACCATCTTGTTGGCCGCCAATGGCCAGATCGAGGTGTTCGCCCCGGGGCACGGATGGGGTTCTCCCGGCGTGACTGGGGCCACCCTGGCCTGGGAAGTCGCCGATGCAGACGCCGACCACGCCCGCATCGTGGCGGCCGGAGGGGTCGTGTCTAGTCCACCCACGATGCAGCCGTGGGGGCACAAGAATTTCGGCGTCGAGGGCCCAGACGGTTGGGCCATAACCCTCTTCGAGATCGTCGTTCCGCAGTAGCAACAACCGGAGCGACCCGCACAGACGGGCGCTACGGCGGCAGAGGCACACTGACCCGCACGTCTACAGACCGGTGCCACGCCGCCAGAAGCACACTGACCCGCACGTCTACAGACCGGTGCCACGCCGCCAGAAGCACACTGACCCGCACGTCTACAGACCGGTGCCACGCCGCCAGAAGCACACTGACCCGGCCGTCTGCCGGCAGAAGCGCTCGGTCCCCGACGTCTCCGGGCACAAATACTCGCGCGTGGCCCCTGGGCGGGTCGCTACGCCGCCAGGCGAACTGTGCGACAGCGGTCGAACTCGGTGCTCTCGACCACGGCGACCTCGGTGAGGCCGGGAACCCGGCCCTCGAGATGGGTCCACAACACCCGGACGATCTCCTCGACCGTCGGCTCACGATCCCAGACCAATGGCTCGTAGCCCTTCCATGGACCGACGTCCTCTTTGGTCAGGTAACAGCCCTGCCAGGCCTCGACAGCTTCGGACAAGATCCGTTCAAGGTCATCGGCGGGGAAGACCTTGTCGCAGTCGGCGGGACCTTCCAACGTGGCCTCGACGGTCCATGCGTGAGTGTGGATGAGAGCATCGACACGATGACCCCAACGAGCGTGAATAGCGGCTGTGATGGTGAGTTTCACCCTGAGCTCCTTCGGCGCGTCCGTAGACGTGACGTCGGCAGTACCTCCAGGTCAGTCCGACTCGGTGATGGACAAGCGGTCACTCGTCCATCTGAATGCTCCCATACATCGCCGCCTTCAGGCGTTAAGTCGATCCCCCAGCGCGGCAATCGCGACCAGGTCGAACGGCGGCGACATCATCAACGTCCGTCGAGTGACGCCTGACTCGATCCACGCGTCCACGGCGCCGCCGTGGGGATGGCCCACATCGAGGTCGTCGTAGATCGCGATCTCGAAGGGTGAACCGCTTGTTGTTTGCACCGCGGCGTGCACCAATTCTGGGGTCCGATCGGTGACCCGAATGTTCACCCCGTCGGCGTGCTCGCAGGCCAAACCAACGGTCTGAGGACCGCTGGCTCCCACAATGATCGGAGGGATCGCTTCGGGACCCACAACACCGTGCAACTCATCGATCTCGATGTATGTCCCGTTGTAAACCCCACCACCACCCCACAGGAGTCTGACTGCCTCGATGGTCTCCACGAGATGCCGGCGACGTTCTTCGACCGGCCCCGGGACCCGCCCAATGGCATCTTGCTCGGCCGCAAACCGCGATCCCCGAGCTGCACCGCTCCCAAGGCCGAGGACCGAACGACCTCCGGCTATCGACTGCAAGGTCGATGCTGCCGACGCCAACAGAGCAGGATGACGGTTGACCATGTTGGCAACCAGCGGCCCGACACGGAGCTCGGAAGTGACCGCAGCCATCGCCCCCAGCACAGTGAATGGCTCGCGAGACCATGGGCGGTCGAGCATGGACCCGCTGAAGTGGTCCAGCGTCCAGACACCGTCGAAGCCACTCTCGTCGAGACAGCGGGCGGCGTCGACCATCGCCGCTGCATCTGCGCCGAACGGACTGAGCACGATGTCGGTCGCGATGTTGTCCCGAGTGCTCACGATGGGCGGTGGACAACTGTCTGTTGATCGGCCGAGGCCACAAGGCGGCCGGCACGAAAGACCCGCCGTGACATGGGCGCATCAGCGATTGCGCCGCGCACCGAGGGGGCGTCGATCGCCACCAGATCTGCGGGATCACCGACTTCGAGATTCACCTCGGCCAACCCCAGCGCTCTGCGAACGTTGTTGCTGACCATGGCATAGGCGGTCTCCGGCAGCTGATGGCCAGCCATCACCATGAGCGCCGCGGTTTCGAGGGGGTCGCTGCGGCCGACGAGGTTGAACGGATCCTGCACGTTGTCGGCTCCGGCGGCCACCAGCACACCAGCGTCTTGGAGCGCCCGCACCGCCGTCAAACCACGAGGTGTCGCGGTGGGGTCGTCACGACCCTGCAGAAACAGATTGGTTTGCGGGAGGGGGAATACAGCAATTCCCGCCTCGGCAACCTCGGCAGCCACCGCCGCCTGAACCTCGGGAGTCTGCATCCCGAGGGTGACGCAGTGACCGGCAGCGACGAGCCCCTCGAAGCCCGAGTCGATCACCTGTCGGGCGTAGTCGCGCAGCGTCAACATCGTTGGATCCAGCATCTCGTCAACGTGCAGATCGATCCCGATACCGGCCTCGGTGGCAGCGTCGATAGCGACGGTGATCGAGCCGGGCCCATCAGGGTCGAGATGCGGGCAACCGCCCACCATGTCCACTCCCGCCTCGATGGCCTCAGCCAACGCCCGCCGCGTGCCAGCGCCTGCGGTGCCCGTCATGGGGCTGGCACACAGCGCCACGAGTTGGATGTCGAGCAGCCCGTCGAACCGAGCCGCGGCTTCCTTGACCGCCCTCACCGCACTCGCCCCAATCGTTTCGATCACGTTGACGTGGCTCCGTACAGCGGTGACGCCGTGGACCAAGAGCAGGTCCATCGCAGCAGCAGCTCGCTCGACAATGCCCTCATGGGTGATCTCACCGGCTCCAGCCGCGGCTATCCACGCGTTGATCGCGCCCATCAGGTCCCCTTTGGGATTGGGCACGAGTTCGGCCGTCAAGGCTTTGTCGAGGTGCGCATGAGGCTCGGCCATGGCAGGCAACACCAACCAGCCGCCAACGTCGGCACCAGGCGCAGCCTCAGGGTCGCGGGCCGCCTTGTGTGCGGTGACCGCCGATATCAAGCCATGCTCGACCTCGATGTCGACGAGACGGCCATCGGGCAGGCGTCCGTTGCGGATCTGGGTA
>CAWKYX010000292.1:0-4603 GCA_963854265.1 Acidimicrobiia bacterium
TACTTGGGCTCATAGATGATGCCCTGTGGGGTGGAGTACTCCTTCCCGAGGCCCTGCCTTCAATCGCGACACACCTCCTGGATTCGCGGCGCCGATACACCGGCGTTGTGCTCTCTCGCCGGGCTCGACCTAGGACACTTCGATCCCAGAGACGCCAGCGACATTTTCGGTCAGGTCATTGCCGAGACCGCCGCACTGACGCGTCCACTTCCACAACGACTCGACTCAGCGGCTCAGATGCTGGGGCTCGCTTGGACCGTGGCTGGGCTACATGCCGAGGCAGCGCTGAAACGCTTCTACCGGCTCGCTGTCGCCATGGACTACCCCAACCACGACGAAGTAATGCGTCTGTGCGGGTTGGACGATAAATGGGAGGGGGCTGGGGCCGGACGCGGGCCGAGATCGAGACTGAGGTCGGGGAGATCATGACAGCGTTGGTTTCCGGCCGACCGCCGCCACCAATGGTGGTTGTAGAGGCTGTTGCTCGCTCCTGAGCCGGCTCGCAGGTTCGCCTCGCTTACCTACTCGCGCTGCTCCTGAGGTTCACTCCGCCTGCTCGAGCGTGTAGGCGGCCAGCGCGGCAATCACGACGGCCATCCCGAGGGCTTGCCAACCGCTGAGGGGTTGATCGAGGAACCACCACGCCAAGAGCCCACTACCCACGGGCAGGAATAGGTGAAGCACGCCGACGATGGCCAGCGAGACGTGTTGGTGCGAGTAGTTGATGAGCGTGTGACCCGTCCCTGCGAACGCAACAATTCCCGCGATTCTGAGCCAGTCCGCTCCATTCGCGGGCATGAGTTCGTTGTTGGAGAGCAACAAGATGGGCGTGATCGCGACGCCCGCCCAAAACCACATCCCGACCATGAACGGCAATGTGTCGAGTGACGCCCTCGCCCGTTTCCCAGACGAAAAGTAGACCGCCATTGCCAGGAGTGAGGCTGCCGCCAAGAGATCACCCTTGATGTCGCCCGTTTCGGCCGACCGGGCGGCGAGCACCACGAACGCTGCGCCGAATATCGCAATCGCCACCCAAACAACCTCTCGGACGCGCGTGCTTTCGGAGAACAACACAACGCCCACGATCATCAGTGGAATGGGCTGCAGCGTCGAAAGGAGAGTGGCGTTCGCGACGCTGGTGATCTTTACGGCGGTGAAGAACAGCGCTGTGGTGACTCCGAAAGCAACGCCTGGAACTACCGTTGGCCTAACGGCGGACCATGTGAGTTTCTTGCGCAACAGGGCGAAGAAGGACATGACCGCGCCGGAAAGCCAGATCCGCCAAGATCCGACCGCGAGTCCGTTGGTCTGGGACCCGGCTGTCAGCACAGGAGCGGTCGAGAACAACGCGATCCCGACGACGAGGGCGGCGAGGCCCCTACCGTGATCCCGCTCCGGCTCGGTGCTCATCATCGGTCTCCTGTTTGGCTGGGCGAAACACTAGAGGGTGAGCGGACGCATTTGATGCTCAGGGCCGGCAGCACCAATATTCAGCGTCTCGCCAAGGGGGCCGCGATGCATCTCCGCAACCTTTTCTCAGATGACCTCTACACCGGCGCCGGTGGCGAAGAACGCAAACTCACTGAAGATTACCGGACGCGGATCATCGCTGCAGTCGAGACCGACACCACCGCTGGACGAGCCCTCGCCTCGGCGTTGGAACCGCCGTGGGCGGGCCCGCTGGCGCCACAGCAATACCATCATCGAACGCTGAATCTCAACGGCGCGTGGGAAATCCAACAAGGATTGCCATCGCGCACACACACACAACAACCCCTGACCCTGGTCGTCGGCTAGGAGAACGCAATAGCAGCGTGGGCTGCGGCCAGGCAGACGGCGAGGCCGAGCACAGCCCAGAATGCCCTGCCCGTGAACTTGGGGACACGGAGGGAACTCACCATGAGGCCGGCGAGCACGACGACCGCTCCATACAGGACGATCTGGAAGGCGCTCCGTGTGAGCGGCTGGTCCAGTAGAACCACGGTGACGAACAAGATGATTGCCAAGTCAGTTGGCAGTCCGGTGTAAGTCGTGGATGTCTCGGCCAGTCCATGAACGTTGAAGTACGCAAGCCGTAGCGTCGCTGCACCGACCAGCAGGAAAGCACCGGGTACGAACGCTGCCTCGAAGTCTGCGTAGGCCAGAAACACGACGCTGAGAGCAACCCCGGCGCTGACCACGTCGGCCAGCGAGTCGAGGTTGGCGCCGATGGCCCTGTCGTCATCGTTGCGGCCGCTGAGGCGTTTCGCCACCGGTCCGTCGACCACATCGAAGATGAACGCGGCGACGAGCGCCACAGAAGCGGCGGAAAGCCGCCCATTGAACGCAAAGATGATGGCCAGGAGGCTGCTGAACACACCGGCCAGCGTCAACAAGTTGGCCGCATCGCGCAGGCTTGCCACTATCGGCGGTTTTGCTCCGGCAAGAGCCGGCTGTGCTCGTGGCACGTTGGTCAACGTGCAGCCAAACGAGACTGCGCGAGCGCTCCCACCAGCCGCCGGTTGTCCAGGTCAGTCCGAGAGGCGATTCGGAGGTAGGCGTCGGCGTTCGGCATGCTCTTGGAGGTGCAGTCCTTGATGAGGATGCCGTGGTCGACATAGAGCTCGCGGGCCAGCTGGGCTCCGGTTACTCCAGGCGTCGTGATCTTGCAGAACACGAAGTTGGCGTCCGGCTCGATGGGCTCGAGTCCCTCGACCATGCTCAGCTGTTCGTAGAAATCGCGACACGTTTTGCGCACAAGGTCGCAGCTGAGCTCGAACTCGGCTCGGTAACCACCCACAGAGCGCAGGAAGGCCTCGGCAAGTCCGTTGATGTTCCAGATCGGGAGCCTTTGTCGGAACCGATCGAGGAACTCTGCGTCCGAGGTGAGCAGATAGCCCAGTCGGATGCCGGCCACCCCGAACACCTTGCTCATGCTCTTCAGCACCACGAGGTTCGGGTGGTCTTTGATTGCTGACTCGACGCTGGCAGCTGGGCCCACTCGGGAGAATTCGACAAATGATTCATCGACGATGAGCTTGCAGTCGTGTGGTTCGAGGCGTCGGGCCAGCTGAAGAAGGTCAGTCCGGCTGACCGACAGGGCTGTTGGGTTGTTGGGCGTCACGATCAGCGCCACGCTCGACTGGCTTTCGATGACCGAGTCGCCGAATGCGTCTACGTCCAACTCGAAGGTGTCTGGATCGAGCGCAAAACGGTTCAGCAGTTCTGGCTCAAAGACGTTCTCGTACTCGTTGAATGAGGGCACGGGAATCGTCATTCGCCCGAAGTCGCCCTCGCCGAGGATCTTGATGAGTTCCGCGCCGCCGTTCGCTACGACCAGGTGATCGGGATCTGCGCCTGTCCAGGTCGACAGGAGTCCAATGATCTCCTGTTGTCCGACTGGGTAGTTAGTGACGATCCGGGACAGGTCGTGTCGGAAATCGGCAAGCATCTCATCGGTCGGGAAGTGCAGGTTGTACAGGTAGGAGTGGTCGACGAACCCGTACCGCCAGTAAGAGCCATGGAGGTGCTGGATCCGATCGAACTGAGCGTCTCGGTCCAGGAATTGGAACCGGGTCGCTGCCAGATCGTGGTGGTCGTCGACTTCGGCCCAACGGTGGGCGGATATGTCGACCGCCGCGAATTCGGCCAGTGACTCGTCAGCGACGAGGTCGCGGAACACAGACTCGTAGTAGTCGTCGACCGCGCCGCCTTCGACGTTCAGCCCGAGTCGCGGCAAGAAATGCAGCCGCATCATCTCGCCCCGAAGGAGGTAGATGTTTGCCGTCTTGAGGGCGCCTTCGAAGCAAAAATCCTGGCCTTGGTCTGCAGCCAGCACGAATTCGGTGACACTACCGCTGTCGTCGCAGCGCACGATGGTCCCGGAGAGTTCCCGTTGATAGGGCACCACCGCAGCAGCGCTTCCAGGCTGTTGGAGCATCTTGGTCAGGATGGTCTCGTCAAAGACAACATCGCCTTCGATGAGCAGGACGTCCTCGTCACAGAAGGCGCGTGCGTCCCACAGGGAACGAATGTTGTTGGTCGTCTTATAGCGCGGCGCATCCACATAGCGGATATCGAGGCCGAAGCGGCTCGAGCCAACTCGTTCGCGGATCTTCTGCGCGTGGTGACCAACCACGATGACCGCCTCGGAAAACCCCTGGCTCGCCAACGCTCCTAGAGCACGGAACACGATTGGTTGGCCGTTGATCTCCGTGAGGCACTTCGGCGTGTCTAACGTGAGCGGCAGGAGGCGATTGCCCATCCCGGCTGCGAGGATCACGGCGCGGCGGACGCCTACTGCCCTAGCACTTGCGGTCGGTCTGGGCTGTTCGCCAAGAGTAGCGGTGGGGACGAAGGCGAGCTCTGTCATGCAACAGTGATCTCACATAGGCGGGTCAAATCGGGACTCCTTATCGAGGGGGTGACCACCAGCGCTGAGGCCATGGTGAAGCGCCGAATAGAGAGGCGGCCTTCCTTGGGTTCTCCGAGTAGCGTAAGCCGGGTGCTTGGCACGCGCCGGCTGTCGGGGACGCTGACTTCCTTGGGGGGCTACGACCGGTCAGATCGGCTGTCCATGGAAGGCATCACAACAAACGCCTACGGAAACGAGCCTAGTGGCAAG
>CAWKYX010000293.1:0-4580 GCA_963854265.1 Acidimicrobiia bacterium
TTGTGGTGGTCGACAAGACGGGCACCGTCACTGAAGGTCAGATGTCGCTGGAAAGGGTGCTGGACGCAGGCCTTTCGACCGATGACCATGATCTCGTTCACCGGCTCGCAGCATCGGTCGAAGCTCGATCCGAGCATCCAATCGCCCAGGCCATCGCCCGTTCCATCGAGGCCCACCTCGACGTTGATGGCTTCGAGAACGTCCCAGGGTCCGGCGTCACGGCCCACATCGGCAACCTCGAGGTCAGAGTCGGTCGGCGAAGCCTGTTCGACCAGGTCTCCGATGCGGTCGAAAGGCTCGCTGCCGAAGCTGAGGCAGAGGGTGCAACGGCCGTGTTTGCCGGGCGCGACGGCACCGCAGAGTTGGTCTATGTCGTGGTCGACCAGGTCAAAGTCACATCAGCCGCAGCAATCGCCGCGCTACATGACCAAGGCCTGACGGTCACGCTCCTCACCGGAGACAATCAACGCACCGCTGAAGCCGTCGCGGTGAAGGTGGCTATTGGATCGGTCACCGGTGACGCGGTGATCGCGGAGGTGTACCCCGATGACAAAGCAGCGGTCATCAGGAGCCTGCAAGCGGGAGGCAAACGAGTAGCGATGGTCGGCGACGGCATCAACGACGCGCCAGCCCTGGCCCAGGCCGACCTCGGAATTGCCATCGGTACAGGCGCCGATGTGGCGATCGAAGCATCCGACCTCACTATCGTCTCTGGCGACCTCCGCGCTGTCGCAGATGCCATTGCGCTGTCACGCCGCACGCTGTCGACGATCAAAGGCAACCTCTTTTGGGCCTTCGCCTACAACGCTTCCGCCATCCCTCTCGCAGCATTCGGCGTACTCAACCCGATGATCGCTGCCGCAGCGATGGGTATTTCATCGCTGTTCGTTGTGAGTAACAGTCTTCGCCTTCGTCGCTTCGCCGGCTACCGCCGTGCAGACGTCTAACGCCCACCACCAACCCTGAAAGCGATCCCGCTCATGGCGACGCCAACAACACTCAATGTCCCTGGCATCAGCTGCCAACACTGCATCGACGCCATCACTCGCGAGGTGACGGCGGTAGACGGGGTCACCGATATTGCCGTCGATCTCGACACCAAAACCGTCGCCGTAGTCGGCGGAGAAACCTCGGCCATCATCGCCGCGATCGACGAAGCGGGCTTCGAAGTCATCGTTGGTGTCATCGCAGACTGCTAGAGCCAAGGGTTTGTAGCCGTGTTGCCTGCACCTGCTTGGAACGATCGATGAGCCGATCCCCGAAGCGATACACGACACCGATCAGTGCGCGAACAACTGGATCGGATGGGACCACGGCCGACCGTTCAATGCGACAGTGCCGAGCCGTCGGCCCGACAGGAGCGGGACGAGTACAAACGCGATAGCGAAGGATGGGGCGCCAATGACTGAATCCGACACAATGAGCCAAGAGCCCAGCCAGAGGATCTGCTTCGTAATCATGGGCTTCGGCGAGAAAACGGCATATGGCAAGGACCACAAGCCTCGGACCCTTGATCTCGATGTCACCTATGAAGCGATCATCAAGCCTGCTAACGCTCGTTGGTGAGTCGAACCAAGGAAATCCTCGCTCGGCAAAATCACGGATGGCTGAACCTTGTAGACCGGCCGTCGCCTGTGTCGCAACCACGGGCCCCAGGGGTAGGAGGCAAAGGCGCGCTCGGAGTTCGTTGTCTAGTGTCGCTCTCATGAGCAACGATCTGAAAGATTTGGCACGTCGTCGGGAAATGGCCTTGCAAATGGGCGGCCAGGACTCGATTGATTTTCATCATGGCCGAGGAAAGCTGACGGTTCGCGAGCGGCTTGATCTGTTGGTTGATCCTGGTTCGTTGCGAGAATTCGGAGGGCTCGTTGGGCGTAGTAGCTACGACGAAAACAATGATCTGGTGGACTTCACGCCGAAGGGCGAGGTGAACGCCGTGGCTGAGATCGACGGTCGCAAGGTGGTGATCAGCGGGGGCGATTTCACTGTGCGCGGAGGCTCGGCCAGCGCTCACGGTGGCCTCGGTGAGGAGCTCCGACCTTCGGAGCGGGCTCGGGAATGGCAGCTGCCGTTTGTCAGGCTGCTTGATGCTGCTGGTGGCAGCGTTCGAGGGTTCGAGGAGATGGGGCGGACTTACCTACCCGATGGCAACTCGTTCACCCAGTCCGACGTGCTGTTGCTGAACCAGGTGCCCGTGGTCTCGGCGGTGATGGGTTCGGTGGCTGGATTGCCGGCGGTCAACGCATGTATGGCGCACTGGAATGTGATGGTGGATGGCACCAGCCAGATCTTCCCTGGTGGCCCGCCAGTCGTGAAGGCCGCGTTGGGTTACGACATCACTAAGGAGGAGCTGGGCGGTCCAGAGATTCACACCCGCATCAGTGGCTGTATCGACAATCTGGCGTCCTCGGAGCAGGACGCTCTCGACCAAGTCCGGCGGTTCTTGTCGTACCTGCCATCGAGCGTCAACGAATTGGCTCCTTACGTGCCCACCGACGACCCGATCGACCGGGCCGAATCCGAATTGCGGGATCTGGTGCCCGATAATCCTCGGCGCATTCACGATGCGCGCAAGATCCTCGAGCTCGTGCTCGACCGTGACTCGTTCTTCGAAATTGCTCCTGACTTCGGCCGAGCCAGGATTACCGGTCTGGCTCGGATCGGCGGTTACCCGATTGGTGTGATGGCCAACAACCCGAAGTTCGACGGTGGAGCCACAGGTGTCGCGGCTGGCAGCAAAGTCATGCGGCTCATGCAGTTGTGCGACACCTTCCATCTGCCGCTCATCTCGCTAGCCGATGAGCCGGGCTTCCATGTCGGTATCGAGTCGGAGAAGGAGGGGATCGAACGAGCTGGCGCTCGAATGGTGGCCATGACGTGCATGACCAGGATGCCGTGGATGACGGTTGTCGTGCGGCGGCTCTACGGTGTTGCTGGCCAGTGCCATCACCGACCCACCGGCATGTTCCGCCGCTACTGCTGGCCCACAGCGCGCTGGGGTTCAATGCACATCGCAGGAGGGACCTCCGCGGCATACCGGCGCGAGATCGCCGACGCCGCTGACCCGCAGGCCAAGCAACAGGAAATCGAAGACCGGCTCAACGCTCTGGCCTCACCATTCCGGACCGCCGAGGCCACCGGTCAGGACATCATCGACCCGGCCAAAACCCGACTGATGTTGGCTGAGTTCGTCGCCGACGCACAGAAGGTTCTGGCCACCCAGCTCGGACCACCGGCCCTGCCATACCTGCCATAGATCAACTGGCCAGAGCCGGGCTCGCGACCGGCGAAGGCCAAGGCCGTTGTTCGATGCGGACAAGATCGGCTCAAGTTGTTCCAGTCGCGACACGCCGATGAGCACGGCGTCGCCAAGCGCGATGTCGACGTCCGTCGGAACTGGTCGACTGCTATTTGCAAGGTAAGCGTCGCGGCGGGCTACGGTCCGGCGATGGCTCTTGACATCGTCTGTTGTCATTTCGGGCATCGACGGAGTGCACCCTGTGTTTGACCCCAGCCAGTATGAGTTGGTCGACTTTGGCGCCGGGCGCAAGCTCGAGCGTTTTGGCACGGAGCTGTTGGATCGGCCCAGTCCAGCCGCCGTCGGCGTCGGCATCGCAGACCCCGGCTTGTGGGGGAGAGCCTCGGCTCGCTTTGACCTCGCCCAAAGTGGCAAGAGTCAGTGGAGCGAGGGCGGTCTTCGTACCTCGCCTGCTGGTGCCGGTGAGGTGCCGTGGTCGGTGTGTCACGGCGACAGCCGGCTCTTGATGCAGCTCGGCCCTTCAGGCAACGTCGGGCTGTTTCCCGAGCAGGCAGGCAACTGGGACTGGATTGCGGACCAGGTGGGCCAATGCCGCGACAGCCTGCCTTCCGGCCGCCCTCGTGTGCTGAATCTCTTCGCCTATACAGGCGGTGCCAGCCTCGCTGCTGCGTCAGCGGGTGCTGAGGTGACCCATGTCGATTCATCGGGACCGACTGTGGCATGGGCAAAGCGAAATGCCGAGGCGTCGGGACTAGCCGATCTGCCCATCCGTTGGCTCGTCGAGGACGCCATGAAGTTTGCAGCGCGCGAGTGCCGGCGTGGGAACTACTACGACGGCGTCATTGCCGATCCACCGACGTACGGGCATGGCCCGAAAGGTCGACCATTCAAGTTCGGGCAACAGCTCGGAGAGTTGATGGAGTTGTGCGCAGAGTTGCTCGGGGTGTCGGTCGCAGCGCCTTCTGACATGCACACTCAAGTGGACCTGGCGGCCAACCTCGTGGGATCGAGGGGCCGGTTCCTGTTGTTTAGTTGCCACGCTCCCGGGTTTGGTCCCACCGAAGCTGCGTCAGCGGTATGCAGCGTGCTGCCCGATTCTGGTGGTGCTCGGGTGACGAGTCTGCCCTTGGTGCTCGAGTGCGCAGACGGGCGGAAGTTGGACGCCGGTGTTGCAGCCCGGTGGAACGCATCCGCTCACTGATTGATTCAGTCGGGTGGTGGCGGTCGATGTTGCGACTTTGCGGCCGAGGTTGTTGAGTTCACGCTGGGTGCGCCGCTAGCTCCAGGTCCGGTTTTGGCGAGTCTGTGCCCGACGGTGACG
>CAWKYX010000294.1:0-4555 GCA_963854265.1 Acidimicrobiia bacterium
CATCGAGATCGCATCGTCGACAGTGTCATAGGGCAAGACCGAGGCCACCGGCGCGAACAATTCTTCTTGGCAGATCTCGGCATCATTGGGCGCATCCACGACAAGGGCGGGGTTGAGGTAGTAGCCCGTCGGCTCGGCAGGCCGACCGCCGCCGGCAGCGATCTTGGCGCCACCAGCGACGGCGCTCTCGAGCATCTCCTCGACCCAGACGCGATGTCGATCGTTGATCAGCGGCCCAACGACGGTCTCGGGGTCGAACGGGTCGCCAACCGCGAGGCTCTCGAGGAAGGGTGTCGCTTCGGCCATGAAGTCAGCGAAGCGATCACGTGGGACCAGTATCCGGGTAGTCGCACCGCAACCCTGACCGGCGTTTCGCGCAAACCGCAGGATCGAGGGCGCTACGCAAGCGCCAATGTCTGCCGACGGCAACAAAATGTTTGGCGACTTCCCGCCAAGCTCGAGCACAACCTTCTTGGTGGTGGCCGATGCCTGAGCCATGACTCGAGCTCCGGTTTTTGCAGCCCCGGTGAACGACACCATGTCCACCCCCGGCGCCGAGGTGACATGCCGGCCGACATCCGCGCCACCGACCACGAGGTTCACTGCTCCGGGTGGGAGATCAGCCTCTTCGAGGACCCGGAGGCAATGAATCGTCGACAGGACGCCACTGGGCGATGGCAAGACGATCGTCGCGCACCCCGATGCCAGCGCGCCACCCAACTTCCACGAGAGCAATTGAATCGGATAGTTGAATGCCGTCATCGCCACGACCACACCAACCGGGCCCCGAGACAGAATCGACGACGACGCAGCCGGCGTTCGATGAAGGGGCATACCTTCCTCGTAGCCTCCGCGGGGCCCACGTTCGGCAGCAGCCGAATACCAGGCGAAGTTTTCGATCGGGCCACCGACCTGGATGGCGTGAGCCAACGTGATCGGGGTCCCCACCTCCCGAACAACGGTGTAGACCAAATCCTCAGCGTGGGCAGCGATCGCCGTTGATGCCCGAGCCAACAGCCGGCTTCGTTCCCGTGACGAGAATCGACTCCAGGGGCCATTGGTATGGGCGCGCCCCGCTGCGACGATGGCCGCATCAACCTGTGCTTCGCTTGCCGAAAGCACCGAAGCCAATCGCTGTTCGGTGGCGGGATCCACGACATCGAACGCCGGCCCCTGCCCCTCCTGCCATTCTCCGTCGATGAGCACACTTCCGGCAGCAGCCATTGCTGCAAGATCCTTCATTGGCCACCGACTCGATAGAGCTTCGTCGCGTTGTCCTGGAGTATCCGCCGCATCAGGTCGACCCCATAGGTTTCGATGTGGCTATCGATCAAATCCTTGGGCCGCGGAGCATTACTGCCAGGTCCCGGGGTGAGGCTGGTGTCATGGGGAAAGTCGGTTTCAAACAAGACGTTGTCGGGATACAACGCAAGCAGCGGCAACGTGTCCTGTTCGAACCAGAACATTGTGTAGATCTGGCGGCGGAAGTATTCGCTCGGCAACAGGCGCTGCGGGAACCGTTTGTTGTTGCCCGCGTTGGTCCACTGCCAGTCAAGGCTCTCCAACAGGTAGGGGACGTAGCCGAATCCGCTCTCCACCGATACGAAGTTGAGATCCGGAAATCGATCGCAGAGCCCGCTCATGATGAGATCGGCAATTGTGCGCCCGTTGGACATGAAGCCAAGAGCTGTGCGGCGCGCCTGGTCAGCGGCTTGATCCAACGGATTTGTCTTGACCATGCCCCCGCGTTGGTTCGCGATGTTGATCTGAGCCTCGGTGTAGCCGACCCCAACGTGAAAGTTGATCGACATGCCCATGGCTTGCGCCGCGCCATAGAACCGATCCCAATACGGATCAGTGGTTGCGGGCAAGCCATGTTTCACCAAGGTCGCGGCCCACACCACACCTCGGTGGCCAGCCTCGGCGCAACGCTCCATCTCCGTGATCGACGCATCGATGTCCCAGAACGGCATGCTCGCCAGCGCGATGAACCGATCGTTGGTTCCCGCCGCGAACTCGGCAAAGTGGTCGTTGTTCGCCCGGATACATGCCAGCTTCAGCTCCGGGTCCTCCAGCGCCATGATCGCGTGGCCCTCGAATGCCACAACGTTCGGGTAGAGCACCTGTGTGTGAATACCGTTGGCATCCATCCATCGCAGCCGAGCCTCGCGCTCATAGCAGGCCGGATCGACGTCCTCCCACCGTGCAGGGACGTCGACGGCACCGGCCACGCTCATCGCCGCGACCGGACCCAACCAACTCTGGCCGACACGCCACCGATGCTCGCCCACCTCGTTGACCTCCACCCGTGGCGCTTGGCCTTGCCACTTCTTTGGCAAACGCGAGGTGAACAGGTCGGGCGGCTCGCTGAGGTGAGTGTCGCCGTCGATAACTCGCATGTCGCTCAATTGGTGCTCCTTTGGGCGCGAGTCGGCGGCCACGTGCTTCTCATGGCAGGACCTCCCGAACAACGCGCTGGATCTTGTAACCCGGTCCACTCGAAACCAAGGCATCGTTGGCGACCAGCTCGACTTCGCACTGCACACCCAGGCCGTCATAGATGACCTCGGCTATGGCGGGCGCCAACTCTGCGTCCGAGCGGCCGTCAGTCCGCCCAACTCGCAGGTTCAACACAGACGTGTCCGACGTGACCACGAGCTGAAACAAGCCCGACGATGTTTCGGGCAACTGGGCGAGAAGAGGTAGCAGCGCCGCGGGAAGAACGGTCTGTGCCGCGACCTTGACACCGTCGCCGCGACGACCCAGCGTCCAGATGCGTCCATGCGTTCGGCCGCACCCACAGCGCTCACTCGTGTACCGAACCAGATCTTCGGTTGCGAAACGAAGCAGTGGCATGGCCGTCTCGCGAAGCGTCGTGACCACGAGTTCACCCACCTGCCCCTCAGGCACGGCGACACGCGTGTCGGGATCGACAACCTCGACATAGACGAGGTCCTCATAGGTATGGCAGCCGTCGCCCTCGAGACACTCGACCGCGGCGATGGTGTTCCCAAGACTGGTCTGGCGTCGGACCCGCGAGAACCAAGACTCCAACCGCGCCTGACCGTCGGCACCCAGTGGCTCTCCGCCGAAGCTGACCGCTCGATAGCTGGCAAACGCCGAGACCAGATCGGTCCCGCGAACTCGGGCAAGCTCTTCGAGCGCGGCCATCATCGGCCGGGAGATGATGTTGTAGGAGACCGGAGCGAAACGCTCGCTGGCCTCGATCACCGCTGCGGCGTTGGCTGGGTTGTTGTCCAGCGTCACCACATCAAGACCCAACCGTTCGATGACGGCGTCACTCCAGCTGACGATGCCGTGTCGCGAGACAATGCTGGTTCGAAGGATCGTCTCGCCCGGGCGGATGCCCTCCTCCCACATGTCCCGACAGCTCGAGACAATCCGAGGGTTGTCGGCATATTGGGGCAGCGCCATCGGAGTACCCGTGGTCCCTGACGTGCTCCCAATGAAGGTCACCTCATGGGGCTCGAGGCAAAGCAGGCCACCGAACGGGTCCCCATGGGCACCAGCCCATGCAGTCACGTCGTCCTGCACAAACGCTGGGGCTCGCTCGGTGAAGTCGGGGACAGACTGGATCTCGCCTGGGTTGACCCCCGCCCGCTTCCACAGGTCGTTGTGAAAGGCCGACCGAGCGAGTGTGCGTTCGACAGACTCCAGCAGCCGTTCTTGTTGCCAGCCCTCGATGGTCGGTCGATCGGCCAGCTCGATGTCTGGTTCGAGGTACCGCCCGCTGGCCGGAGACGCGGTAGTGACCATCAGTCCCACCGCTCGCCTGGCCGCAAGACCAGCCTGGGAGCCGCCGACCCACAACCGCAGATGCCACGCTCGACTTGGCCGTTGAGGCCGGTGCGGACCAGATCGGCGCCCACCGCAACGATCAGCTCGCCATCCTCATTGGTATCGATGACACACGTGCCCTCCAGCACGTGAAGTCCAGCTCGAGCCTGACATTCCAGAGCGACCAGCGGCCCTACGGCGAGATAGGTGAATACGGCCACGTCGTCGTGCAGCAGTCGGTGAGCACCAGGAGTCGCGTACACGCTCGCTGCTGGGAACACTTCAGCGGTAGATGCGCCCTGCTCAGCGATCAGTTCCGCTATGTCACGGTTCATTCCGAAGACCAACCCGACCGGCAGTAGCGCGAAGAAGTCCAAGAGGTTGGGCCTCGCAAAACGGGGCCTGTCCGCGGCGGTGTAGCCGTAGCCAAGCGCTTCAGCGGCATCCGCGAAAGGCCGCCATTGTTCAGTGTCGTTCCCGTCGCCAACGAACACGATGATCTGCTCTGGGCCCGACAGAGCACTAGACAAGATCTCGACGGCTTCGCTGGTCACGGCCCCACGATGCGCAGCCGCCAATCGGACGAATTGGGGCCCTGCCGGGCTGGATACCGAAGCAATGGCAGTCGAACGGTTGTGTTCCGTCGTCATCGCGGACCTGCCGAGACGAAACTGTGTACTGGCACATGCAGCTCCGCGATGTCCTGGTAGATCGCCGCGACGCTGGCGCCCAGGGACCCACAGCCAATCAAGTTAGC
>CAWKYX010000295.1:0-4545 GCA_963854265.1 Acidimicrobiia bacterium
TGGCCGCTCAATGAGCGCTGCCAAGTACTTGTCTGAGCAAGGACACGATGCGGTGAACATCGCTGGTGGCACCAAAGCGTGGGTCGCGAGCGGTAAGGCCTTCGATACAGGCGTGCTCAACTCTTGATCGCAACCACGTGTACCGACGGGGCTAGCTGCCGATGAACGACGCGATCCCAGAGATCATCGTCGATGACGCCCGGTTCAAGGAGATCATCCCTGAAGTTCTTGATCAGCCTGCCTACGCCATGGACACCGAGTTTCACCGAGAGCGCACGTACTACCCCAAGGTTGCGCTGGTCCAAATCAACTGGGGCGCCAACATGGTGTTGGTCGACCCCCTCGTTGTGGACCTCGCCCCTTTCGCGGAGGTGCTCGATGGCCCGGGCCTCGCGATCATGCATGCGTCGAGCCAAGATCTCGAAGTCCTCACTCGGTCCTGTGACACCGTGCCCAGCCGTCTGTTCGACACCCAGATCGCCGCAGGATTCACGGGGTTGCGGAGTCCGTCGCTGGCCGCGCTGCATGACAAGTTGCTGGGGATTCGACTGCCCAAGGGCGATCGCCTCACCGATTGGCTTCGGCGACCCCTTGGAGACACCCAGCTCGAATACGCAGCATCTGATGTGCGCTACCTGCTCGAGATTCATCGATTGCTCGAGACCGATCTAGCGGCCCGTGGTCGCCTGGAATGGGCCGAGGTCGAGTGTGCCGAAGCGCTGGCGAAAGGCCAGAACCAACGCGATCCCGAAACGGCCTGGCTCCGGATCAAGGAAACTCGCCACCTCGGCAAACGCAGTAGGGGAGTTGCCCAGGCTGTCGCCGAGTGGCGCGAACTGCGTGCGCAAGAAGTCGATCAACCTCCCCGTTTCATTCTCCCCGACTTGGGTGTGGTGGGTGTTGCTCAACGGCCGCCCACATCGGTCGATGACCTCCGCAAGCTGCGGGGGGTCGACGAGCGCCACGTACGCGGCGCATCGGGCGAGGAACTGCTCGAGATCGTTGCGGTTGGACTGACTCGAGACGTCGAGTTGCCACGTCGTCCTTCGAACCGTGTCCTCATGGAGCAGCTCAGGCCGGCTGTCACCATGGTCTCTGCTTGGCTGACTCAACACGCACAAGACATCGAGATCGACTCTGCCCTGCTGGGCACTCGGTCAGACATCGAGGCCGTCCTGCGCGGCGACGATGACGCCCGGTTGTCCGAGGGTTGGCGTGCCGAACATGTCGGTGTCCCCATCCAGCGTCTCGTCAATGGGCAGGCCGCGCTGGCGTTCGAGGATGGCCGATTACTCCTTGAAGATCGGGCAACTTGATTCTCGGCTTAGCCAAAGACTTCGTCACCGCGAGGTCGGCACCCGAAGACCATCCGGAAGTGCGCGACGAGAGCTGCTGAAAGTCCCTGAGAGATAGCGAAATATCAGTGAGTTTAAGCAGAGGTGCCGGAAAGCCCAGAAGCGGTGCGATCGGCATCCGAATGCTGTAGGGTTCATCGAGGACGGAGGCATTTGGGTGCGCCCAAAAGGCCGTCCGACCAGCACTTACTGGCAGACCCTAAACCCCGGAGCCGACCCATGAAAAAGGGACGACACCGCCGATACGTCGAGGCACGTGAGCTCAAGCGCACGAACGACGACTTGGAACATCTGTTCCCTGAAAATGAGGACCCCTGTGACGAGTGCGAAGCGCTCCCAGGTCAGGATCACAAGGCCTGGTGTTTGCGCGGCTCGGCGGTTACAGCCGAAGACGGCGACGAGTACGGCTGATCCAGCGGGTTTGCGCGGCTGATCCGATCCCGGTTGCCGGGCGACGCTGCCAGGGTAATTACGGCCCGACTATGAGGCGCTGAACTATTGGGCGCTCAGTTACCGGTTTCGTCCAGGATTTCGCCGAGCTTCAAGATGTCATCGGCGCGGACAACACCAATGAAGCCACCGTCGGCGTCGGTGATGGGCAGCACGTCAATGTCGGCGGCTTCCATCGCGACAACACCGTCGCGGAACGTCCATGAGGCCCGGCCCGTGGGGAGATCGGTCGCCATGATCTCACCGACGGTGACTTCTTCCCATTGGTCGCGTGGGATCTCCTTCAGGTGGTCCAGGTCGCACATGCCGACGTATTGCCCGTTGTCGACGACGGTGACGGTCCGCTCACGCCGTCCAAGCACGTGGACGTACACGAACTCTGCTGCGGTTGCGTCCGGTGGGACCGTTAAGACGTCGGTTTCGAGCGCAGACCCGATCGGAAGCTGGAAGCGGCTCTCGAGGTGGCCCATCCGCTCGGCTCGCTGGTGTCCGGCAACCGAGCTCTCGCCGGCGACCAACTGCGACATTGCGGCAGCAATCAACGCGGGTACCACATAGGGCGATGCCCCAGTCGACTCAGCAACGAACATCACCGCCGCGATCGGGACCCGATAGCCGGCCCCCAGAAAGGCCGCGAGTCCAAGTGTCGGGTAGAGCGAGGTTTGTTGTTCGCCGAGCACCTCGCCGATGAATGACCCCATGATGATGCCCTGGACGGCGAGCGGAATGAATAGGCCACCGGTGCCACCACCGCTGATCGTGGTGAGCGTCGCAGCGAGCTGGAAGACAAAGAGACCGGCGATCAGGCCGAGACTGCGGTCGCCCTGAAGGAGCCATTCGACGGCTTCGAAGCCCGGGCCAAGCGTGATGGCATCATTGAACAGCGCATCGCCAGCAATGACGAGACCCCCGAGGACGAGGCCGGCGGCGAGCACACGTTGGGCGATCGGGATCTGAATAGACAGGTCCTTTGCCTGACGCACGAGCCAGGCGTATCCCCGGGCTGCTAGGCCGGCGACGAGGCCGATCACGGCACCGCCGAGGAGGTCGGCCACATCGATCTGACGATCGGTGGACCCGAGCGAGGGAAACACTGGTCCCGTGCCCAATAATGTTGCGAACATCAAGAAGCCCGCTGCGCTCGCGAGCAAGGCCGGAAGGAGTGCCCGGCGAGCGACATCATCGCGGTAGGGAGCCTCGAGCGCGAACATGACGCCCGTGGCGGGAGTACGGAAGATCGCGGCCACACCGCAGGCAGCACCGGCGGTCAGCAAGATCTTCGCCTCGTCACGACGGAAGAAGCGGGCGAAGGTGTCTTGCACCTGTTGGCCAATCGTGGCGCCGGCATAAATTGCAGGTCCCTCGAGGCCCAGAGAGCCGCCGCTGCCGATTGTCGCGACACCAGCCAGGAGCTTGGCCGGCAGGTGCCGAAGTGGCAGGTTGGGGGCGCGCTCGTGGAACGCTCGCACGTACTCATCCGAGGTGGACGGTGTGGCTCTGGGTCCGAGCCAGCGCAGAATGAGTGCAGCCGCTGCAAGCCCGAGGAATGGGGCCGTTGCCTTGAACCAGAGAGGCTGGTGTACCACGCGCTCCAGAAGGATCTCGACGGTGAGGTAATCGAAACCGGCAACGACCAGTCCTACCAGTGCGCCAACCGCGACCGAGGCGATCACGATGCGCGGGAGCCGTACGGTGTTGTCGAGGCTGATACGGGCCCTTTTCACAGGCTCGCTCGGCGGCTGGAGGGGTGGGGTAAGAAGGTCTCGACCCCACGACGTCGCATGTAGTCGACCAATCGCTCTGTAAGGGGCTTTCCCACGAGCGCGACGATCTCGTCTTGCAGCCGTTCGTACACCGGAGTCTGCGCTACAAAAGCAAGCTGATCTTCGGTGCACCACCAATGAAAGTCATCGCCGCCGGTACCCCAGTCGTGGCGGCGCCACTGTCGCAGGGTGGCGACGGAGTGGCCATTGTCGTCCTCGTGGTATTCGAGCCGCAACGGGAGCTGCCAGCACACCTCGGGCTTCCAGCTGACGATGGTCTCGTTTGCCTGCAGTGCGGCGGCGTGCAGCGCGCACCCGTGACCGCCTGCGAAGCCCGGGCGGTTCAAGAAGACGCATGCGTTGTCGACTACCACGGTTGCCCATGCGCCATCGTTGTCCTGCTCTAATGCATCATCCACGTCGCGGTGGTGTTGCCACTGGGACGGTTGAAGAGTCGATGCGGCAGTGCGGGTTCGGTCCCGGTCTGCGTCATCACTGAAGTGTGCGCCGAATGAGCAGCACCCTTCGCCGGCGCCCGGGTCGGGTTGTTCTCGGACACCTAAGCAGCCCTGGTCCCAGATGCATGACCAGTTGCTGGCCAGGAAGGTGACGTCGAAGACGAAGGTCTCGTCATCGTGCTCAAACGACACCCACTCGTGGGTGTCGGCGGCGTCGGGGCGGGCGGTGGTAGTCACAGCCTCCGAAACCTACCTGCTGCGGCGAGCGGGACCATGCGAATGCCCGACTATCTCGCTTCAATCACCGACCGTTGAGCCGATCGATCAGCACGCGGAGACGCGAGAAGCTGGACTTGTTGAAATGCAGGGCGAGGCGAGGGAGGTCGATCTTGTCATGGTCATCGATCTCGGACTCGGTGGTTGCACTGCGTTCAATGCCGCCCTTGACGACGATGTCATCGAACTCAGCGTTGATGGCGGCCAGCAGGTTGTCGTCGATGTCTTCGCGCAACCGGACGA
>CAWKYX010000296.1:0-4497 GCA_963854265.1 Acidimicrobiia bacterium
AGGCCGCCGTCTCGCTCATAGATCGCCAAAATCTCTTCGAGCGGAGCTGTCGAGTGGATGCGTTCCAGAGCCTGCATGCAGCGATCGTAGTATTCCTGTCATGGATCCGATCCCACGTTCGCCGTCAGGTCAGCCGCTAGCGCAATCTTTCGTGATGTACGAGGACCACGAATCATGAGCGCCGCAGATGCAGAGTTGGATGCTGTCGTTATCGGCGCAGGCGTCATCGGCGCGGCGACGGCCCTCGAGCTGGCCCGGGCAGGTCGTCGGGTGTTGTGTGTCGACAAAGGGCCCGCCGCTGGAAGCGGTTCGACGTCGAACTCCTGTGCAATCGTGCGCTTCAGCTACTCAACGCGTCCAGGCATCATCCTGGCTTGGGAAGGGCTGCACTATTGGCTCGACTGGGCTGACTACATCGGGGTCAGTGACGAGCGGGGACTCGCCGAGTTTCGTCAGTGTGGACAGGCGATGCTGCTCACCGATGACACCGACCATGCAGAGAAGGTGCGCAAGCTGTGGGTCGAGCTTGGCATTCCGTTCGAGGAGTGGACCGCTGAAGAGTTGCAGGACCGCCTTCCCATCCTGGACACGGGAGTATTTGGGCCTCCTCGATTACCTGATGATCCGGAGTTTTGGGGCGAGTCGAAGGGCACGCTTCGGGGCGCGATCATGTCGCCGGACGCTGGATACGTGAACGACCCGCAACTTTCCGCCTACAACCTTCGGCTTGCGGCTGAAGCCGAAGGTGCGGAGTTCCTGTTCAAGCGTGCTGTGGTGGCTATCCCATCTCGCGACAATCGCGTTCTCGGCGTAGAGCTAGACGACGGCACCGAGATCTCGGCGTCGGTCGTAGTCAACGTGGGGGGCCCGCACTCGTTTCGACTCAACCAGATGGCCGGCGTGTACGACTCGATGCGGGTGAAGACCAATGCGCTTCGCCACGAAGTGCACCACGTTCCCTCCCCTGAAGGGTTCGACTTCGAAGCGGACGGGTTCTCGATTGCTGATGACGACAACGGGATTTACTACCGACCAGAAGTCGGAAACCACATTCTGGTGGGCAGTGCCGACCCAGCCTGCGATGAACGTCAATGGGTCGATCCCGACGACTGGGACCCGAACGTCAGCCAGCAGCAATGGAATGCGCAGGTCTGGCGCGCGGCGCGCAGATTCCCTGAGCTCGGGCAGCCCCACCGGACTCGCGGAGTGGTCGACTTGTACGACGTCAGCGACGACTGGGTGCCGATCTACGACCGAACTGACCTCAACGGCTTCTACGTCGCCATTGGAACGAGCGGCAACCAATACAAGAACGCTGGTGCGGCCGCCTACGTCATGGCGCAACTCATTGAAGCGGTCGAGCACGGGCACGACCATGATGCTGAGCCACTTGTCGTAGCGGGCCGCTATACCGGCTTGCCGATCGAGGTTGGCTTCTTCAGCCGAAACCGCGAACCAGCGGCTACATCAATGAGTGTCCACGGATGATTCGAATCGAGATCGAAGTCGTTTGAACGGACGTCATGTCCATATGAAGAGGTGGCGTGGACACAGGCCCAGGTCGATCATTGGGTGCTCACCCAAGCTCAGCGGGGACTGGTGGCCACCATCAGTTCTGTCCCACCAGCGGAGGCGGCGCTTTCTTATCCTCGTCGCCGTTCGCGACTTGGTACGAAGAGGTCAGAGCGCTTGGCTACCTGCGCCCGCCGTGGGCGATAGGTGGTGGGTGATACGTGGTGGGTAATGAGCAGCACACCACCCAGGGCCACGGCTACGTTCTGCGGATGCGTATCGCTCTTGGCGGCATTGTCCACGAAACCAACACCTACGCGGTGGAGTCTTTCGGACTGACCACGATGGAGTCGTTCGACGTGAGCCGTGGAGCCGCCATTCGTCGCCATATCGACGGTCGTACGTTCGTCGGCGGAATGCTCACTGCAGCGGTCGCTGCCAACTACGAGATCGTACCCACGCTGCACGCCGTGGCCCAGCCGTCCGGGACGATCGAGGCCTCGACCTATCAGGCGCTTAAGGCCGAATTGGTGGAAGGCATCGCCGCCGCGCTTCCAGTCGACGCGGTCGTCGTTGATACCCATGGAGCTGGGATCGCCGAGGGAGTCGATGACATCGAAGCCGATCTCGGCGCTGCTCTACGGGCGGTGATCGGTTCAGACATCCCGTTGATCACCACCCTCGACCTGCACGGCTCGATCACGGCTGAGATGAACGATGTGTACGACCTCATGTTGGGGGTCTACGACTACCCGCACGTCGATATGTTCGAGCGGGGGGTCGAAGCGATCGAGGCGGTGCCGAAGCTGCTGTCGGGGGAATGGGTTCCGACGACCCACGTCGAACGACTTCCGATGCTGGTGCCGACGTCGACCACGTTGGCGGCGCCGGCACAGGACATCCGTCAGCACTGCCTCGACGTCCAGAACGAACCAGGCGTACTTCGTGGTGCCTTCTTCCACGGGTTTCCGTACACCGACATCCCGCAAGCGGGAGCGTCCGTGGTCGTCACCACGAACAACGACCCAGCTCTGGCCCGCAAGATGGCCCAACGAATAGCTGCCCAGGTCTGGGATCGGCGTGAAGAATTTCGTTTGGAGTCGCTGAGCAGCGACATAGCGCTTCGTCAGGCCGCCCAGGCAGTTATCGAACATGGTGGGCCCGTGGTGGCGAACGACACGGCTGACAACCCGGGCGCTGGTGCTCCCGGCGACGCGACGCACGTGCTGAGAGCGCTTATCGAGGCAGCTCCTGACCGAGCCTGTTTCGGATATGTCTACGATCCGGGAGTTGCTCGTCAGGCCCACGAGTCAGGGGCCGGTTCGACGATGCAGGTGTCGCTCGGCGGCAAACATGACGAGCTGCACGGCGCCCCAATCGACCTGCACGTCTATGTTAAATCGACCACTGACGGCCGCTTTGTTTACACGTCGCCGATGCTCGCAGGTGTTCCTGGCAACTACGGCCCGATGGCTCGGCTGCAGGTCGGAGGCCGGGACGGTCTCGACATTTTGGTGGGGTCTCGCCGATCGCAGGTTTTCGATGCCGAAGTGTTCACGCTCCACGGCATTGACGTCACCGCTTACGAGATCGTGGTGCTCAAGAGCAGTCAGCATTTCCGGGCCGGTTTTGATCACTTGGCCACCGGGATCATCACCGCAGACAGCCCGGGCTTGAGCACGCTGCGAGTCGAAAACTTCGACCACCCTCGAGTGGATGGCCCCCGCTGGCCCATTGATCCGGCGGCTGAATGGGTTCCGGCCTAGAGAGTGCCGCCTAGAAAGTTCCAGTCAGGTCGATCCCAGTCAGCTCTTCATGCTGGGCCAGGAAGTCTGACGTGTCCGAGGACCACAGATCGATCCACTGCCGATCATCATGTCGCTCGCGCAGCGCGATGAGCTCGTCGATTCCGGATCCGACGGTGATACGAAGCGGCGACTCTGGGTCAGCGATCGCAGCGGCGATGACGTCGGCGACTTCTTCTGGACCACGGGCCCTGGCGTGGTCATAACCAACAGAGAAGCCCCAGTTCTTCGCGACCTGGCGGTACGGGCTCGTGCGATCGGGCGCCCCAGTCTTGCCTCGAATTGGGGTGGCGATGGCTCCAGGTTCGATCAGTGTGGCTCTGATGTCGAAGATCGCCGCCTCGATGGCCAATGTTTCCGTCATTGCTTCGATCGCCCATTTCGAGGCGGAGTAGGGCCCGAACATGGGGATTGCTGTGCGGCCAGTGATCGAGCTGATGTTGAGTATGTGGCCAGAACGCTGTTCCCGCATGGATGGAAGCGCGGCCTGAACACACCGAACAACGCCGAAGAGGTTGGTCTCGAACAGGTCTTTCCATTCGTCGACAGGAACTTCCTCGACCGATCCCACCGGGCTCATGCCAGCGTTGTTGACGAGAATGTCGACGTGGCCGACTTCGGCAAATGCGGCCGTCACGCTCTGGTCGTCGTTGACATCTAGTTCGACGATTTCGACCTCGACGCCGGCTTCATCGCAAGAGGAGAGGAGGTCAGCAGAACGCGATCGGTCGCGCATTGTTGCGATCACATGGTGACCGTCCTGGGCCAACCGCACTGCGGTCGCTAAACCGATGCCGCTCGACGAGCCCGTAACAAGGGCGTTGCTCTTCCTGCCTTGGTTCTGAGGTTTGCCTTGCATCGACATCAGGCCAGATCGCGCAGGATCGCGGCCAGCTCATCGGGGTGGGTGAGCGGCACCAGGTGGTGGGTGGGGATCTCGTGATAGGCCCAGGCGTCGGAGGCCTTGGCCGCGTTGGCTGCGTCCCAGAAGAAGGAGTCTGGGCTCTCGTCGGGATCGGCTGTGGCCTTGACGTAGGTCAGGGAGAAATCGAACTCCTCGAGCGGCTTGCTCAGGCTCACGGCCTCGCGGAACGTGCCCAGTGGCTGGAGCGAACGGCGGGCCTCAGACCACGCTTGTTCGGCTGGGTCTGCCAGCTCGCGGGGCCGTGGTGCCATGTGA
>CAWKYX010000297.1:0-4486 GCA_963854265.1 Acidimicrobiia bacterium
TGGACCCCTCGACGTTGCTCAGTTGAGTCGTGACACTCTTGGTTAACTCAAGGCGGCCCGCGTCGACCTCCTCCATTACGATGGCCAGCACGGCGAGCTTGTAGACACTTGCGGTTTCGATGAAGCGCCGAGCACCGCTGCTGGCGGCGAGGGACCCGTCGAGACCGATCACCGTTGCGCCTGCCCGGGCGTTCAGAGGCGCAAGTTGAACGTCGATCAGATTGGGTAGACCCTCGCCGTCGCCGTCGCCGTCGCCGTCGCCGTCGCCGTCGTCGCCGTCGCTCGCAGTGGATCCCTTGGAGCCGAGACGTACGGTCCCTTCATCGTCGACGTGATACTCGGTGAAGTCGGTCTGGATTGGGCGTACCGCCGCAAGGAGTGCATCGATCCCCATTGCTCCGACCTGGGCATCGGGGACTAGTGAGTTCCGCACGACGCCCGCAACGACGGGGAGCTCGCTTCGCGCAGAGGCGCCTTGTTGGGCAAGGCCCGCCACCAAGACTGCTTCGCTCAGGCTGAGCCCACTCGCGTCTAGGGCGTGCTCGAATTTAACGGTTAGTTGATCCGCGAAGGCCTCGACCATACGCCCGAGGAGCGTGGACGCGTCAGAGGTCGCGGTGATGGCGTAGGTTCCCGGGGCCAGGTAGCCATCGAGCGAGTCAATAGGTCCGAGTTGCTCAGGGAGCTTGATACTGCTGATGTCGCTGGCTACCGCGAGTGTGTTGTTGGCAGTATCGAGCCCGAGGTCTTCGAGAAGTTGACCGATGTCACCCATGGTCATGCCGGCATCGATGGTGATTGTTGGCGGTCGCTGCCGCGGATTGTCCACCCAGGAGAGTTCGCTCGTTGCAACGTCGGCGCGGCTTTCGCGCCACCCGATGCCGGCCAAGACGACCCACACCACGACGGCGATGACGGCTATCGAGCTTCGCCGCAACTGGACCGACTGTCCGCCGGTGCCGGGGTCGTTGGTGTTCACGTTGCGTCCATGACCCGCGCCATGTGATCCGACACGGCATTGGACCCGAACAGCGACCCGGCGATGTGGGCAGCAGCCTGACCACCAGAGCCGCCCTCTTCGACGAGTACGGCCAGCACCAAGCTGTGTGGGCTCGATCCGTATGTGGCAATCAACCATGAATGAGGCGCTGCTTCGCCGGAGGTCCACTCTGCGGTCCCGGTCTTCGCGCCAACATCCAATCCGTCTACGACCGCGGCGTTGCCCGCAGTGCCGTAGTCGACCGCCGACTGGAAGAGAAGTTGAAGGCCATCGACTGCCTCGGGAGACAAGCCGGTGTCGGTGAAGACCGATGCCTCCGACTGTTCCAGCCATTCCCCTGACCGACTCTGGAAGCCTGCCACGATGCGAGGGCTCATCATTACGCCGTCGTTGGCGACGGCAGCTGCGATCATCGCCATGTGTAGGGGACTGGCCAGGACTTCGCCTTGACCGAATGACGTCCGTGCCAATGCATCGTCAGTCTGCCCAAGCGGCCGGTCAAGTGGCTCGGCTCCAGGGTTGGTGTCCAGCTTGCTGGTTGTGATCCCGAGCCCTGGAACCGTAATTGTGCGTTCGAACCCGAACGCCTGGCCGATCTCGATGAGGCGTTCGGCTCCCAACTCGAGCCCAATCTGGGCGAACGCCACGTTGCACGAGTGGGCGAAGGCGTCAGCGAGATCGAACGTCCAGTCCTCGACCTGTGAATGGTTTTCTCCCGTGACCGGTGGCCGGTCATCGAGGATCAGCTGATGCCACCGCCCGTTTCGGTCGAAGCCGGGATCGATCGGGCCGGTGGGTCCGTCGTTGTAGCGGAAGTCGTATTCACCCACTACATGAAGGCCATAGTCGAGGGCGCCTGCAGCAGTAACGGTCTTGAAGGTGAACCCGGGCGGATAGAGACCATCGATGGCGCGGTTGAGATACCGCGAGTCGTAGCCGCTGCGGCGATCCAGCCCCTCTGCCTCGGCCCACAACGATACGTCCAGCAGTTCGTCAGGTTCGAACGTCGGGACCGAAACCATGGCGAGGATCTCACCCGTGGCCGGATCAAGGAGGACCAGCGACCCCCGCAGCCCCGTGCCGGCCAGCGCCTCTACTTCGGCGGCGCCCTCCTGGAATGCCAGGGTTGCGGCGCGTTGAAGGTCGGCGTCGATGGTTGTGACCAGCGACGGCCCGAGCGATGCTCCGTCGTCACGGGTGTTCAAGATCTGCGCGTAGGTGGTGTCGAGTCGCCGGACCAAGTGACTCGCGCTCTGGCCCAGGACTGGATCGATGGGCCCGCGCCGCGAGCCGAGCTCTTCGGTGGCCATCATCACCTTGCCGTGTCGGTCGACGATCGGGCCGGTCGCGATGCGGTACTCGCCTCGTTCCCACTGGTCGGGCACCGTGAGGTGGCGGGCCTCGATATCGTGGAGTGCATCGAATAGCGGACCGGGCGTCAACAGGCGCGAGCCGGTGGTCATCAACAGTGCAAAGCTCGCACCAACGACGGCGAGGCCCGCGCCAAGACCAAGCGTTTGCGCTTCCATCCGCTGCGCCATGGGGGGTCGTTTGGATCGTTGTCGATCCAACACCGCGATCAGCAGGCCGATCGAGATGCCGGTCCCGACAGCGGCGGTTCCACTGCGAGAGATGAAGGGGAACGGGATGCCGGTGAATGGGAGCGCGCCGATGATGCCCCCGGCGTTGACGATCGCCTGAATTGCATACTGCGACCCGAGCCCGACAAGGAGCAGGCTGGCCAGCATGTCGGCACGATTCAGTCGCCTGAGCGCGGATGCCGCGAGCAACAAGACGGTGCCGGACGCCGTGACGATGCCGATCAGCCCCGTCGCCTCCCCCCAGGCAATAATGGCGAGATCCTCCGTGACCCTGGGGATCGCCTCAGGCCGGCCTTTGCCCAGACCCGTCCCCCGGACGCCGCCGGCTCTGAGGGCGAACAGACTTCGTTGGAGTTGGAAGCCGTCTTGGCGGGTGGTGAGCCCTTGCGGGCTTTTGATGTCGTGGAGCTGCGCTATGAAGCTGTTGAGGTGCCTGACAAGGATTCCCCGTTGCTCGGGATCCTGAACGGCGTATCCTCCGAGGTCGGCCCATGCTTGCTCGGCCTCGGCCAACAAGAGCTCGTCAGTGGTGTCCACCGGGACCACCGGGAAGGACACGGCCGTGTCAGACCCGTCAGCGTCGGTTGCAGACAATCGGAAGCTCAGCTCCTGGCGGATCAACTCGACCGCTCGATCCCATTCGACACCGTTGGGCCGGAGTGCGATTGCCTCGTCCATGTCCCTGCCAGCGTTGCAGGCGAGGTTGGTGACCGTGGCGGCGTCATGGCTGTCCCACGGGCTCCTCCAGTCTTCGATCCGTGTGGTGGCGGCTCCCGGTAGGTGGTCGCCGATTGCACCGGCTGCAACCGGGGCCAGAAGCGGGACTTACCGCGATCCCAAATCGGATTGTCCGTCGGCGCATCGTGAAGGTGGCCATCGTGAGGCCTATGGCACCGACGGTGAGCCCCGCCCCGAGGTCGGTGAACGCGAGAGCGATCGTGCCCAGCCAGGTCGCGCCAACGGCGAATGTCGCCCGCGGTGCGCCGTCGGACGCTGCTCGCAAGGCCAGAGCGAAGCTCACGATGGCGATCAGCTTGGTCAGTTCGAACAACGTGAGGCTCAGACCGGCGACGCTCACGATGGCAGGCAGTGTGGTGCCGATCGAACCAGGCACTGCGCTCATCACCAGGGCCAGAAAAACGAGCGATACGACGGCGTGAACGCGAAGCGGACGGGTACTGGCGCCGGGTTCAATCCGAGACGCGAGAGCGTAGACCGCTGCAGCTGCCAGCAAACCGAGCATTGTGGCTATCAGTTGGCGTTCGGTGATATCGGTCGGATCAACCGTCCGGACCGTGTCGGTGGTGCTCGCAACTCGGTTGTACTCATCGAGCCAGTCAGAGTTCGTGACCACGGCCGCTTGGCCGAAGTTGGCCTCGAAGTCGAGTTCACTCGGAACGCTGTCGATGGTTGTGTCCGCTCGCAACGTCGGGAGCGCGGTGGCCGTGATGTACGCATTGGAGTCGCGCAACTCCCACGCGTAGACCTGGGTGGCGCCGAAACTCAACAACATCCCTGCGAGCAGCAGGGGAATGACACGCTCGAGTGATCGGTCTCGGGGCAGCTGAATCAGCATGATTGCCAGTGCCCACGCTGACGAGAAGAGCAGTCCGTATCGGAGCCAGTCGTTGTTTGGGAGGACCGCGGTGGATGTGAGACTCTGCTGGACCACCCGCGCTGTCAGGGCGAACAGAGCTGAAGGGCCAATAGCGACCATGAACGCGGCGACGACGATGGCCGGCCGGCGTTGCTCCCACCGGCGCATTGCCGAGAACAGAACAATGATCTCGACCGACAGGGCGAACGCGACCATCGCCCATGTTGTCGCTGTCATGTCGCCCTGTCTTGACTCAACCGTGTGTGCCGTTGACTTGAACTTCTAGTC
>CAWKYX010000298.1:0-4468 GCA_963854265.1 Acidimicrobiia bacterium
AGTATCAGGGCCAATCGCTGGCACTGACAAAATCATGTCATTCGAAACCGGGCAGCTCGCTGGCCTCGCTAACGGGGCCGTGAGGTCCCGAATCGGCAACACCCAGGTGCTCGTCACCGCAACTGCATCCAGTAAGCCACGTGATGGGGCCGATTTCTTCCCCCTCACAGTCGACATCGAAGAGCGTATGTACGCCGCGGGACGTATCCCCGGATCATTCTTCCGTCGTGAAGGTCGGGCATCTGACGACGCCATCTTGACCTGTCGCCTCATCGACCGGCCGCTGCGCCCCAACTTCCCGTCCACCTACCGCCATGAGACCCACGTTGTGGGAACTATTCTTGGCGTCGACGGCGAAAACCCCTACGACGTGGTGACCCTCAATGGCGCATCCGCTGCGCTCTGGGTTTCGGGCATTCCGTTCGAGTCACCCGTGGCTGCGGTCCGCATGGCCTACTCGGTTGATGGCACCTGGATCCCGTTCCCCACCTTCGCAGAAGGCGAAGCCTCGACGTTTGAAATGGTTGTCGCTGGACGCCAGCTCGACAGTGGCGAAGTCGCCATCATGATGGTCGAGGCCGGTGGTACCGAGCGTTCGTTCGAGTTCTACGACGATGGTGCCCCCAAGGTCACTGAGGAAGTCCTGGCCGGTGGCCTCGACGCTTCCAAGCAGTGGATCGACGACTGCATCGAGCTGCAGAAGAGCCTGCGCGCTGCCTATGAGGCCGTCAACGGTCCTGTTGTCCCCATCAAGTGGATCGAGAGCCGCGATTTCAGCGACGAGGTCCTTGACCGTGTTCGCGAAGTGGCAGAGCCCCGCCTGACCGAAGTCATGGCAATTGCCGACAAGGCTGAGCGTGAGTCCACCCAGGACGCCGTCATTGCCGAACTGCGCTCCTCGCTTGAAGCCGAGTTCTCCGAGCTCAAAGACGGCGCCAAGCAGATCGGCGGCGCAGTGCGTTCGGTCACCAAAGAAATCGTGCGTCGTCGCATTGTCGAAGACGGATTCCGTATCGACGGCCGGGCCACTGACGAAGTACGTCCGTTGTCCGCCGAAGTCGGCTTTGTAGGCGACACGGCTCACGGTTCAGGCCTCTTCCAGCGTGGCGAGACCCAGGTGCTGAATGTGACCACCTTGGGTATGTCCCGTATGGAACAGATGATCGACACTCTGAACCCGCAGGACCGCAAGCGGTACATGCACCATTACAACTTCCCGCCGTACTCCACTGGCGAAGCTGGTTTCATGCGCGGCCCGAAGCGCCGTGAGATCGGTCACGGTGCCCTCGCTGAGCGTGCCCTGATCCCGGTCATCCCAAACAAGGTCGACTTCCCGTACACCCTTCGCCTGGTGTCTGACGTGTTGTCATCAAACGGCTCGACCTCCATGGGTTCGGTATGTGCATCGTCACTGTCGCTCATGGACTCAGGCGTGCCAATCCGGGCCCACGTCTCCGGTATTGCCATGGGCCTCGTCTTCGCCGAAGGCAAGTACGTCCCGCTCACCGACATCCTTGGTGCTGAGGATGCATTCGGCGACATGGACTTCAAGATTGCGGGCACCGAGGACGCCATTACGGCCCTCCAGCTCGACACCAAGATTGAAGGCATTCCCGCAGAAGTGCTGACTCAGGCACTCGGGCAGGCCCGAGCGGCCCGCCTTGAGATCCTCGCAGTCATGAACGCCGCCATCGCCGAGCCTCGCTCTGACGTGGGCGGTAGCGCCCCGAAGATCGTCTCGTTCGAGATTCCGATCGACAAGATCGGCGAGGTGATCGGCCCACGTGGCAAGGTCATCAACACCATCCAGGAAGAGTCCGGCGCCGACATCTCTGTCGACGACGATGGCACCGTGGGCCTCGTGTCCATTGGTTCGCCAGACCGGGCCAAGGTCGAAGAGGCCGAGCGTCAGATTCGTCTGATTATCAACCCACCGACCGCCGATGTTGGCGTCGAATACGACGGCCGAGTGGTGAACATCACCAAGTTCGGTGCGTTCGTCAACATCCTTCCGGGTACCGACGGCTTGTTGCACATCTCCAAGTTGGGCGGCAAGAAGCGTCTCGAAAAGGTCGAAGAGGTCCTCAACGTCGGTGACGTTGTGAAGGTCCTGGTCGATGACATCGACCCCAACGGCAAGCTGTCGTTGTCGATGGTTCGAAACGACGATGACGCTCCAGCTGCTGAGCCAGCACCGGCTCAAGCCGCTCCGGCTCCTGTCGAGGCTGCGCCTGCTCCGGTTGCCGCAGAAGCACCCGCTCCTGAAGCACCAGTGGTTGTCGAGGCACCTGTTGCTGAAGCACCAGTGGTTGTCGAGGCACCTGTTGCTGAGGCTCCCGCTGCGGCACCTGCCGCTGCTGAGGCCGCCGATGCCGATCGTGAGTACGTGTCATTCGAAGAACACTTCGATGCCATCGCTCGCGAGACCTATGGTGATCTCGGACCTGAGACTGAAGATGGCGGAAACGGCCGTAGCCGTCGTCGTCGTCGTGGGCGCCGCTAGCCAGGAGTATCCCGCTCCTGCGTCATAACGTTGGAGTACAAGATGACAAGGGTTCTCGTTCTGGGTGCAGGCGGGCGCATGGGCGCCACAGTCTGCGGAGCAGTCCACGATGATCCAGAGTTGACGTTGGCGGCCGCCGTTGATCCGGCGGCCGCTGGCGCGCTCGACCCCACATCGACGGTGACGATGGTCGCTTCACTCGATGATGTCGATCCAGCGGCTGTCGACGTTGCGGTCGACTTCACGGTGCTCGCAGCCGCTCGGGTCAATCTCGACTGGTGTGCGACGAATGGCGTCCACGTCGTCGTGGGCACGAGCGGATTCGCTGAGGACGAAGTAGCTGCTATGTCTGCGTCCTTCGCCAACAGCAACTGCATCATCGCCCCGAACTTCGCTATCGGGGCGGTGTTGATGATGCGGTTCGCAGAGTTGGCAGCGCCGTTCTTCCCGACAGCTGAAATCATCGAGCTGCATCACGATCGCAAAGTCGACGCGCCATCAGGCACTGCTCGCAACACCCTCGAACGCATGGCGGCCGCGAGCAGCGACTGGGCCCCAGATCCGACCGAAGTCGAGACCGTCACCGGAGCTCGCGGCGGAGCCGGGCCGGGCGACATTCGGGTCCATTCAGTTCGCTTGCGTGGTCTGGTGGCGCACCAAGAAGTGATCTTGGGCACGGAGGGCGAGACCCTGACCATCCGACACGACAGCATCGACCGCTCGTCATTCATGGGAGGGGTCACTCTTGCCTGCCGCCGGATCAGCCAGCATCCAGGAGTCACCCTCGGACTCGACTCCTATCTCGGCCTGTGACCAATGCAGCGGGTAAGCCGATGATCGACCGACAGGTCCGAGTCGTGGTCGTTGGCAGCCTGAACCATGACATCACCGTGTGGGTGCCGCACCGACCGGGCCCAGACGAGACCCTGCATGGTGATCGGGTGGCGGAGTTCCGTGGAGGCAAGGGGGCTAACCAAGCCGTAGCGGCGGCGAGGCTCGATGCCGATGTCTCGATGGTGGGCTGCGTCGGAACTGACGCTCGAGCCGAGTTCCTCGTCAGTGGATTGGACCAGGACAAGATCGATCGCCGCTACGTCAGCCGGGCCGAGGCGCCAACCGGCGTGGCGTTCATCACCGTCGATCCAGACGATGTCAGCATCGTCGTCGTCGCTGGGGCCAATGGCGAACTGACTTCGGACTTGGTCGTTGAGGCGGCTGCTGTCATCGCCGACGCCGACGTGTTGTTGTTGCAGGGCGAGTCCCCGACGCTGGCAGCTGTCTCTGCGGCCCGAATTGCCAGGGATGCAGGCACCCTTGTGGTCTTCAACCCTGCCCCGTACAACGAGGTTGCGGCGGCTGTTGTGCCGTACGCCGACGTGCTGATGGTGAATCGCCACGAAGCGCAGTTGTTAGCCGACGATGTCGGCGAGGTTGCTGTTCCGATCGTGGTCACGACCCTCGGTGCCGATGGAGCCCTAGTGGCCGAACGCGGTGTCGAGACCATGGTGCCCGCCTTTACAGCGACCGTGGTCGACCCCACCGGCGCCGGCGATTGCTTCGCCGCGGCATTCTCAGTTCGCTTCGCCGAGGCCGGTGACGCCATCGAGGCCGCCACGTTTGCAGCCGCCGCTGGTGCCTGTGCGGTCGAGACCGCTGGCGCCCAGCCATCGTTACCGACCAGGGCTCAGGTGCAGGACCGTCTCGCGACCTAACCCCACTTCCCACCGAATACCCCCACCATCATCCCACCCCCTCCGTTCTGGGGGGTGTCTGTGGTTGCCGGGGCGCCCTGCTTTGTCCCCAGTTGGGTGAGAGCGAAAGGGGAGGGGACTACTCGGTCTCGGTCTCGGGGGCATTCTTGTTCGCGGCGCGGCTGGTCTGGAAGACCACCAGGGCGACCATGGCGAAGGTAAAGGCGAGCGAGTATTTGCTGATGAAGTTCACGACTCGGCCAATCGGGCCGCT
>CAWKYX010000299.1:0-4449 GCA_963854265.1 Acidimicrobiia bacterium
CAATGATCGGGATGTCCACGGGCAGCTCGCCGGTGCCGCGGCGATAGAGCAGATCGACCAGGCAATGGTCGTACTTGGAGACCAGCAGCATTGCTCGGCGTTTGTGGTCTTCGCGTCGGACCTGCATGCGACCATCGAGCCTGGCTGCGGTCGGGCTGAGGGCCGCCTTCACCTCGTCGGCCTCGAACAGCGGAGCTTCGAAACGGGTGCGCATACAAAAGGTCGCCGTGGCCGGGTCGCTGAACTGATCGTTTTGCAAGATGTTGGCGTCGAGATCAACCAGAGCGTTGGACGTCGCCGCGACAAGACCCTTTTGGTCCGGGCACGACATGGTCAAGATGAATGTGGGCACTATTTCTCCAACAACGGGCTGGGCTGCGTTGTTCAAAAGTCTATCGGCGAGTGGTTCACCAACTTGACGGGACGGGCGTGTCCCTTGATCTGGGGCGTGGCCTGCCGATCGGAACTGTGGAGTCAATGCCGTAATGTCCACTACCTATTCCCGAAGCATCGATCCGCGCCTTCTCGATCAGCTCCCGACCCTGCCAGGAACCGCTGTTGAGTTCCTGCGGTTGTGTGACGACCCCATGAGTGGGGTCAAAGATGTTGCTCAGGTGGCCCAGCGGGATCCGGCGCTGTTGGCCCGGATCTTGCAGGTAGCCAACTCGCCGTTCTATTCGCCGCGCGAACCCGTCACAGATGCAGTTCGTGCTTCGGCCATCTTGGGCTTACGCAGTCTCAAGATGATTGGGGTCGGGTTTGCCATCCTGGGCGACCTCTGGACCTCGACTGCGAAGTCCGAACAGTTGTCGGGCATCATCGGCGCCAGCACCATGGCGGGGTCTGCGGCGCGCAGCTTCTCGGCACGTATTAGAACCGGCCGCGATGAAGAGGCGATGACGTCGGGGCTGCTGCCCTATGTCGGTGAGCTCGCATTGCTGCGTCGATTCCCCGACGAGTTCGTGGAGGCGTGGACCAGCCAGGGCGGCCTGCCGACGCTGGAGCATCAGCGCGAGACGATGGGCGTGGATGGGGCACGCGTCGGTGAAGCCCTTATGGGGTCTTGGCCCATTCCCGAAGACCTCTGCGACGGCGTTCGGGCTCGATCCCAACCGCTGGCGGATCGGCTTCGGCGTACCCCAAATGTGTTCGACGCGGCCTTGGGTTTCGGAACAGCGATATCGGGCCTCTTGGCGGCCCGGAGCGAATCTGCCCTCGAGGCGATTCGCCCGTTCGCTCGCGATTGGGGTCTGAGCGACGACGACCTCATGACCTACTGGGCGGAGTTGCACGTCGCACCGATCACCAACTCGGTGTCAAGGTGGGTGCTGACTTGGACGCGGCCATCACTGCGGCACGCGACGAGTACATGGCCTCACCCATACAGGCGCAGGATCAGCTCGACTCCGCACAACGTGAGATCGACGAGCTCCGTACCGAGAATGAACGCCTCGAAGGGCTCTCGTTGCGCGATCCTCTCACTGGCATCCCCAACAGACCCGCCTTCGAGAACCATCTCCGTGGGAGCCTCGCTGCGCTCAAGCGGCGCGAGGCAGAGCGGCCGGTGGCGGTGGCGTTGTTCGATGTCGACCACTTCAAGCAGGTCAATGACAGGCTCGGCCACTTTGTGGGCGACGAACTCCTCCAGGCCATTGCCACGGCCGGCGACGACGCGGTTCGGACCGAAGAGCTGTTTGCTCGGCTGGGCGGTGATGAGTTCGCCATGGTGTTGCGACCGGTGTCGATGGACGAGCTTGAAGCGGCGGTAGATCGTGTCCGCGAGGCAATGGTTGCCGCTGCCGTCGAGACGGTGGAGGGCAACGCGACGACCGTGTCAGCGGGGCCGCGTTCTTGAATCGTCTCGATGTGGACATCGTGACCGCGGGCGATGCATTGGGTCGCGCCGCCGCCGACGCTCTGTATGCCGCCAAGCGGCGGGGGCGCGATCAAACATTTGTCACCCCGGCGATGGCTGCCGGCCTTGCCGTGGGCGCACTTGAGGGCTGATATATCTGGCCCTCCGGACACTCAAAGCTGGATGCCTCTGGTCGAAAGGGAGGTGAAGCCTGAGCATGGATGGGGTAGCAGCGAAGATGACCTCTTGGGGTTCTGGGCGGACTTCAAGACGGCTGCGCTGCAGGCCACACAGCAGCCCGGCCTGGATATGGGTAGCGACTCGCCCGCACCATCGAGGAGGCCAAAGAGACGTCTCTGGCATCGCCCGTGGCCCTCCAGGCCGAGCCCGTCTGGGGCCTCACCGTTACCGCGTGCCCCGAAGAATGAGTCGCCCTCACTGGGTGGTAGAAGGCCGCTCACGGAGTCTGGCGGGTACTATTTCGAGTGTGTGTTATGGCAGCGGATGTATCACTTCTGTCTGACGATCGAGGTTCCTATGACACCCAGTTCTGACGCGACACGCCTGGTCTATGACCGGGATCATCTCCTCAGCACGCATGACTACGCGGAACTACATGACGTGGATGGACGTACGTTGCAAGGGGGCTTTCTTGCGGACGGTGCCTACCAGCCGCCTCGTGCGCTCGGTCGTGTGCAAGCCATGGATGCCTGGCAGGCGGCGCTCGAAGGTCGCGGTGGCATGCTCTTCGGGGCCGAGGCGTCATTGTTGGGCGGTGGTCGCCTCCCCAATGCCCAACAGCACTTGGTTCTGCTCCGCAACGGTATCGATGACGTCTTCTGGAACACGCTCACCGTGATTGGCAAGATCGAAGCCAGGGGAGCGGTGCTTGGACAACTGCCGGTGCCTGATCTTGTGCCCCATGTCGTCGAAGACGTGTCGCAGATGGCCATTGGGCACTTGGGCACTTGGGCAAAGGCATGTTCGAGGCGCACGGCATCGACGAGGGAGGCATTCCTGATGAAGGCATTGGTGGCCATGACGAGATGTGGTTCGCGGCGCGAGACCTCGCGTTTGGCGCCGGCGCTCACCCCGAAATCGACCCACCCGACAACATCGGTCGCCCCGATACGGGCGAGCGCTACTTACCGGAGATCGCGCCGGACATCGAGGGCTTGTTCTCGTTTATCGCGAACTTGTTGATCATCGAGTTCCGGGCCGAGATCGGATTTGCCGACACCCAGTTGGTCCTGCGTACCCCCGACCTGTTTGACGATCGGCGCGCCCAGGCCGAGCTGGCTGCCGAGATCGTCGGGCGAATCCGGGTGGACGAAGAGATCCATGTCCGTTCGCTCAACCTGTACTTGGGTGAGCTCAGGAACCTGACCCTTCGCACCGTGGACGGTGGCAGGGTTCGCGGCGCTGAGCTGATTGACCGATTCTGGTCGGGCATGGTGCGGTGGGCGTCGGTTGACAAGCCGGCCTTTGACATCGCTGAGGCTCGGATTCGCATCGACCGCCGGATCAGCAAACATCCCGAGGCTGATCGCGTCCGCTCCGAGTTCGCCGCTGTCGGCGACCGAGACGGGCACTAGCTCGGGAGCTGGAGCGGGTCGAAGTACTCGACCCAGTGCGAGATCACGTTGTCGGACCCCGGGTTGTCGGAGATTGTGAAGATCCAGCAGTACATATTCTGGTAGAGCCGACCGTCGCCCAGGACTCCGCGTGAGCGACACGTGGCCACGACGAGCCCGTCATTGGTGTGGTGGATTTCGCGGTCGTAGAACTCCAGCCACTGCATGCGTTCGCGGGCATTGCCGAACCGGTTGCGGACCGAAGTCGCTCCGTCGAACCGCCGCGGCTGTGGGTCTGGGGCGAAGGGTGTGTCCGCGATGATGTCGGGGCCGAGCAGCGCCATCCACTCGTCGATCGCCCCATCGGCGAGATGGTCGAAGAAGGCATGCACGATCGCAGCGTGGTCCATCGCCGGACCCTAGCCCCGAGGTCGGCGGCCAAGTTGTGAGTTGGGTCCCTGGCCGGGCATACTGCGCCTGCGGGGTGGAGCAGTCTGGTAGCTCGTCGGGCTCATAACCCGAAGGTCGCAGGTTCAAATCCTGCCCCCGCCACCACTCAGGGCCCGGTCCGCAAGGACTGGGCCGCTGTCGTTCTTGGGTCATGTCAAACCCTTGTCAAACGAACCGATCGGAATTTGAGCTGTTGGACCTGGATTGGGTTCGTTTCGCGCAGTCAGCTTGTGGAGTTGAGGTCGCGGGCCTGGAGGAGTCGATACCTGGTGAGTGCATGGTTGAGCGAGGTTGGGGACGCGTTCTACAACCGGACGAACCCGGAACGCTGCTTCGAGTCCGCTTCCGAAGCTGAAGGTGCCGGTTGAGGAGACAACGGACTCTGCCGCAGACATTGCCTGGGCGAGACGCACGTAGACCTCGTACTCCCGGTCTCGGCGTGCAAGGTGGTGTTGGGTGACTGAGGGGGACCCGGTTGTTGTGAGGGGGACCCGGTTGTTGTACCAGTTGCTATGAGAGCATTTGGTTGTTCTGGTGGGTCCACCGTAGGGCGAACTCGGTTGGTGTGAG
>CAWKYX010000300.1:0-4434 GCA_963854265.1 Acidimicrobiia bacterium
TGGAGACTCTCTACAAAATCGAGATCGCCCCGCATAGCCGACTCAGTCAGCGCGGCTACTTCGGCGCCCTTGCCGGCTTGTTCTGCCAGGACATCGATGACTTCGTCTTGGATGAGCGTCGAGTCGACGTCGAGCACGACCAGCCGCTTCGCTCGGCGGCGCAGCCCCTCGCGTTGGATTGCGACGTCCATCCCCGGGTGTGTCGCTGCGGCCTCTACGAGGTTTGTACGAATGAGGTCCGGGTCTCCGTCAGAGATCTGGAACTCATAGCTCATGACGGGGTACCGAGAGAGTCGAACGATCCGGTCGATGTTGCCTCGGCCGGCGGCGATCGCGTCGGTCGCGGCCTTGATTTCGGCCGGGGCCAGCTCTGGCCCCACGATGGTCACCACGTGGGGTCGGCGGTATTCGCTGGGCTCATCGTCGACGTCTTGGAGATCGATGGTGAGGTCGCGCTTGAATCCGAACAGCAACAGATCCTTGAGGGCGTCGTCGCCGGGCTCGACCTCGATCAAGACGTCCAGGGTGAGCCGCCGGCGGACGACAAATTGCTCGATGTCTTGGACGATTGCGCCCATGGCATCAAGCGTGCCGAACAAATCCGCCGAGATGCCTGGTTCATCGGGTCCGGTCACCCGAACAAGCACCGTTCGTAGATCACTCACGTCGTCGACCGTATCGGCCGGTCGCGGCCAGTAGCGCGACTTCGCACCACCTGTGACGGTCGGGGCCTGGCACCAGCCGTCACCCGCTTGCGCGCTCTGGGTGGTCAGAGCGGGGGATCGACGCAGCCTTCGAAACCGCCGCCTCCGGAGTCGAAGGTGTCCACGAACGGCTTGAGGAACCCCGAGCCGACGTTCTCCGTTCGGTACCAGCGGTCGATGCCTGCGGCGATGGCTTCAGCCTCGGCGTTGCGGACTTCGGTGCGGGCCAACAACGCCGCCTCGGCTCCATTGGACAGCCACAAGAACTCGGTGATGATCGAGGTCACATCCGGCGTGCGCCGGTGGATGCCATAGAAGTCGCCACCCTCGTCGTTCAATCGAGTGCTCACGCCGTCCAGCGCGTTGCCTACCCACGCGACCGGGAACTCGCTGGCCGCAGCAAACATCTCTTCGTACAGGATGCCTCCCAGGCGGCGGGCGTCGTCATCATCGTGTTGGTAGTAGACCTGGGTTCCTGGCACCGGTGAACGGTTGAGCGCTCCACCGTTGTGATGCAGCGACAAGAAAATGTCCGGGTCGAGCGCGTTGGCGAGCCCGGCCCGCACGGCGATCGGGAGTCGGATGTCGGTCGTCCGCGTGAGCTCGACGGAGTATCCGCGTTCGCGTAACGCCGCGGCTGTGCGCTTGGCGACATCGAGGTTGAGCCTCTTCTCGCCCAAGCCATTGGGGCCGACGGACGCGGTCTCGGACCCGCCGTGCCCGGGGTCGATCAGGATCTGTGTCGTGCGCACCCGCGTGCCGCCGGTGATGGTTGCCTCGTTGCCGCACGGGGTGATGATGTCGTATTCGTCTCCGCGCGCTGCGACGAGTCCCACCATTGTTCCCTTGCGGGTGACGACGACACCTTTATGGCTGCCACGGGCGACGCGTTCACACGTGATGTAATCGTCGTCGGGGGCAGTGAACAGGCACAGTCGGTGCCCGCCGCGGGACAAGGTCACGGTGGCTTCGAAGCCGTGGTCGGCGCCGTTTCGGTATGCGGCATCGATGTCGAATCGGGTGCCCGTCGCCGACACCTCGTCGACGAATTGTCCGTCGACGGTGATGCGCACGCTGTTGCTGTCAGGGTTGTCGAGGTCGATTGCCCAACCAGTAATGGTGACGTTGCGGCCATCGATCTCGACCGTTTCGATATCGCCGATGGCGCCAACGGCAGGGATGGCAGCCGGGCGGTCGGGGATTGGGGTGGTGGGCAGCGCAGGCGGAGCCTCGCCGCCGGTCGCGGCAAGAACGATGAGCGCGACTGGTATCACCGCGGTGGCGATGGACCATCGAACCTTGGCGCCACGGGCAGTCATCGGGCGCCAAGTTACCAGCGAGGACCGGTCAGCTGGAGGCGGCTTGAACGAGAGCATCGGCCAGCAGCGCAGTCACGTCCCATGCATCGATTGTGGAGTCGAGGTCGATGAGCGGGAGTTCGGTACATGCCAACAGGACATGATCGACATCCATCTCAGCAACGATGGCCGCCAGGCGGTGGCTGAGTTCGGGGGGCTATCGCGTTCGCCATCTTGGGTGGTCCGGCCGAGGTGTCCGAGCCCATGCTCGACGAAGCTGGTCGCGTGTACACCGGCGGCATTCGGATGCAGATGCCGCACGCCGCACTCACCACCGCCTTGGTCATCTACACCGCAACGCACATCTCCGAGATCGTCCGCGGTAGCATCCTGGCCGTCAACAAGGGTCAGGTCGAGGCAGCCAACGCGCTGGCGCTCTCTGGATTTCAGCGGTACCGATTGGTGGTCCTGCCGCAGGCGATGCGCATCGCGTTCCCGCCGCTGATCAACCAGTTCCTGAACTTCTCGAAGAACAGTTCGCTTGCCATTGCCATTGCCATTGGTTTCTCCGAAGTGACATCGATTATCAATGACCTGTTTGGTCAGTCGAAACCTGCGCCACAGCTGATCTTGATACTCATGTTGATGTATCTGGCTTTGTCGCTCGTGTTGTCGGCTTTGGGCAACCTCATCAACCGTCGACTCCAGATCGTGGGGCGCTGAGCCATGGCCGATACCGCATCATCGACAGAGGCCGAGCATGCATTGGCTGTGGCCGAGGCCGATGCTCCACCGAGCCAGAAGCTGCCTCCGGGCCGGTGGGCTCGGGAGAATCTGTTCAAGACACCGAAGGACGCCCTGGTTTCGGTTGTCGCCGGGCTGATCGGCATCTACCTGCTGTACCTCGGCATCGACTGGGTGCTGGGCGCCGAGTACGCGATCGTGCGGGTCAACCTGGCCAGCTTCATGGTTGGCCAGTTCCCTCGTGATGAACTCTGGCGTCCCTGGGTTTCAGGTTTCGTCCTGGTCGGTGCTGCCGGATTCGTCTCGGGCGCAATGGCGCACAACACCTTTGATAGCCAGCTCGAAAAGGGGCTGCCCGGCCACAAGCCGCCCTGGGCCGAGTTGGTTCGTCGCTTCGGGGCGATCATCGCGGTCCTCATCTTCTTCGTGAGCTTCGCCCGCACGGCGCTGCCTTACATCGGCCTCGCTGCAGTGTTCGCCACGTTCGTTGTGACTCGCGAGCTCGGGTGGAGGATCGGGGCTGCGATTCGGGAACGGGCGCTGTACATCGGAGCCGTGCTTTCGGTTGTCTCGATGCTCGTCCTCGCAGGTACTTCGCGGCTGGGCGGTTTCGTGCTGGGGCTCGTAGCCGCAGCGTGGGCGCTGTCCGAGGTGGCTCGCCACGACATTCCAAGTGGGCCCCGAGGTGCGCTCATGCGATGGGGCACTGCTTTGGGAGTGGGGGTTGGGGTCTTTGTGATCGAAGTCCTCATTCCCCACGACGGTTTCGGGTGGGAGGCTTGGGGCGGACTTCACGTCACCTTGTTCACCAGCGTCGTCGGTATTTCGCTCGGGATGCCGGTCGGCATTCTCATGGCATTGGGACGCAAGTCCGACCTGCCAGTTCTCAAGACATTCTCGGTGATCTTCATCGAATTTATCCGCGGCGTGCCGCTCATCGCGTTGCTGCTGTTCTCCAACCTCATGCTGCCGCTGTTCCTCCCCGGCGGCCGGCCAGCCGACCTGACGCTGGCGATCATCGTCATCACGGGGTTCTCAGCGGCGTATATCGCCGAGATCGTGCGTGGCGGCCTGCAGGCAGTTCCCAAGGGCCAAACCGAGGCCGCTCAGGCATCAGGGATGTCGGCATCTGCGGTCCAGCGCCTCATCGTGTTACCTCAGGCGCTTCGTGCGGTCATCCCGGCGATGGTCGGCCAGTTCATTGCCTTGTTCAAGGACACTTCGCTGTTGTCCATTATTGGAATCCTCGAGTTCTTGCGGGTGTCGGACACATCCAACGCCCAGCCCGACTTTGTCGGGAAGGGCCTGGCCCCCATCACTTACCTGTTCGTCGCGATTGGCTATTGGGCCTTCGCGTACACCATGTCGAAAGAGAGCCGACGGCTCGAAACCAAGCTGGGGGTTGGAGTCCGATGAGCGACGCCACAATTAACGCCGATGCAACCGCGGTCGGCGGAACCGGAAACGTCATGATCGACGTCACCGGGGTCGACAAGTTCTTCGGGGACTTCCAGGCGCTGACCGACATCAACATGAAAGTCGGAGAGCAGGAAGTCCTGGTGGTTATTGGGCCGTCGGGCTCCGGTAAGTCGACGTTGATCCGGTGCATCAATCGCCTCGAGCGCCATGATCGCGGATCGATTGTGGTCGACGGCGTTGAGTTGTCCGACGACATCAAGAACATCCAG
>CAWKYX010000301.1:0-4423 GCA_963854265.1 Acidimicrobiia bacterium
TCCAATGACCTGACCTGCGGTGACGTACTGCCCGGTGCTCACGGCAAATGCAGACATGTGGGCGTAGAGCGTTGTGGTCGCCTCGCCATGGCCAATGATGACTGAGTTCCCGTACCCACCGTTCCAAACAGCCAACGCCACAACACCGTCGTGGGCAGCCCAGATCGCCTGACCCTGCGCTCCCCCGATATCCAACCCTCCATGAAGACGGTAATACCCGAGAATGGGGTGCAAACGTTGACCGAAGCCGCTGGCGACACCGCCTCCGGTGGGCCATGCCCATCCGCCGTTGCCCACGATGCCAGGCTGGCTTCGGGGTACCCCGAGCGCGGCCTCGCGTGCCCGACGCAGTTCCGCTTCGATCCGATCCTGTTCGGCGCGTATCCAGTTGCTTAGACGCTCTTCCTCAGCCTCGGCACCGGCCAACGCCTCTTCCCACCGCTCCCGACGAATATCGACCTCGGCTTTGAGCGCCACCTGGATGTCCTGCTTTGCTTCGAGATCCCCGAGCGCGACGGCCAGGAGGCCCTCGATCGATGTCGCCTCGTCGCGCCCACCATTGGCCTGCTCGAGCAGGCCGGCCTGAAGCTCTTCTACCGCTTTGAGCTGATCCAAAACGTCAAAGGTGTCAGTACCGAGCGCATCGAGGACCGCAACCTTGTGAGCGGCTTCGGTGGCATCATCGGCGTTGAGCCAAGCAACAGCGCGATCGTCGCTCAGCCCGACGTAGGACTCGATCGCGGCAGCGACGGCTTGCTTGCGAAGGAGCTCGATGTCGTCGCGAGCCCATGCCAGCGCGAGCTCAGCCTCGACGAGCGCCTCTTCGGCCGCTCGAAGACGCTGGGTGGCCGCGTCCACTTTCGCCTGTTGAAGGTCGACGAGTTCGGTCGCTGCGGCCAGGGCTTCGACAACTTCCAGGTCTTCTGCCTCGATGAACTCAAGCTCGATCTTCGCTTCGAGCTGGGCCGTCCTAGCGTCCTCTCGCTCGTCTCTGGCCTCGCGAATCTCGTCGGTGTCCTCGACTTCCTCAGATACCGCGTGGGGGACGAGGGTCGACAAAGTCACAACGCACATGAGCGCGGCAGCACAACGAGATAGTGAGCGAGTGGTCATTGGGGTGAAAGTCAACTGGTGTGGCTGATGTGGCTGCTGAGCCTAGCCCTGACTCCCTCAAAGTTCCCAACTGGCATGGGCCACTGAGCCTCCAGGATCGACACAACGCCCCGCGTCACGCGCGCTGCGCGTTCGTGCTCCAATGGACGCGTGTCCAGTGATGATCACCCGCCGTCAAACGACGACGTATGGGATCGGCTCGCAGCCCTCCCGAGTCTCGGCGACGACCCTCTGGACGCCCCTTGGCTGCCCGGTTCTCCGGATGCCGGGAGAACGCGAGACCCGGTACCGGTCGTTGGCGCTGAGCCCACACCCGACCCGGGCTATGACCAACGACGGATTCGGGTCGGAGCCGAACGCGCTGAACATGACCGGCCTCCTCCGGGCCAATCGCCGGCCGGGCACCCCGAGCCCGCCCACCCCCCCGAGATCGAGCATGCGCCGGTCCATAGACGCCGCGCCGCGGCACCCAGGCGCCGATTCGGTCGGGTCGTCGCGGTGCTCTTGCTGTTGGCCGGGCTGATCGGCGGCGGCTTCTTCATCACCGCCTGGGTGATGTGGGGCCGTGTTGAGACCGTCGACACGCAGGGGGCGCTCACTCCGACCGATACTGCTTTCACCAACTACCTGATCGTGGGGACCGACAGCCGCGCCGGCCTCAGCGACGACCTGGAAACCGCCGACAACATCGGACTCGGTATCGACGGCGAACGCAGCGACACCATGTTGGTGCTCCATGTCGCCAACGACGGCAACCGAATGGTGTCGCTCCCCCGCGATCTTCGGGTGAACATCGATGGCGGAGGTACCGGCAAACTCAACGGTGCACTGGCTCGCGGCGGGGTCCCGAGCCTGATCAGGACCATACGCAGCGACCCCGGGATCCCGGTGCATCACTACCTCGAGGTAGACATCGCCGGCTTCCTCGACGTCGTCGAGGCCGTCGGCTCCATCCAAATCGCCTTTCGCTCCCCCGCGTGCGACCCAAAGAGCGGGCTCGATATTCGAGCGACCGGACTGGTCAGCCTCGATCCCGAGCAAGCGCTGGCGTATGTGCGCAGCCGGACCTACACCGAATTCGATGCCGACGCCGCTGTTGGGCTGTCCTGCCGCCAGATCCGCTCCTCCGGGCTCGGTACCACGGTTGGCAACTCGGACTTCGGCCGGACTGAACGCCAGCGGGCCTTCCTGTTGGCGGTGTTCGACCGAGTGTCATCGACGCGCAACCCGGTGACCCTGTTGCGCGTGCTCAACGATCTCACGGGCGGTCTTCGGGTCGACGAGCACATGGGCATGTTCGACGCTTTCTCTCTGCTGAGGGACCTTCGCGGTCTCAATGCAGCAGCCATGGCGCTCCCGGTCAGCGATCAAGGAGCCGACCTGATCCTCAACAGCGAGTCGGCTGCCGTTCTCGAGCTGTTTTCGGCCAGCCCGGGCGAAGATTGAACCCGTCTCAACCCCGCTGCGAAGTCGGACAATTGTTACCTGCCGGCTGAGATCCTAAGCTCGGACCATGACCGATGCCATCCTCGACGTCGACCTATTGGCCTTCGAAACCGGCGACTCGAAGGCGAGATCCGCTGTCGTCGACGGGGTGATGCGGAGCCTGCAGCACGGCTTTGTGTTCACAGGCCATGACATGTCGGCAACACTGCTCGATGACGCCTACGCGATGCTTGAGGCGTTCTTCGCGCTCGAGACCGCGAGCAAAGAGCAGTTCTCAGCGCCCGGAGCCGATGGTCAACGTGGCTATACAGGGCTTCTCGTTGAGACCGCCGCTTCGGCGGAAGTTCCGGACTGGAAAGAGATGCTCAACTGGGGTGCTGAAATCCCCACCGGCCATCCGCTACAAACGAAGTTTCCTCGCAGCTACCACTCCAACATATTCCCCGATGCGGTCGTTGCCGGGATTGGTGAGGTCCTGACGGCCTTCCATGAATCACTTTGGGACATTCAGCGCCGCTTCCTTCGCGTCATCGCCGTTGGTATCGGCTGCGACGAGACGTTCTTCGAGTCCATGCTGCCGAACGGCGCGACCCTCTCGAGGGCAATTCACTACCCCACCATGGACCTCGCCCCCGGCGATGACCACATTTGGGCCGGGTCACATGCAGACATCAATCTGATCACCGCCCTTCCCCGCGCCACCGCACGCGGCCTGCAGGTCCAAATCGGCGATACTTGGATAGACACTTTACCACCAGACGATCACGTCATCATCAACACCGGGATCATGTTGGAGCTCATCACCAACGGCCAAGTGCCGAGCGGCATCCATCGCGTGATCGCCGACCCCGACACCCCTGGCGATCGCATGTCGGTCGTGCAGTTCTGCCACCCAACGCCGTGGACGATCTTGTCGCCGGTGCCAAGTTGCATCAGCCCCGAAGTCCCCCAGCGCTACGCCCCGATCTCTGCCGCCGATCGCCTCGACCAGGTGCTGTATGAGATCAACCTGGTTGCCGATGCCCGACGCGTCACGTCGTAGAGGCGTTTCGCGCTGTGTCAACACGCTTCGCGTTATACGGAGACGCACAGCGCTAGCCAGACGCGAAAATGCCCTATCCGGCTTTGAGCCAGGACGGGGCATTGGTGGGGAACCGCCGAGGCGATCACTTCGCAGGGCTAAGGAGCCGTGCCGTTAGGCGAGGGAAGGGCCGGAACGGCCCCGCGCGAAGCGCCAAGAGCGGAGGATGGGCATAGGAGCGAAGTCGGACAATTGCTACCTACCGACTGAGCTTCCTAAGCGTTACCAAAGCCAGGAGATGGCTCCGAACATGGGCTCGACTGTGCCGAGCATTGCAATTGCGATTCCGCCGGCGAGGGTCAACTTGTTACGCATTTCACAGCCTTCGATGATGGTGGTGTTGGTGAGTGAGCGGCAGCATTCCCAATGCCGGTCTTCTCACCGTCTCCCCCCGCGTCTCTCTCGGTGGAGGGTCATCGGGTCAGCTGGGCCGCCAAACCCGTGACCTGCGAGAACAGTGGGCCAAAAGGCTCAAGACCATCCGCCAAAAGGTCGATAAGAACAGGCAGGCTGCTGGTGCAGGGCACCGGGGTGACAAACATCACCGCCGTCTCACCTCGAAAATCACCCCAAAAATCCCGAAGCCCCGCTTGACCAAATGCCTGGGACAAGGGAATTAGTCGAGCGGGGTGCACCCTGTCACAACCGATCGGAATTGATTATGTCAAGGTCGGGGTGTGGCGGACTTCGGGACGACTCGCTACGAACAAGATCATGTCCAGGCAAACCCAAGATGGCTTGAGAACGGGTATCAGCGAGTCGAAGGCCGCCCGTGGTTTCGTC
>CAWKYX010000302.1:0-4354 GCA_963854265.1 Acidimicrobiia bacterium
GGTGTCGAATCCCGTCTGGTCCAAGAGGCCCCAAGTTTCGGTGACGATTTCGATGGTCCGGCCGTTGATGCCACCCGCGGCATTGGTGGCTGCGGCCAGTGCGGCGATCCGAGGTGCCAAGTCACCCTGGGGCGCGAACAGGTTGGTGTCCGCGATGGCGACGCCGATCTTGATTGAGCTCTCGGTGACGCCGCGGTAAGGCGCGGTCAGTGGCGCGGGCTCGATGTCGTCAGGGCCGCTGGGTGTCGCTTGGGCCACAGCGGTGGCCGTCGCCGGGGGAGCGGTTGGTTCTGGGGGCGATGCTTCCGGGCCGCTGCCGCTACACGCGCCTGCCGTCAACATAAGGACAGCCAGGCATGCCAAGAGCCGTCGTCGTGGTGAAATGTTCATCTAGCCCTTCGCACGGTGTGCGGGTCCTATTCGGCCCGAGCGGCCAACATGCGACAACAGCTTCGCAGAACGAGCGGTTCGTGCAAATGCGGACGATCGGGGGGGCGTGTTACATGCGATGACGACGGCTACGGGTCGTGCGGCCGGTTAGGGCATGATTGCTGTCCTGATCAGGAGAGGGAGCGCTATGAGCGACGCAATCACGGACTACGAAGATCTCTCGGGCATGCAGCTCAGTGACGAGGAGTTGGAGGAGCTTGTCGCCGCCGGTGGCGAAGCCGTCTTCAACTGGACCAACAAGGCCAGTTACCCGGTCGGCGTGGTCATTGCGTACGTGTGGCGCGACGGGAAGTTCTGGACCACATGCGCAGCGCGTCGAGCTCGGGTCCCTGCGCTGCGAGCACGCCCCCAATCAGCGATCGTGATCAACCGGGGTGGCAAGACGGCCAGCTACAAGGGCGACAGCATTGTTCACGCTGCAGGCGATGACGGGTGGGACGAACTCAAGAGCTGGTTCTACCCAGCGCTGTCGGGTACCGAAGCCACGCCTGACGATGAATACCGGCAAAACTTCAAGAAGTTCCTCGATAGCCCGCACCGGGTCATCATCGAGACCGACGCGAACCTCGTGGTGGGCTTCGATGTCGTGAAGTTCCAGGCATTCACCAACGAGGCCATTGCGGCAGGCAACGGCGTCGACTGATCGGCGCGTTTACTTCACTGGTACGACACGTACACCGGCGAAGGGTCGAGTTCGACGACCTCGGTCGGGGTCATGACACGTGAGTCTTCGTCGAAGAAAACCTTGAAGCCGTTGAAAAATGGCGGGGACACCGACAGAACGTCGTAAGTCTCGTACTTCGCGCCCACCGGGCCTTGTCCGTCGACGTGGAACATGACGGCTATGCCGGGTGGATCTTCGATGAGGGCTCGGTCACGAACCATCGCAATCTGGAACTGGTGGACGATGAGGACCTTCTGTGGCAATCCGTGTTCGATCACGAAACGTTGCAGGATGTCGGAGATCTCGTTCACTGTTTCGGCGGTGATGCTTCCAATCGAGCGTCCCGGCGTTTGGTCGGGACGCATCGACCACTCGGGATCGAGAGCCAGATGTACGTCGGGCTCTCGGAGCAGCGATGCGTAGAGTTCGAGTTGGTCACTGAAGCTGGCGCGGCCAGGTTGCAGGTCCAAGAACACCAGTCCGTCAACGCCACGGACAGCGGTGAGGTACTCGGTGATCTCTGATGTTGGCCTCGCGATGCTGAAGGTGCCATCGCTGCCGGCCGATCCCTGAGCGACCGTCGCAATGAACTCGAACGCGGGAACCACGGGAAGTTCAAAGCCCTCGTATTCCGCGGCGGCGGCCGCCAGCCGGTCGGTTGCAACATCCACCGAGCCTTCGCCGAGGATGCCGAGCGCTGACGTGATGCCCGTCCCGTAGTGGGCCACAACACGGTGTCCTGGGAACAGCGTTGGGGGGCTGTTGACGGTGCCCGAAGCTTCGACACACGTTGGGCCCTCCATCTGTAGCGGTAGGGGCGGAGGAGTCGGGAGCGGGGTGGGCGCGGGAGTGGGTGTGGGAATGGGCGTCGCAGTGGCAGTCGGCGTAGCTGTTGGGTCGTCCCTGCGGCGTCCTGGGGTGGGGGTTTCAGGCTGGGGCTCGGGAGGGCTGGGTTCGGTCCCGGCATCCCAGAAGATCGGCACCGAACCGGCCGGGACACCGCCGACGCAGACCTGATGGGTACCACCAGGGATCCAGGCGGTGGCGGCCAAGCGGCGGTCGTCGCCAACGACAGAGACTGCCCGTAGGGTCCCGTCCACGGTCACACCGGTGACCGGCCAGACGACCTCTGTGTCCGTGCGGAGATCGAACAGGCCACTTCCCGCACGAGGTTCCGGGGCCCGAAGTCGAGGTGTTGGTTCTGGCGTGGCGGTTGGCGTGGGAGCCGGCGTTGAGGTGGGCGTCGGTGCGTTGACGGGAGCTTCGGTGGGTTCAGGAGTTGCGCTCGGCAACGTGGAGGGCGTATCGCTGACAGTGCACGTACCAAACGCGACCAACATGACGGCGAGCGACGTTGCGCGCACGAACCAAGGCAGAAGGGTGGGGGGAGCCGCCATCGTGGGGCACGGTACCTGTGGTGTGGCTCCGGAGCATGTCACCCCGTGCGCGCCAGTAGGCACGGTGTTCGATCGTCAGAGGACTTCGTTGCCGTACATCTGCCCAAGTCGTCGGCGAGGAGTTCGAGTCGCTCGCCGTCGGGGCCCATGAAGTAAATGGATGTGTCGTGTTCGAACACGATTTCGATGCCGGCGGCCTCGAGATTCGTCCGCAGCTGCGCGTGCTTCTCGGGCGCCACCGAGATGGCGAGATGATGCATGGACCCGAGCACTTCGGCGTAGGGCCCGAGGTCGAGACCCGGGAAGTCGAAGAACGCGAGCGAGTTGCCGTTGCCGATATCGAAGAAGAAGTGGGTCGACCCCTCGTAGTCACGATTCTCGAACAGTTCGGTGAGGGGAAACTCCAGGATGCCTTGGTAGAAGGCGATGGTGCGTTCGACGTCGCTCGACAACAGGGCTAGGTGATGGACGCCGCGTGCGCTCGACGGCGGCCGATCGGCCTTGGGGCGCAGATGCTTTTGGCGCGTGGCTTCCCACTCGCCCGTTCGATCGATTCCTGTCATTTCTTTCATCGACAGTCCCTCCGGTGGGGTCGGTGCTGTAGTCGTTGACACAAGTTCGGCCAGCCGCTTCCGCTACCGACGGTCTCCTTCATAATTGAAGGGCTCTAGCTCGCAAAAGGCAACCCCTTTACAGTTGCCGGACGGGGGATGGGACGCCTTGGCTGACCGACGAGGAGAGCCGCGCTTGCGCCATCGGCGCCGCAGCCCCCAGCCATCTCGACGATGTGCGCCGAGTGTTCGTCGATGTGATCGAGCCCGAAGAGTTGACTGGTTTGAGTGAGGTCTTCGAGCGCATCACCGCGAAACTGCGGCCCGCAGAATGATTTATATTTTCGCTTCCTGGGCTGGGTTGGGTGGTGATGGGAATGCAAGTGACCGGAGATGGCGTTTCCCCTTCCATGGATGACACCGAAGTTCGAGTCGAACCGAACCCGCGCTGGGTGCGCGGCATTGTGGATGGAAGGACGGTTATCGACAGTCGCGACACAAAGTTCGTGTGGACCCACCCGTACTACCCGGCCTGGTACATCCCGGTCGGCGACGTTGGCGATGCCACGCTGCCCGTGTCCGAGCTGCCCGAAGTGCCCGGTCATGTGAAGGTTGACTGGGATGCCGTCGACCATTGGTTCGAGGAGGACGTCGAGGTTTTCATCCATCCTCGCGATCCCTACAAACGCATCGACTCGTTGCCGTCATCGCGCCACGTCCGGGTCAGGATCGATGGAGTGCTGGTCGCCGACTCGCAGAGGCCCACGATTCTCTATGAAACGCTGCTCCCAGCGCGGTACTACCTACCCATGTCCGACGTGCGACTTGAGCTGTTGACCCCCACCGAGACCAGCACGGCCTGCCCGTACAAGGGTTGGGCTCACTATTGGACAGCGGACATCGATGGAGTCGACCACGTCGACATCGCCTGGGGCTACCGAACGCCGCTTCCCGAATCAGAGGCGGTTGCGGGGCTCGTCTGTTTCTATAACGAGAAGGTCGACCTCGAGATCGACGGCGAGGCCATAGCTCGGCCATCGACCAAGTTCAGCTGACCAGTCTCACGCGCTTTCGAACCGGTCGATCTTGGGACACCTGGTCGAGTTGCTCGACGAGCAGCGCATGGCCGGATTCAGCGTGATGATGTGTCGCGCTGGGCAGATCGTGGTCTCATCCATGCGGTCCCGAGACTAGTGCGGTCGTCGAGACCCACTTCGGCTGAGAATTCGGTGATGAACATGCGTTTTCTGATTGGTGTCTCACCGATGTTCCCGTACAGTGTCACTTCGGCT
>CAWKYX010000303.1:0-4345 GCA_963854265.1 Acidimicrobiia bacterium
CATTTGACGAGAAGGCCCCCGAGAACGTGTCGCCGCTCGTGGCGTGGCTCGCGAGCCCCGACTGTGATGTCACCGGCCGCATGTTCGAGGCAAGCGGTGGCCAGCTCAATGTGTGTGACGGCTGGCAGCATGGCCCGGTGCAACGCGTGGGCGATCGCCCGATGTTGGTCGGCGAGGTCGGCGAGCTCGTGCATGCCAGCATCGATGGCGCCCCCGAACCAGCGCCTGTCTACGGAGCGTCGTAGGCGTTCGTCGAGAGTTCAGGCTCAGACACTACGTTCGACAGAGCGAGCTTCGTCGGCGCCCCATTCCGACCAGCTCCCGACGTACAGCCGGGCAACGCCGACGCCTGCTGCTCGGAGGGCAAGCAGGTTGCTGCACGCGCTGACGCCGGATCCGCAATATGCGATCACCTCGGTGTCGGATGCAACGCCCAGTCTCGTGAACTGCTCGCGGAGCTCGGCCGGGGAGACGAATCGGTCATCGGTGCCGGTGTTGTTCGCGAACGGTGCGTTGCGTGCCCCGGGGATGTGACCAAAACGGGGGTCGATGTCATTGGGCTGTCCGGCGAACCGTGCTTGTGAGCGCGCATCAAGCACAACGATGCTCGCGTCGCTAGCTGCGACGTCGTCGGCGGTGGCGTACCGGTCGGGAGGCCAGGGGGTCTCCGTGAAAGTTCCAGGATCGCGGTTCACCTCATGACGCTTGAGTCCGCTGTCCCACGTGGCGAGTCCGCCGTCCCACGAGGCGAGTCCGCCATCGAGGACCGCGGCGGATACGCCCAGCGAATCGAGCATCCACCACAGCCGTCCGGCCACCATGGAGCCGAGATCGTCGTAGGCCACAACTTGGCTGTCACTCGAGATGCCGAGCCTCTCCATCGCCGCGGCGAACGCTGCAGGGGAGGGGAGTGGGTGGCGGCCTTCGGGCCCCGGTGGCCCAGATAGATCGGTGTCCAGATCGGCGAAGACGGCGCCCTCGATGTGGCCGGTCTCATAGGCTGAGCGTCCCGACCGGCCATCGAGATACCAGCGGCAGTCGACAACCACGACCTGGTCGAGGTTCCTTTCCAACCAGTCTGCGGTGACGAGATCACCAGGTAGCGACATCGGGGATCTCCTTGAAATTCGTCATGGTCGTAGGGCTGCGCTCACGGCATCAACGGCTTCGGTGTCGTCGATGTCAAGTTGTCGGGCCGCCGCGGCGAAAGTACCAGCTGCCTCACGCAGAAGGCGCCGGCGCTCTTGGGCTGAGAACGTGTTGGGTGGCGTGTCGGTCACGAACGTCCCGCGTCGGCCGCGTCCAATAGCGACCCCTTGGATCGCGAGCTCGCGGTAGGACCTAGCGACGGTGCCGTTCGACAATTGCAGCGTGGTGGCCATTGCCCGGACGGTCGGCAACCGGCTTCCCGGTCGGAGGCGGCCCGAGGAGACCATTAATGCCAGCTGAGCGCGGAGCTGTTCGAATGGCGGGATCCTCGACGCTGGGTCTATGCGGATCCGGGCGGCGAACCGTCTCGTGGTCGGGTCAGGCGTGGAGGTTGGCATTCTTGGTGTCGCTGAAAAGGTCAACGTGGATCAACGAGATCCGTCGACGACCTGTTGTATGCATGTATCGGTATATTGATACAAAACTATGAGGCGACTTTCAAGCCTCGAAGACGAAATTTCCCTGTCAGATAAGCCCATGCTTGTTGTCACGCGGATCTCATTGCGCGTATTGTACTATCACAACTAGGGCCGCGATCTCACAAGACGTGTGCAACGGTGGGCTCCATCCGGACCCCGCCACCACTGGCAAGAAAGTCAAGCTTTCATGAAGTTGATCACCGCAGTCGTGAAGCCGCATCAGGTCGAGGAGATCAAGGAAGCGCTCGCTCCTTTGGGAGTCCAAGGCATGACCGTGTCTGAAGCGCAGGGTTTTGGTCGGCAGGGCGGCCACACCGAGACCTATCGGGGTACTGAATACAAGGTTGCGTTCACGCCGAAGAGCCGTCTCGAGATCGTGGTGGCCGACGATGACACTGACAAGGCCGTTGACGCGGTCATGGGCGCCGCTCGGACCGGCAAGATCGGTGACGGAAAGATCTGGGTCAGTACCGTCGAGCGTCTGGTCCGGATCAGAACGGGCGAAGAAGGAAACGACGCCGTCTGAGTTGCCGAGCGTCGTTTCGGTCACAGCGGCGGGGCCGCGGGTAGGTTCTAGTCATGAGTCAGAATCTTCGTCGCTATGTGCAAGCGCTCTACACCCTTGATGCCGTCACGCGTCGCGTACCGGCCGATGCCTGGGATCAGCAGTCGTGCTGTGGCGACTGGACTGCCCGCGAGGTCGCAGGTCACGCGTCATTGGTCATCGGCAATGTTGGGGCGATGACCGGCAACATGGCTGCGCCCGAAGCAAAGCCTGAAGCAGAGCTTGCCGGCGACGATCCCGCTTCGGTGCTGGCATCGGCCGTCGCCAACACCATTGCCGCGCTCGATCATCAAGGCGCTCTCAACGCCGTCACCGCGACGCCGTTTGGCGAGATGTCGATCGACTCGTTCCTTGGCACCATCTGGATCGATCCGCTGACCCACGCGTGGGACATCGCAGATGCAACCGGCGGAGCCCACGGCATCGACGACGACACCGCCGATGCTGCCTACGCAGCGCTTGAGCCGCTCTCCGAGGCGTTGCGCGCCCCCGGGCGGTTCAACGATGTCATCGAGGACGACTCGAGTCCCGTTGCCCGCTTTGTGGGGTTCACCGGGCGGGCCAGCGTCCAGGGTTGACTCGAGCGCTCAGCTCGCCGGCCTAACCGCCTATCCCTTGAACCCGAGTTCCCGGCTAGGTATTGAACTTGAGTTCCAGGCTATGCATTGAACTCGAGTCCCAGGCCGGGTCGAGGCCACTCGATCGAGACCAGGCTCCCTACCGCTGACTCGGTGATGTACGCCGTCCGATGCTCCGCACCGCCGAATGCAACGTTGGTGATGAGCGGACCATCGAGGGCCAAGAACTCGTGGGTCTCGTCGGGCCGAATGACCAGGATCCCTTCGCGTAGTGCGGCCACGACGACGGTCCCGTCGGCTTCCAGAGCCATCGAATCGAGGTGGCCCAGCGTGTTGGCGACACATCTGCCGCGTGGGTTGTCCAAGACACCGGCTTCAGTAACGTCGTAGGCCCACACGCGCCCGACCGTGGTTTGGGCGACATAGAGCGTTGAGCCGTCTGGGGATAGGCCGCAGCCGTTCGGATGATCGATGTTGTCGATCACGCGGTTGATGAGCGAGCCATCGGGGCGGGCGTAGCAGACGGCCCCCTTGTCGATCTCACGTCGACGCTGCTTACCGAGGTCGGTAAACCAAAACCCCCCGGAGCTGTCGAACACGATGTCGTTGGGGCCGCATAGGTGGTCGCCTTCGAAGTCGGTGTAAAGCTGGGTGAGTGCACCAGTGCCAAGGTCGACGCGGTCGATCGAGCCCGTCTCGTATTCCGGTGCCTGGTTGGATCCGGTGAAGCGGTGCGACGGAAAGCGCATGCCGTCGACCTCGGTCCAGGAGAAGCCGCCGTTGTTACAGACGTACATTGCGCCGTCGGGGCCGACCGCTGCACCGTTAGGGCCAGCCGAGGCCGGCGAGTCCCAAGTGGCGATGACGTCAGTGGTGCCATCCATGTGGACTCTTGTCAGCCGGGGGCCGGCGATCTCGACGACAATCACGGTCCCGTCGTTCATCACGACGGGACCTTCAGGGAAGAGGAGGCCGTCGGCGATCGTGGTCTGTTCCATGCCACGACACTATGGACTGCACCAGATCCGTGCAGGTGCTTCGTTCGCTGGACGTCGACCTCTGGCGTACGGTCAGGTCATGATCATCACCGTTGACCCCGACCGTGGCGCCCGCATTGACGAAGCCGATGTCTTCACCGCCTTTAGCGCAGCGAGCTGGATTACCGACAACGAGGCTGTTGGCTCGGCCATGGGCGAAGCCGGCCATGCCGCCGACAACGACGGTCACGTGTGGGTGTCTGCCGATTGGATTCGCTCCACGGTCAGCGGTGATGACGAGTGGATCGCAGGCTTTGAGGCGATGGTGTCGTTTGCTACGTCAAAGGGCTGGATGAACGATCCTGGCACCCACATTTTGGCCCACATCGAAGCTGGCTGAACCCGCCGCGAGCGCTCTGGATCCCGTCAGGCCTACAAGAACCGGCGGAGGCGGCATTCGTCGCGATGATGCGTTTTCTGACGGACCGGGGCCCTGCACCCGCAAACCCCGCGAGCGTCGATGCGATTGGACGAAACTCAGCGGGGAACTCTTCGAGTTCCTCGCCCTTCGGTCGCTTGACGGCTCAGCTCCTCAGG
>CAWKYX010000304.1:0-4322 GCA_963854265.1 Acidimicrobiia bacterium
CCTAGTCCCGTGTCAGGGAACGATCGTGGGGGGGGGGGGGGTGAGTCTCGGCCGGTGGCCCGTCCAGCGCCGCAAAGGTTTCCTGACAGGGCACTAGTGTTGGTGATGCGATGTCCACTTTTCGCCCCCGCCTAGCTGCAACAGCAGCGTTCCTGCTGTTGGTGGTTGTCGCATGTTCACCCGCAGCGGACCCCGAGCTGGTTGCGGCACCGTCACCAGCGGTGGTTGCGACTCCGGTGCCAGCGTCCGCCGCCGCGCCGACACCAACGATGGTCCCGACAGCTACGGCTACCCCGGCGCCGACACCAGTCCCTGTGCCAGCGCTCACCCGCGGCGTCACAGACGAGACGATCACCATTGCGGTGGTCAAGACGGGGGGAGTCTTCGGCGACGTCGATGTCGGTGTCCGGGCGCGTTTGGCCCGATTGCGAGAAGCCGGGGGAGTGGGCGGCCGCCAGATCGAACTGGTCGAAGTGGTCGACGACGGAGCCGACCGTGACGCTGCGCTGGAGGCAGTGACTCGGTTGGTCGAACAAGATCAAATATTCGCGGTGATCTTGGCGTCGGTTGTGCCCGACCCGGTCATCACCGACTACCTCGCATCGCAGTCAATGCCGTTTGTCGGGTGGGGATTCGCTCCGGGGTTCTGCACCCCGAACGAATGGGGCTTCGGCTTGAACGGTTGTCTGCTGGGCACGGTTCTTGGCATCGAAGGCGCCACGGCCGATACGAGTGCTCGCGAACTGATTGGCGCTGCGTTCGGTGATAAGTCGTCAGTAGCGCTTGTCGTAACGGACGATATTGCCGGAGCAGCCGCCGAGGCTCTAGGCGCCGACACCTGGGGCGAACAGTTGGTTGGGACAATTCGTGTTGGACCGGAGACCGAGCTGGCAAGTGTCGAAACTTCCATTGGTGAGATCGGCCCCGACGTCGTTCTGCTCTCGGTCGATCTCGACACCGCTATCGAGCTGAAAGGGCGCTTGCAGTCGACTTTCTCGGGCCCCGTCGTGGACGACGTCACGTACCTGCCTGGGCTGCTGAGCGACTTCAACACCGCAGACAAGCTCGAAGGTGGCTACGCCATTACGCAGTTCCCGCCCCAGGAGGAATACCGAGAGGTCACCGCCCTCATCGCCAACGACCTCGAAACCGTCGGTGCCCCATTGATCTACAGCCAGGCGATCAGCGTCGGCTATTGGTCTGCTGATCTGCTTGCCGCATTACTCGATGCCACGGGGCCGGACTTGAACACTGCGACGTTTCACCAGACGGCGAACATCGATGGTGTTCTCTATGACCCAGGGCTCGCGGGGGCGCTCTGCCCAATCGACACTCGCGACATTCATCGTTCGGCCGCCGGTGGCGCAGCCATGGTTCGCGTGGTGGGCGGCATTTACCGGCCCGCCGCATCCTTCACCTGTTTCTGACTGCTGTCAGAGGGCGAGGCGCCTCGACGAGATCACGCCGGTGTCGAATCCGGCCAAATGCAGCCCGCCGTGGAAGCGGGCGTGTTCGATCTTCAGGCAGCGATTGGTGACGGCGCCGAGACCGGCATCGTTCGCCATGGCCACTGCGTCGTCGTTGTGGAGTCCGAGCTGGGCCCAAAAGATCCTTGCGCCGACTGCTATGGCTTGCGCCGCGACTTCGGGGAGGTCATCAGGGCGCCGGAAGACGTCGACGATGTCAGGGACTTCTGGCAAAGCGGCCAGCGATGGATACACCGGCTGTCCCAGGATCTCTTCTTCTCGAGGGTTGACCATGTACACCGTGAAATCGGCCGAAGACGACAGCAGGTAGGTGGCGACGAAGTTGCTGGACCGAGCAGGGTTTGAGGACGCTCCGACGATCGCGACTGACCTTGAGTTGTCCAGCATGGCCCGCCGCTCGGTGGCCGATGGCGGGATCCAGCTCATGAGGTCTCCCGTGCGGCGGTGGCAAGCGCTTGATCGAGATCCCAGATGATGTCGTCCACATCCTCGAGCCCGATTGAGAGTCGCACCATGTCTGGTGTCACCCCGGCTGCGACGAGTTCGTCGTCGTTCAGCTGTTGGTGTGTTGTCGAGCCCGGATGGATGACCAACGTGCGGGCATCACCGACGTTGGCCAGGTGACTGATCATCTCCAGGGCACCAATGAACGCGGATCCGGCGGAGCGTCCGCCCTTTACGCCGAACGTGAATATCGCTCCTGGCCCATCTGGAAGGTACTTCTGGGCCAACGCGTGGTGAGGGCTGGTGCTCAATCCCGCATACTGCACCCAGTCCACCCGGGGGTCGGCCTCAAGCCATTTGGCGACGGTCATGGCGTTGGCAACGTGTGATTGCATCCGAAGGGGCAGGGTTTCGAGGCCCTGAAGCAACAAGAACGCGTTGAACGGCGATAGGCACGCGCCGATATCGCGCAGCTGTTCGCTTCGAACTTTGGTGCAGAAGGCGTACTCGCCGAAGTTCTCCCACCATCGGATGTTGTTGTAGGTGGGCACAGGCTCGGTCATGTGGGGGAATCGACCCGTACCCCAGTCGAACCGTCCCGAGTCGATGATGGCGCCGCCCAGCGAGGTGCCATGGCCACCGATGAACTTGGTGGCCGAATGGATGACAATGTCTGCGCCCCAATCCAACGGGCGGCACAGCCAGGGCGTGGCGAACGTCGCGTCGACGACGAGGGGAATGTCATTGGCATTTGCCACGGCCGCCAGAGCCTCGAGGTCCGCGATGGCGCCTGAGGGGTTCGCGATGATTTCAGTATAGAGCATCTTGGTTGCGGGCGTGATGGCTGCAGCGAACGCATCAGGGTCCTCGCCCGGGACAAAAGTGGTTTCGATGCCCAAACGGCGCAGCGTCACGTCAAACAGTGTGTAGGTGCCGCCATAGAGGGTCGATGCCGCAACGATGTGATCGCCAGCGTCTGCCAGCGCCGTCGTTGTCAGGAACTCTGCGGCCTGGCCGCTGGCCGTGGCGACGGCCCCGATGCCGCCCTCGAGTGACGCGATGCGTTCTTCGAAGGCAGCGACAGTCGGGTTCCCGATCCTGCTGTAGATGCTGCCGAACTTCTGGAGTGCGAACAGATCGGCAGCATCATCGGTGTCCTCGAACACGAAGCTCGTGGTCTGGTAAATCGGTACGGCTCTGGCACCCGTTGCTGCATCAGGTTGCCCGCCGCTGTGTAGCGCTCGGGTTCGGAATCCCCACTCATGGTCGGTCACCGTTTCGAGTTTAGGACTTCGGCTCTGCTACCGCGAGCTGCTGCCCGAGCCTGCCGCTTCGTTGTGGGTCCCTGGGGCCGGTCGCGCGAGAGTCGGTGACCGCAGTAGCTTGACGCGATGGCCACGCGACATCGAACCTTCACCTTCGAACGCACTGACACGGCGGGCATCGCCGCAGAGATGTCGTCATTTGCTCAGGGTGCCGACGGGCGACGATGGATGAACATCGTCCCCGATGCCGATGAAACCGAGATTCACACAGGCTCCATCTTTTGGCGCACGCTTTCCTCTCGTGGGCCGGTGATCCCTCAGCTCACCTGGTTCCCAACCGACGAGTCGGCCTCGGATCGCGAGCCAACACAAGTTGGAATCTCCCACGCAACCGGTCGCGATGCCATGAAACGGCTGGCGTCTGCGGGGGTCGTGGCCCCGAGCGATTGGCGCCTGTTTCAAGACCACCAAAAGCGTGGGATCTTGTTCGCGTTGGACGGTCATGTCGACCTCGAAGACATCGTGACTTTCGCGGTCAGCGCACTGCCGGTTTTCAGCCCGTTTGCGTTCGAAGACGCATACCTCGCGACGTTTTCCCAACAGTAGGGCAGGCGTCTCGCCAGCCTGGCAACGGTCTCGCGTCAACAGAAGCAGGCAGGTCGCGGCTCTGACCGGGACACGCTCAAATAATGGGCGTGGGTGTGGGTCGGACGACGATGGGCGTGGGTGTGGGGGGGAACAGGCGTCGGTGTGGGTCGGGGGGTGCTGGTTGGACGGGCAGTGCTTGTTGCTGTTGGCCGGGAGGTCGGGGTGGGAGTGCTAGTTGGACGCCGGGTCGGGGTCGCACTGGCGCGAACGGTGGGCGTCCGGGTGGCAGTCCGGCGAGGGGTGCGCGTCGAGGTCGCAGTGGGGCGCGTCGTCGCGTCGGCGCCGATCTAGCGTTGGGCGTGGGCGAAGGGGTCGGAAACACGAGCTTGAACTCAAACGGGGTCGGTGTTTGAGCTTCCCCCCGTTTGCCGGTCACTTGGTTTACGCGGCCTGGTTGGCCTGACGGGAGAGATCTGCTTCGAAGTTGTTGGGTGAACGGTAGCCGAGGCTGGAGTGCAGCCTGCGGGTGTTGTAGCGG
>CAWKYX010000305.1:0-4313 GCA_963854265.1 Acidimicrobiia bacterium
GTGAGACCCTCCTCGGGTACCGACCAGAACGATCGCTCCATCCCAGCGGCGGCATGAAAGATAGCGAGGGGGTCGATGGCCTGATCGACGAGAGTTCGGGTCGCTGAGATCTGGACTCTCGGCCCCGCTTCGCCATCGGGCAGCCCGCCGTCGCTGCCGAGTATCCGAGCGCTAGCTCGATCGACGAGCGTCTGCCGGAAGTGTCCAGCGACCAGATCACTGACGAGGGGGATGAGATTTCCGACGGTGTCGGCTCGACTCTCCCGATCGCCAGGTTCGAGGTGTCGCTGAAAGAGTTCGATGGCGTCTTCGACTACAGCTTCGACGCTTTCCGCGTGGCGCATCGCTATACCCAGGAGATCTTCGAGCGGCAGGCCGGCGCTGAGTAAGGCGCTGCCCGCGCTGAGCATGGTGACTGCATCGGTGTCGAAGCGAGTTGGGTCTGTGGGTATGGGACGCACCAGGCCCGCATCGATGGCCAGGGCAACCACTTCGGCCGGGAAACCTGAAAGCGTCACCAATTCGTCGAGCGACACCGCGGCGTTGGCGTCCTGCAGGACACCGAAGAGGGGGTCAGCCTCGCCTTCGAGGAGCCGCTCGATCTGGCTGAGACTGAATCCCTCGTCTGACAGTCGACGGATAGTCGCCAACCGGTCCTGGTGGGAGACGTTGTACAGCGCGACCCGACCTCGTCGCTCCGGCGGATGCAGCAGCCCGAGCTTCTGGTAGTAACGAATGGTGTCGACGCTGACGCCCGCTTGAGCAGCTAACGCTTCGACCCGCCAGGAGTCAGCCTTTTCGGTCACGAGCTACATGTTAGGAGTGATCACTCCAAGAGTGACAACTCCTACAGTTCATTTGTGGTCGTTGGCCTAGACGTGGCCGCCCTGGCCTCCATCGACCGAAAGGGCTGCTCCGTTGACGTAGGACGCGGCTGGCGAACACAAGAACGTGACGACGTCGGCCACCTCCTTCGAGGTGCCGTAGCGGCCAACCGGAACCGACTTGCCGTTGTTTGCGATGACGTCCTCTGCGGTGCTGCCGCTTGCTTCGGCGACCTCGCCGGCGGCCCGCTCCCACATCGCGGTGTGGATCAGGCCGGGCAGCACTGAGTTCACCAAGACCCCGTCGCGGCCGTACTTTCCGGCCAAGGCCTTGCCGGTCGCGACCATGGCAGCTTTCGTCGCCGCATAGTCGACCAGCGCCGCGCCGGGATAGATCGCAGCCCCGCTGGCAATCATGACGACCCGACCCCACTTGTTCTCCCGCATACCGGCAAGAACCGCCCGTGTGCAACGCACTGCAGACATCACGTTGAGCTCATGAAGCGCGGACCAGTCGTCGTCGCTCATGTACTGGAAGTTGCGCGAGGGCGAGGCCCCAACGTTGTTCACCAGAATGTCGACGGAGCCATCGGCGAGAACGGCGTCGAGGAATGCCTGGGTAGATTCGCCATCGCCCATGTCGGCGATGTGGCCACGCACCGAACCGTCGGCGTGCTCGGGTTGGTAGGAAGCGAGAGCTTCGATTCCTTCGAGGCTGCGGGCGCAGAAGTCAACAGAGGCACCCTGGTCGGCGAGGGCCTTCACCGTCGCCTCGCCGATGCCGAGACTGGCACCGGTCACGATGGCTCGACGGCCACTGAGATTGAGATCTATCACTAGTTGACCGCCTTCTCCATGCCTTCCCAATAGGGGGCACGCAGTTTGAACTTCTGGAGTTTGCCGGTAGCCGTGCGGGCCAGCTCGTCTCGAATCTCGACCGAGGTGGGGCACTTGTAGTGAGCGATCTTTTCGCGACACCAGGCGATGAGGTCAGCTTCGGTGGCTGACGTACCTTCGGCCAGCACGACGAGACCCTTCACGGTCTCGCCCCACTTCTCGCTTGGCACGCCAATGACCGCTGCTTCGATCACGTCTGGGTGATTAAAGAGACAGTCCTCGACCTCGATGGACGAGACGTTTTCGCCGCCAGAGATGATGACGTCCTTCTTGCGATCGGCGATGGTGACGTGATGTTCCTCGTCGAGGGTTCCGCCGTCGCCGGTGTGAAACCAGCCATCGACAATGGCATTGCTCGTGGCTTCTGGTTGCTCCCAGTAAGCCTCGAGTACCACGTTTGAACGGGCCAGAATCTCGCCCTGCGGATCGATCTTGATCTTGACGCCGATGGCCGGGGCGCCGGCTCGAACGAGCTTGGCAGCTCGGTCTTCTGACGACAGATCGTCCCATTCGGGTCGGGTGCGGCTCATGGTCAGCAGGGGGGCGGTCTCGGTGAGGCCGTAGATCTGAATGAACTCCCAGCCCAACTCGTCTTCCACGCGAGCAATGGTCTTGCTGGGCGGCGGAGCGCCAGCCACGACCATACGAACCCGTCCTCGTCCGGGAATCTCGCCCTCCCAGTCTTGGGCAGCGTCGAGAATTGCAGAGCAGACCGCTGGGGCACCACACATATAGGTGATGTCGTGTTCTTCGATGCGGCGGAGAATCTCGTCGCCGCGCACCTCGCGCAACACCACGTGTTTGCCACCCATGCCGGTGACGGTGAACGGCTGTCCCCAGCCATTGCAGTGGAACATCGGCAGGGTGTGGAGGTAGTTGTCGCGATCGCTGACGCCGGCGTGCCAGCCGAACGTCGTGGCGTTGACCCACAAGGCGCGGTGGGTCTGTTCGACACCCTTGGGCCGCGCCGTGGTGCCTGACGTGTAGTTGATGGTCGCAGTGGCGTCTTCAACGGGTTCCCACGGCTCGGGCTCTACGCCGTGGAGGTACATCTGGTCGTCGGCGTCAGTGCCCATAACCACGAAGTGTTTGACGTCGATGTCCTTGCAGGTCTCTTCCATCGACGGATCGACCAGGAGCATCGTGGCTCCGCAATGTTCGATGATGTATTCGATCTCGTCGTGGCTCAGTCGGAAGTTGATGGGGACGAAGATCCGGCCGTAACCCGAGACGCCGTAGAACGAGGTCATCAGGCGGCCAGCGTTCTGGGAAACCATCGCCACCCGTTCGCCGTGGCCGATTCCGAGCTGGTCGAGCTTCGCTGCCTGGGCCCGCGTCAACGCCGCAAACTCTGAGTAGGTGAGCTCGCCGAGACCGCCGCCTGGCGCGTTTGGTTCATCGACCAGCGCGATGCGGTCTCCGTAAACGTTCTCGGCCCGGTACAGGAAGTCCGAGATCGTGAATGGCACCTTCATTGGTGACCCCCTCATGGCAGCGTTCGACCGGCGCGACCGGTCGCGTGTCATGCCACTTTAGGTCAACGGAGCAGGATTCTTTCCAGTACGGCGACTGCACCCAGCGCGCCGTCGACGGTGACGCGATGCCTGATGCCACGTTTTCCCTGGAAGTAGATGGCGTCGCCGGACCGCAACAGGATAGCCCTGCCCTTGAGCTTCTTGTTGCTGCCCCGGTGGCCGACCCCGATACGCACGTCTGACGGGCCAACTGTGCAGTACTCGACCCATTCGATGTCGGCGACCTGGTGGGTGTGGTTTGGCCACATCCACGGGCCCATGTCAACCCGCACCTCGGCGGCATCGATGGTGACGGTCACCTTTGTGTATGTGACTGTCACGGTGAGGGCTACGAGTGCGAAGACGCCAGCCCCGTATTTGCCAGCGAACGGTGCAGTGACCGTTCCGATGGCAAGAACGGCCGACAGCATGACGGCGATTGGATTGGTCGCTGTACCGCGCCACAGCACGACAGGGTCAGACACGTCAAGAGCTTGTCATGTTCGTGGATGGAAACTCCAAGAACACACAGAGTTTCCGCTGGCTTGTGGCGCTGGGTTTCTGGTCGGGCAGACTGTGTCTACCCGTGGTGAACGAGCGCGACGGTCGAGCAAGTGGAGTACCGGTGAGCACATCTGAGTGGCAGCCCGTGATCGAAGAGGCATGGGAACGTGCTTCGGAAATCGGTTTCGAAACCGAGGGCGAGTTGCGCGATGCCGTCGACGGCACGATTGGTTTGCTCGACTCTGGTGAGTTGCGGGTCGCAGAGAAGGTCGCCGGTGAGTGGGTTGTTCACCAGTGGGCGAAGAAGGCAGTGCTGCTGTCATTTCGCCTCAACGACAATGGCGTGATCGGTGGCGGCCCTGGCCAAGCGTCCTGGTGGGACAAGGTTCCGTCGAAGTTCGATGGTTGGGGCGAGTCCGAGTTTCGCAATGCGGCCTTCCGGCCCGTCCCCGGGGCAGTTGTTCGCCGTGGCAGCTATGTTGCCCCGAACGCGATTTTGATGCCTTCGTTTGTCAACATCGGTGCATACGTCGGTGAGGGGACGATGGTCGACACGTGGGCCACGGTTGGCAGT
>CAWKYX010000306.1:0-4312 GCA_963854265.1 Acidimicrobiia bacterium
CCTGTTCGGCTCCAACGACTAACAATCCCTGCGGCTGCTCTCAGCCCGGGCGAGCCAACAAAGCCTGACTCTTCACGCCGACGGCCCACCACCCATCCGACTCTTCCAGCCTGGCAAGCCAGCCAAAGCCAGGTTGCTCAGCTCCGGCGAGCCGCTGCTGCGAGCCGCGAAAACTGTTTTGTCACGGCGCCACCCAGCCGCGAGGCACCGCGACGAATGGCGGCCGCCAACCCATCGGGGTAAAGCACCGCGATCAGAATCAAAAGCGCCCCAGCCATCGCGTTGGCGATGAAGCTCGGCGAGGTGCCACCCCCACCTTTGAGCAGGGTCGGCACAACGCCGCCGGCAACGACGAAGCTACCGAGGAGGGCCCCCGCGACCGAAGTGATCCCCCCGAGGTAGACGAAGGCCAGGCTCCCCAGCCCGGCCAGTTCGTCAAAGCTCGTAACCTGGAGGACTGTGCGCTGATAGGCGATGAGGACACCCGCGATACCTGCGATGGCTGACGAGATGCCGAAACCCAAGAGCTTGATCTGAGTGACATCGATACCGGCAGCCTCTGCCGCACGCTCGTTGCCGCGGGTCGCGAGCAGTTGGCGTCCAACCTGGCCCCGGCGCAGATTGACAACTGCAATGGCTACCAGGACGGTCAATACCAACACGAAGTAGGTGAACTGCCAACGATCGAACAAGAAACTGGTTCGATCCTGAGGTCCAAGGTCGACACCAAACCATGACGGCCGCGGGACCGGGGTGTTGGACCTCGCGCCAGCGCCCACAAGGGTTTCGTTGGTGAGGAAGACCTGCTCGATGGTGAGAGCCGCAGCGAGGGTGACAACCGCAAGGTGGACCCCACGAATGCGAAGCGCTGGGATGGCGATCAGGAGACCAACCAACACCGCGACCGAGACTCCGAGCACGAAGGCGACAACATCGGGCAAGCCCGGCCCGGCGACGACCGCCGGGATGAAATCAACCTCGCGCGTGCCATCAGACGCGAAACGCACGGCTGAGTAGGCAGCGGTACCGGCGAGTGAGACGTGGACCAACGAGACTTGACCCAAGAAACCAACCAAGACCACCAACGACATCATCAAGATCATGGTGATCAGCGAGTTCGCCAAGGCCAGATCCCAACGCGATGACAGGCCCGGGATCACAATCAGGCCGCCGACCAGAACCAACACACCAATGAGGAGCGGGCGGCCTGTCGGGATCGTGATGGGCTGGCCATGATCGGACCACGACCCACGGCTGGGAAGGCGCTCGCCACGCCGGTACAACGTGAAGACGATGACAGCGAACGGAATAACCTGACGCATCGCCGCTGGCGGCAGGGCAGCCGGGAACCAGTCGAAGTGGCTGAGGGCCACCGAGCTCGACTGAGCAACACCCAAGGCAAGACCACCCAACGCTGCCATCACAGGCGAGCTCAAGTTGCCGACAAGGGCGGCACCCAGGGCCGGCACGATGAACAGGGTGAAGGCCACCGGTGTGAGCGAAACCGATCCCAGGAATAAGATGCCGCCGAGCCCCGCCAAAAAGGCCGCGAACATCCAGTTGGTGAGGGCCAGGAACGAAGGCGAGTAGCCAAGGAGCGACAAGCCTTTCTCGTTGTCGTCTGCCGCCCGCGTTGCCAGACCGATTCGGGTCACCCGGTAGAACACCGAAATGAGCAAACCGACCGCCAACCCGGCCCCTGCGAGGAGGAACTTGTCGACACCAACATTGCCACCCAGCCAGAAGACGTTCCGCAGGGGCGTCTCGGGCAACACCCCGTCACCGATGCGGTTACCAGTCCCGTAGTGCTCGGCCAGGACGGCATGCAGATAGATGAGTGCGCCGACTGATCCAATGACCTTGGCAACCGCCGTATGGAACCGGAGGGGGTGGAACACCAGCGCGTGAGCGAGCACGCCCACGAGCGCGCTCATCAGCAGCCCACCAATAATGGCCACGCCCATGCTCGTGCCACCGCTCGACGTGAGGTCGATCCGGGTCGGAACATCGATCGGCCCCGGGATGAAATCAAACCACGGCAGGTAGGCGGCGCCCTCAGTCCGTAGCTCGGAGTAAGCAAATGCTCCGAAGGTGGCGAACGCGCCGTGTGCGAAGTTGATGACGCCCGAGCCTTTGAACCCGACGACGATGCCGGCACCCATGATGGCGTACAGGCCACCGGCACCCAGCCCGAGCACGGCGGCCAGCAGCAGTTGATTCATCGATCGACACCAGCGGGGAGCTCAGACATGGAGTCGGTAGTGTCGCACCCGCTCGCGACAACCGACGAGTAGCCACCCAATCATTGCTTGAACGGCCCTGCGCAGGGTCTGAGAGCGCCCTGACCCAACGTGGTCACCAGGTATCGATCATGGGGCGTTTCTTGCCCGTTCGGGCCGGTGGCGGCGGAGCGCTGGCGAATGCCGTACTGATCCAGTGCCGCGACTGCATGGGATCGATGACGTCGTCGATCTCGAAGTGGTCAGCCAGGCTCACGGCCTTGCCCGCGCTGTACATCCGGGCAACAAGTTCCTCGAAGAGTGCAAGCCGCTCGTCGGGATCGGTGACGGCTTCCAGTTCCTTGCGATAGCCGAGCTTGACGGCGCCTTCGAGACCCATGCCCCCAAACTCCCCCGTCGGCCATGCAACAGTGAACATCGGAAACTTGAATCCACCCGAAGACATGGCTTGGGCACCCAAGCCGTACCCCTTGCGCAACACAATGGTGCACGTTGGCACCGTGACGCTGCGCCCGGTCACGAACATCCGGCTCGCGTGGCGCACCAGAGCTTCCTTCTCGGCTTCAGGGCCGACCATGATCCCTGGTGTGTCACAGAGCTGGACGATGGGAAGGTCGAACGCGTCGCACAGCTGCATAAATCGCGATGCCTTGTCTGCGCCATCAGCGTCGATGGCCCCCGCAAGGTGACTGGGGTTGTTTGCGATAACCCCCACCGCTCGGCCCTCGATTCGTGCAAGCGCCGTCACCATGCCAAGCCCGAAGTCTCGTCGGAGTTCGAGCACCGACCCCGTGTCACAGATGGTGTCGATCACCTGGCGGACGTCGTAGATCCGAAGCCGATTCTCCGGGATCGCAGAGCGTAAGAGCCGTTGGTCCGCACAGTCCCACTCGTCGAGTGGGCCCTGGAAGTAGCTGAGGTACTGCTTGGCGACATCGACGGCTTCTTCTTCGTCGGCCACGACGATGTCCACCACGCCATTGGCCCGCTGCGTCTCGATCGGACCGATCTCGGTCGGGCGGAACACCCCCAGGCCCCCGCCCTCGATCATCGCTGGCCCGCCCATACCGATGTTGGAGTTCTCGGTAGCGATCACCACGTCGCAACAGCCCAGCAGCGCGGCATTGCCGGCGAAGCAGTAGCCCGAGTTGATGCCGACCATCGGAACCAGCCCGGACAGGCCGCCCCAGTATCCAAAGGCGAGGCATTCGAGCCCAAAGACGGCCATCCCTTCGGTGTCGCCTGGGCGCCCTCCCCCACCTTCGGTAAAGAAGATCACGGGCAGCTGCCATTGTTGTGCCAGTTCGAACAGGCGGTCCTTCTTTCGGTGATTCTGACCGCCTTGGGTGCCGGCCAACACCGTGTAGTCATAGGACATCACGACGCAGCGAGACTTGTCCTCGCTGAAAAGGTCGCCATTGACTCTGCCGATCCCGGCGATCATCCCGTCGGCGGGGGTGTTCTCGATCAGGTCCTCGACCGAGCGACGTCGCCGCTGAGGAGCAATTGCCAGCGGGCCATACTCGATGTAGGAACCCGGGTCGATCAAGTGCTCGAGGTTCTCTCGGGCGGTCCGTTGGTTGGTCCGACGGCGTTTCTCGACGGCCTTGGGCCGCCGATGGTCGAGACCGATCTCGTGACGTTCGAGGGCCTCGCCAAGGTCGTCGCGGATGTGATCCAGGTCGACGGCTACATCGCTGGCGGTCGCCTCGACCGAGACCTCTGCCGGCTCGACCACCAGGAGCCCATGCCCGCCGAAGACTGCTGTTCCGATCTCCACGCTGACGGCTCGGACCACGCCGTCATGGTCGGCCGAGATCACGTGCTCCATCTTCATGGCCTCCATGACCATCAACTGTTGCCCGACGGCAACCTCGTCGCCGACCGCCACGTCGATGGAAATGATGGTGCCCTGCAACGGGGCAGAGACCGTGCCAGGCGCCATACCGGCATCGACCGGCTCGTGCGTTGGCGAGGACCCGACGAGAGCGTCTCTGCCGAGGTCCAGGACAGCCAAGGGATTCTCGTCATCCAGCCGAACGCCGGCCTGCCCATCGGCGCTTTCGGGCACG
>CAWKYX010000307.1:0-4291 GCA_963854265.1 Acidimicrobiia bacterium
CGGGGTTCCCTTCACCGAACGAGTTCGAGCGGTGCCAGCCGGGACCGTGGTCATGGTCACACACAACCATCCCAACCGTGAGCTGCCGGAGTATCTGGCGGCGTCTGACGATCAGCCCTGGAACGTTCACCTCATTGGTGACGTTACGGGCACCAACGGCATCATGGCGGCGATTCACCAGGCTGCGGAGGTGGCCCGAGCGATCTGACCGACGACCGGCTTACGCTGGCGTGAACGTGAGGTGCAACTCGCGGAGGCCGCGCAGGAGATAGCTGTCCTCGTAGGCAAAGTCGTTGTGATCGGACAGCGCGATGTGCTCCATGCGGTCCAATACGGCGTTCATGCTGACCGTGGCCTCGAGTCGGGCCAGGCCCGCCCCGAGGCAGTAGTGCTGGCCGTGGCCGAAACCAATGTGGTCCTTCAGGTCGGAGCGATCGATGTCGAACTCTGCGGGACAGTTGAACTGGTTCTCGTCCCGGTTGGCCGAGGAGTAGAGGACCCAGACGTGGTCACCCTCCGGGATGGTTTTGGAGCCCACCGTGATGTCGGACATCGCTCGTCGGAACAATCCGCCAACGGGTGCTTCGAGCCGGAGGACCTCTTCGACCAACAAGGGAATGGCCGAGCGATCGGCACGAACCCGATCCTGAAGGTCCGGTCGCTCGGCAAGGTACTGCGCCAGGGCGGTGATGAGCTTCGTCGTGGTCTCGTTGCCGGCTGTCAAGAGTTGACTGATGATGCTGAGTTGCTCGCGCAACTCGAGGCGGTCGCCGTCGATCTCGGCGTTCGCTACATCGGACACCACATCGTCGGCGGGTGCTTGCTGGCGTTCGGCGATCTTTGCCGTGAAGTAGGTCGCGAAGTCGCGGTGCGATTCGAGGTAGCCGCGGACTTGGTCGCGTGACGGGTTCTGGTTCCCTACCGGCATGACCATGTCGTCGGACCAGCGCTTGAAGGTGGCCAGGTCGTCGTCGTCGACGCCGAGCGCGTGGGCGATGATTCTCATCGGGAGACCCACCGCGAACTCCTCGACAAATGCGACGGTCCCGCGTGATGCAAAGCCGTCAATGAGCCGGTCCGCTACTTGTTGGACAAGGGGCTCCATTGCTCGCAACCGGCTGGGCCGAAATGCGCCGTTCACGAGCTTTCGCTGGCGGACGTGGATTGGCGGGTCGGCCGACGCGAGGACCGGACCCCGGCTGATGACACCGGCGCTTTGGGCCACCAGGGAGGCGGTGTCGGGGTCGGCGGCCAGCTCGGCCATTCGGTCACCGAGCAGGGTGTTGAGTGGGCGGGGCCCTGTGTGCATCTGGGTCGACCACTGGACCGGGTCATGGAGGACGGACAGGCAGTCGTTGTAACGGGTGATGACCCAGGCGCCCAGCGCTTCGCTGAAGTACACGGGTTCGTTGCGACGGATGTCATCGAAGAGGGGAAACGGGCAGCGGATCTGGCCCTGGTCTCGCTCGACCAGTGCGGTCATCCGGGTCTCGATGTCGGTCTCGATATCGCTCACGTGGCACCTCAAGTCTCCATCACGGAAGCCTGAGTCTTTCACGCAATGGGCCCGCGCGTTCTCCAGACGACCGGCCTACCTTGCGCTGCGCTGACCTTAGGCCGCACCCCGGTAGTGACGAAGAACAGGAACTAGAACAGCAGGGGGGCCAAACGGTCGAGCGAGCTGTCATCGAACGGGCTGAGCTGGGCTCGGGTGATGCCGAGTTCAGCAAGCCAGGCCAGACCTTCGACTACATGGGCCGGCGGACCGAAGAAGCGGCTGTAGAGGTTGGACCCCATCGTGTCTTGGAGTCCACGGGTGAAATCGTCTTCGGCCGCGTTGCAGAGCACGAACATGCCGATCTCGATCTCGGGATTGACGTCGCGTACGCGAGCGATCATGTCGATCAGGTGCTGGTCCGGTATGTCCGCCATCACGCCGAGGTCGAGCGCGCCGCTGCGCGTCGACGCGCTTGATGCCTTGATCTCCACTCGGTCGAGATGGGGCGTCACGTGCCGCACCGTCCGGGGTCCGCCAACCGATCCAACCAAGGCGGGTGGGTTGTCGGTGATCGGTCCGACGATCGGGACGTCCATGTCGTAGTAGTCGCCGCTGAATGTGCACGCTCCGGTGTGGAGCAGTTCGCGGACGATCTGAACGGCCTCGATGAACGCTCCGGCCCGATCACGGGCCTCCGGGTACACCATGCTGGAACCGTCCATTTCGGCTTTGAACCAGCCGGCCCCCAATCCCAGCTCGAAACGCCCGCCGGCCACGTTCTGCATTTGGAGCGCTGCCTGGGCTACTTCGACGGGGCTGCGAAACAAGTTGTTGACGAACGCGGTCGTGATGGTGACCCGCTCGGTTGCTGCAGCCATGGCTGCCGCCGTGACCCAAACGTGGGGAAAGGGTCGGGTCGCGGTGAAGAAGTGGTCGGCAACTGACAGCACCTGCCAACCCTGACCTTCTCGGCGTCGAGCCCATTCGCCCGGCTCGATCCCTACGTCCATGAGGTTGGTCACATAATCCATTGCCACGGCAATCTCCTGGCTGTTCACGTCTGTCGAAGCGTTCGTCCTCGACGATGTCAGGGCGACGTTAACAAGCGCGTCGTGTTCGCAACGAGATGGGAACTCAGAAGTCGCAAAAACAGGGGCAGGTGCGATGGCCTATGTCCAGTGGCCCACGATCTGTGGGGAAGCTAGACCGTTTGCCACAGAGGGTGGTGACGAATAGGTGACGAAAGTTACAATTAGATGTCGACAATTGCGGTTCGTTCCGTTACTGTCGATAGCCAACCTGCTGTTGTTTCCGCTAGACACAAAGGTCTTACCCGTACCCATGCCACATCGCTTGCGCAACAGAACCGTCATAGTGTTCGCGGTTCTGGCATCTTTTACGGCCAGTCTCGTGCTGGTGAGCACGGCCCCGGTGTCTGCGCAGGGACCATCATGTTTCGGCGTTCCGGCGACGATCGTTGCTCGTGCCGGCGAGACAACCCAAGGGACATCGGGTCGTGACGTCATCGTCGGGACCAGCGGTGCCGATGTCATCAAAGCCAAAGGTGGCAACGACCTCATCTGCGGCGGGGGTGGCGCCGACCGAATCTACGGCGGACCTGGGCAGGAAGGCATCGATGCCGGCGGTGGGGCTGATCGTGTCCGCGGTGGCACCGGTCACGACACTTTGTTTGGCGGCCCAGGCCGAGACCGGCTTCGAGGCTCGCGTGGCAACGACGAAGTTCGCGGTGAAGCCGGGGTCGATCGGTGCTGGGGCGGTCGCGGCTCGGATAGTCTTCGCAGTTGCAACGAGCCGCCCGAGAGCGCACTCTCGGGCGCTGAGTCAGAAATGGTTGCGTTGGTTGACGATCTGCGCTCCCAGTAAGGCGCAGCACCCCTTGACGTGAACTTGGACATGGCCAGTGTGGCCCGGGACTGGTCATCGGAGCTCCCTGGCGCGTTCGCGCACAACCCCGACGTTGGTTCGATGATCCCGTCGGGATGGTGGGCGTGGGGCGAGAACATTGCGTACAACGGCAGCGTGGTGGCCGCCTTCACGGCATTAGTCAACAGCCCAGGTCACTTCGACAGCATGGTGAACCCGAGCTTCACCGACGTCGGTGTCGGCGTCATCGTCGAGAACGGCCGGGTCTACGTGACCCAGGTCTTCGCTCGGTACTGAACCGAACCGGATGCTTTCTGCGTCCGCGGCATTCCCGCCCGGGGGATTCTTGGACCATCCGAGGCCAATCGAAGGGTCACGATGAGAGAACCGCTGAGTGAGACCGGATCTCGGTTGTTCGACGCACGGGGTTCTCGCACCCTGGCGACACCCGGTACGGTGTCTCGCGTGCGGATCCCTCCAGCTCGCTCAATCCTGGTCATCTTTGTCGCGCTTCTCGCTGTGGTCTGGGCAACTGGCGGCGCCACCTCGGCCCAAGAGCCCGAACTCGGGGCTCCGGCGATCACCGAATTTGGGCCCACGGCCATGGCACCCAGCGGTGGTCGACCCGAAGGCCGCGGGAGCGGTAGCGGCCGGTGGAGGTATCGAGGCACGCTCGGCGTGCTCGAGAACAACGAACAAGTTGTGCCCCCCATCACCGATCCGCCGGTCGATGACCCAGCGCGTGCACCGCTCACGGGGAAGAAATCTGGTGCCCTCAACCGTCGAGCTCTCGTAGTCAAGATCGACAATGTCCGCGCCGCCCTCCCCCAGACCGGCATCAACTCGGCAGACATCGTCTATGAAGAGCTGGTTGAGGCTGGCGCCACGCGATTGGCGGCGGTATTTCAT
>CAWKYX010000308.1:0-4278 GCA_963854265.1 Acidimicrobiia bacterium
TAGCACTCTGCGGTGGCCCAAACTCGGCCAGATTGAGCGGCTAGCGGTCCACACCCCTGGCATCAGTCAGAAAAGACCTTCAGTAATCAGGAGGATGCCGAACGCCACGCTGACGGTGAAGAAGACCGATCGGGAAGTTCTGGCGGCACGCGCCGTGTCGTCTTCGGTGAGTTCGTCGCCGCGGGGTGCCCCAGAACACGCCTAGCCAGATCTTGTTCATTGACAGCACCGTCAGTGCACCGACTACGAGGGTGATGACCACAACCCGGGTGCCCCAGCATCGATTCCGGCCGAGATGACCGAGAACTTAGCGACGAACACGACAAAGTACCAGGCCCCGATGCATTCTTTGCAATGATGGGAGCGGCGATCACGCAGCCGCGCTAACTACGCCCGGGGTAGGCATGCCTACCAATGGAACGACGACGAAGGATAAATCTTTATGGAAATGACAGATGCATTTGACTGGGCTCGGAGCCGGAAACCCGGCGTCCTCATCACGATTCGTGCCGATGGTAGGCCCCAATCCTCCGACATCGTCTACGCGGTTAAGGACAACACGTTCGTAATCTCGATCACCGACGATCGAGCCAAGACCCGCAATATGCGCAACGACCCCCGGGTCGTCCTACACCTGACCGATCCCTCAAGTTGGTCCTACCTATCCTTGGACGGGACCGTGGAACTGTCACCAACAACGCAGACTCCCGATGACCAGACATCCGATGCGCTCGTCGCCTATTTCGAAGCGACTAGCGGGGCACCTCATTCCGACTGGGCTGAATTTCGGCAGGCAATGATTGACGAAAAACGACTGATCGCCACCTTCACACCCAAGACAGTCGTCGGTCAGATCAACTAACCGTCGAGACTTTCATCAACGGCCGCCGACCCGAAGTGCTGTGGGTGAGTGGTGGCGGATTTCCTCACCCCACACCTTCCATTCGACTGGAAGGTCAAGTAGTATTGAGGGCATGAAGATCGGTGAGCTCGGTGATCAATGTGCGGTGACGACCAAGACGATTCGGTACTACGAATCAATCGGGTTGCTCGACGAACCGTCGCGGACGCCCAGCGGCTACCGAGACTACGGCGAGACTGCAGTCGAGCGTTTGCAATTCATTCGCGACGCCCAGTCCTCTGGCTTGTCGCTGGCCGAGATTTCTTCCGTGTTGGAACTCAAAGGGGCGGGGGAGCGGTCGTGCGCCCACACGGTGACGCTGATTGAGTCCCACGTTCTGTCGATCGACGCCCAGATCGACCAGCTAACGACCGCTCGACGCGAACTGGCCTCCTTGGCGAAGCGAGCAAAGGGACTTGATCCTGCGTCGTGCACTGACCCGAATCGGTGCCAAGTCATCGACGGGGCTCGCAACTCGGCTTGACACGGGGAATGGAACTGAGTGGCGTAGGGCTCCATCACTCCCAACAGTGAGAACGGGTATTCTCATAGGAGACGCCAGTCAACGAGTCCCTCACCGGCCATGGATGTCGCTGCCGTTTTGGGTGCCCTTGAACGCGCCGCCTATGACCTGTTCTATGAACACGGCGTCGAGGGCGTTTCGGTTAAGCAGATTCGTGACGCTTCGCCAGCGCCGAACCAATCGATCTCGCCAGAGCAGCCGCGTCGGCCCTTCTAGCGGTGCGGCGTTATCGTCTATGAATTCTGTGTGGGTGAATTCATAGCGCCCGTGGTTGCGGTGTCGTGCAATGGACCGATGGTCTGGCGAATGAGCGGCACACCCGGGCGGTAGGCAAGGTGGTGGTGCGATGGCGCGTCGAGAATGACCGCGTGACCCTGCGACCCAGGGGTGAGTCGGCCGATGTCGTCGCGCTGCAGAGCCGCCGCTCCGCCGAGTGTGACGGCTTGGATTGCCTCGTCGATGGTCATGTTCATCTCGCGGACCGCGATGGCGATGCAGAAGGAGATCGAGGTCGTGTAGCTAGATCCTGGGTTGCAGTTTGAGGCAATGGCAACCGTTGCGCCCGCATCGATCACCCGGCGGGCATCGATATAAGGCTGGTTGGTCGAGAAGTCGGCGGCGGGAAGGAAGGTGGCCACGGTGTCGCTTCCGGCCAGGGCCTCAATATCGGTATCGGTGAGATGGGTGCAGTGGTCAACCGACGCACAGCCACAGTCGACGGCTAACTGCACGCCACCACTAGTGCCGAGTTGGTTGCCGTGTAGCCGCAGACCAAGGCCGGCGGCTCGGCCGGCTTCGAGTACAGCCCGGCTTTGGTCAACGTCGAACGCTCCGGTTTCGCAGAAGGCATCGATCCACTTGGCGTGCGGTGCCGCAGCGGTGAGCATGTCGCCGCAGACCAGATCGATGTAGTCGTCGGCTCGCCCCTCGAACTCGGCCGGCAGGAGATGGGCGCCAAGGAAGGTTGTCTCGGTGGTATGCGCCTGGGCGATCTGAAGCGAGCGAGCCTCGTCGGCCACATTGAGGCCATACCCGGATTTGATTTCGATAGTCGTGGTGCCGGCATGGTGGGCCTCTTGGAGACGCAGTCGCACCAGCCGGTCCAGTTCCGCTGTCGGGGTGGACCGAGTGGCATCAGTAGTGACCCGAATGCCGCCACCGTCATAGGCCTGACCGGCCATACGACTGGTGAACTCCTCGGCCCGATCTCCGGCAAACACGAGGTGGGTGTGCGAATCTACGAATCCGGGAAGCACGCATGCCCCATCGGCGTCTATGTGGTCGTCGGCCACGGCACCGGCGGGACCGACCGAAGCGACCGTGCCGTCCACGATGACGACCGACGCATTCTCCACGATCCCTAATGCGCCCCGGCCGAGCGTCGGGTCGTTAGTAACAAGCATCCCGATGTTGTCGATCACCAGAGAACGGTCCGGGTTGGTCATGTCAGGAGTTCCTCAATGGTGGCCGCAAGTTCTGTAGCGACATTAATGGCTTTGTGCTGACCATTGGTCACAACGTTTTGGCCGTCGATAATCACTGAGGTGATGTCGCTGGCGGTCGAGGCGAAGACTGCGGCCTCAATGAGTAGATCGACGGGTGCGCCAGCCGTGCGTTGGGTGTCTAACGCAATGGTGACAAGGTCGGCCCGCATGCCGACGGCAATTGTGCCACCGTCGTCCCAACCGAGGCTTAAATGGCCGGTCGTGGTGGCCATTTGGAGAAGTTCTGTTGCCGAATGCACGCCCCGTTTTTGGGAGTGGAGACGCTCGTTAAGTTCCACCGCACGCGCCTCGATCATCTGATCAATTACCGCGTGCGAGTCACTACCTAGGCTCACGGGAACCCCGGCCTCGATCAACTCGGGTGTGGGCCCGATGCCATCGCCGAGGTCGCGTTCAGTTGTGGGGCACATGCAGACCGAGGACCGGCTCGATCCGAGGAGATGTAGGTCGTTGCTCGTTAGGTGCGTGGCGTGCACGGCGGTGAAATTCGGTCCGAGGACACCCTGCCGGTCCAACAGTTCGATGGGGGTGCAACCGTGATGCTGGAGGCATTGTTCGTTCTCGGCAACCTGTTCACTGACGTGGGCATGCACAGGTGCGGCCCGAGTTGCAGCCCACTGTGCGACAACCCGCATTGCATCGGGATCGACGGCGCGAATGCTGTGTATGGCGGCCCCGATTCGATGACGTTCACCATCGGCGAGTTGGTCTACGCGTTCTACCCACCGGTGCGCGTCGCCGTCGCTGTAGCGAAGTTGGGCCCCCGACGGCAGAACATGCCCGTCGGCAGTCAATCCGCCGTGGAGATACAGCGTGTCCAGCAAGGTGATGCGGATCCCGGCGTCATCGGCCGCCGCCAAGAGTGCGGCGCCCATGGCATTGGGATCGCTGTGGGGTGTGCCGTCGAGTTGGTGGTGTACGTAGTGGAACTCGCCAACTACCACCATGCCGCTGAGAGCCATTTCGGCGAACACGGCGCGGGCCAGTCGGTGATAGTTGTCGGGATTCAAGCGTTCGGCGGCACGGTACATGATGTGGCGCCAGGTCCAGAACGTGCCGCGTTCCGCCTGTACACGGGATCGTAGGGCGCGATGAAAGGCATGGCTGTGGGTGTTAGCGAAGCCCGGAACGGTTAATCCCCGAAGGATCGTTGCTCCCGGTGGCACGGTGGTGTTGCTTTCCAGGCGCGTGAACCGCCCGGCCTCTTCGGTGATCGTCACCCCGTGGGCGACATCGTCTCCGACCAGAGCGTGTTCGCACCACCAGGTGTTCATGAACCCACTCGCTCCACGAACGCGGTGATCCGTTCGATGAACGCGGCGCGGTGGTGTTCGTTGAACTCGTCCCAA
>CAWKYX010000309.1:0-4243 GCA_963854265.1 Acidimicrobiia bacterium
CGTTCTCGTACAGGCTGTTCTGCAGAATCGCGTCGCGAGTGCGATCGTCGGGGGCATGGCGCCGCACCAGATCGTCCCACGACTGCTTGGTGTCGAGCTGGGCCACCCAGAGCTCGCCGCGCGGTGCGGTACCGGACGCGGCCAACCGGTCCGCCGACACTTGAACCTCGTCGTTGCCCAGTGTCTCGAGGCCGAGCGCCGTGGCCAAGCGCCGCGCCGGATCTACCGTCAGCACCAGGACCCGCCCGCCGACGTGCAGTGCCGCCAGCAGACCAGCAGCTGCCGCCACCGTGGTCTTGCCAACACCACCCGGGCCACACACGACCACAACTTCGCGAGCTGCGAGAAGATCCTCGATACCGAGCTTTGTGTCGCTCACAGCTCTTCGCCGATTGCATCCGCGATCATGCGCGTGGCCCGAATCCCCTGCGCTCGACTGAACGTCTCCGGTACAAAGATCATTGGTGTCTCACTGTCGAGGTGCTCGCGAAGGCGCGTGATGTGAGCCGCCCGAGAACGGCGCAGGCGAACGGCAAGATCTGCGCCCTCGAAGACCCGTCGTGCCGCCGATCCGGCGACGCTCTGGAGATGCTGTTGTGGATCGCTACCCAACATCTTGGCGAACACAGCCTCTTCCCGATCGCCGAACAACTCGGGAAGGACTCGGTTCATCACCACCGCGGCCAGATCGACGTCAGTCTCGGCCTGCAACCGTTCACTGAGTTCGATGGTCTCGGTCACGGGCATCTCTTCGGGTACCGCGACAATCACCGTGCCGGTGATGGCTGGATCTCGGAGGATCTCCAGCATCCACGTGGTTTGGTCTCGAACCAGGCCAACCCGCACCAGGTCATGAATCGCGCTCGGGGCAGCCAATTGTCCGACCACATGGCCAGTCGCGGGGGCATCAACCACCACCAAGTCGTAGTGGTTCTCTCGGACTTCGTAAGCAAGCTTGCCAATTACGAGAATTTCTCGCACGCCGGGTGCAGCCGACGCCACGAAGTCAAAGGATCGGGCCAAGGGCCCCACCCGACTGACCAGCGGGAGCCGCAGATGGAGACGCAGGTACTCCTTGAGTGATTCCTCGGTGTCCATGGCCATGGCAAACAGGTTGGGCGCCACCTCGACCGGAGCGAACCCGATGGGGCCGGCCTCGAACGCCGCAGCCACGTCGCCCTTTGCGTCGACGTCGCACAACAACGTCCGTTTGCCTTGCGAACTTGCCAGCAGCGCCAGGCTCGAGGCCACGCTGGTCTTGCCAACGCCACCCTTGCCGGTGACGAACAACAACCGGCGATCCAGCAGGTTCATGGCGCTCCTTGCGTCACCGACGCAAGGGACTTCTACGCCCCGAAGCCGATCTTGGGACTGGAATCGCTGGTGCCCAGGTCGACATAGGCAAGACGTTGCGCGGGGATACCGACTTGGCGGCCATGGCGATCAGTGAGCCACAACATGCCGGCACCTGCCGCGACTGCAGCCTCGATGTCGCTACGCACCACTTCCGCGTCGGTATCGTCGGCCATGTCGACCTCGATCTCCTTGGGCGATTCACTGACTCCGATTCGAACGATCATGAGCTCTCCTGGTCGGCTTCGGACAAAATCTATCTTCGGTCACCGGCGATTGGTGCTGTCCAACCGACAGAACCAGCTGCCGGATCAGAGCATCTTGAGTTCTGGATGGTAGCGACGCGTTGGTGCGAGATCTTCGTCGATGGCACGGGCCATCTCCGCAAAGATGGTGCCTGCCTCGCTCTCGGGCTCGGTCACGACAATCGGATTGCCCGAATCGGCGCCCTCGCGCAGCGCTGGTGTCAGCGGCACCATGCCAAGCAGCGGAACCTCGAGGCGGTCGGCCAATTCCTTGCCACCACCTGCTCCGAAGAGGTGGTAACGCTGGCCGTCATCGCCGGTGAACCAGCTCATATTCTCGATGACACCTTTGACTTCAAGATTGACCGTCTCGGCCATGAAGGCGGCCCGCTGGGCCACCCGTTGGGCGGCGGGCTGTGGTGTCGTGACCACATACACCTCGGCGCGTGGCAAGAACTGGGCCAACGACAGCGCGATGTCTCCGGTGCCTGGTGGCAGGTCGATCAGGACAAAGTCGGGATCGTCCCAGTAGACGTCAGTGAGGAACTGCTCGAGTGCTTTGTGCAGCATGGGGCCGCGCCAAATCACGGGCTGATCCTCACGAGCGAAGAACCCCATTGAGATCGCCCGAACTCCATGCACCTCTGGTGGCACGAGCATGTCGTCGATGACCACGGGCGCACGATCGATGCCCAGCATGCGCGGGATCGAGAATCCCCACACGTCCGCATCAATAATGGCGGTGCTGCGACCCCTGTTTGCCATCGCCACTGCAAGGTTGGAGGTCACTGAGGACTTGCCCACGCCACCTTTGCCCGAAGCGATGAGCAAGACCCGGGTCTTGCTCATTGGATCTGCGAACGGGATTGTGCGGCCTTCTGCATGTCCATGGGCGGGCTGTGAGCCAGCGGTGGCTGCAGGATCACCATGCAGCAGCTCCCGGACTGCGGTGCGCTCTTCGTCGGTCATCACGGTGAAGTCGATGGCGCTCGTGGTAACGCCGTCGAGGGCCTGGACAGCTCCGGATACCCGATTGTCGATCTCGCTTCGGAGTGGACAACCCGCGATGGTGAGCGCGATCTGGATCGTCACATCGGTTTCCGCGATGGTGATCTCGCGGACCATCCCCAAGTCCACGATGCTGCGATGGAGCTCGGGATCCTCGACAGGACGCAGTGCTTCGATGACCTGCTCTTCAGTGACGGCCATACGGCTCGTGCTCCTTGCTCTGGGTACGAAAGGATCGGGGGGAGACCTCTCGGTAGACTACCGAGCCAACAGGGCCCCGCCGCATGCGTGCGCTGTGGTCCCCGGCAGGCCCCTCGGAGGTGCATCGTGAGCGACACCAAAACAACAAACCTCACACCCACCGAGTTCGCGTCCGCGGTCACCGCGATCACAAGCGCTTTCGGGTCGCTGTACAGCGGCGTCGCTACGGCGGCCACGAATTCATCGCTGCCCAACGGGGACGATGTCTGCGTCGCCGCTGTCGAATTGTGAGGCCAGTTCCCGAGGCCTTGGTGGGGCGCTGACCCAAGACCATGGCCACCATATCCCCCTGTCTGAAGATCTGCCGCTACGGGGCCGGCCCGCACTGCGAGGGGTGCAGACGGACCATTTCTGAGATCTCACGGTGGTCTTCGTTCACCAACGAAGAAGCACAGGTCATCATGGACGAGCTCCCCGACCGCCACATCCCCTCATGACCACGAGTTCATCCAACAACGTCGCTCCGGGACGAAAGACGCGGCGCGTCGACCTCAACCCGGCTGCGGCGTTCGAGCCCTTCACCCAGCACCTCCATGAGTGGTGGCCCACGACCGCACACTCGGTCGGCGGCCTAGATGCGCTCCGATGCGCGCGGCTCTGGGCTGAGGCGACCGCCACGTGGCTTGGGACAGTGTCCTCGAGCGCTTCCTCACGGCCGCTACCGCCACTTCGGCCACCTAGCCCTGGCCGATCGCGAGGGCCGGCGAACCGCTCATCGGACGGCTGGGCTTTCGAGACAACTGGGTCCTACTGTCGCACGTCCATGCCTTGCGCACCCGCTGGTCCAGCGTGACCATTCATCTGATTCGCCACGGCAGTGCTGGCCCGCGTCCTCCAGAGGGAAAAGAGATCGACCGAAGCCTCGATCAGACCGGAATGCTCGAAGCCGAGCGTCTGGCCAAGTGGCTGGCATCCACCGCCTGGTCATCGCCAGCGGTCCAGCAGATAATGAGTAGCCCTGCGACCCGATGTACGCAGACGGTTGCACCTCTGGCCGCGGCACTCGACCTGACAGTCATTGTCACCGGGGACCTCTTGGAAGGTCAGCCTGTCGCGGGTTCGCTGGGCCTCATCCGACGGCTGGCTGCCAGCGACACCCATGCCGTGCTTTGCACCCATGGAGACATCATCCCCAACCTCCTCGATGAGCTGGCCGAAGCGGGTGTTCCCTTGCATGGAAACGGGTGCAGCAAGGGTTCGATCTGGACACTGAGCACGGCTGACGGCGCCATTACTGGAGCGCGCTACACCGCTCACCCTTAACCCACCCCGCAAGGCGTGTTGAGTTGGGGTCTGGGTCGGTTCAATCGGTCATCGCGACAGCTGGAGTGTAGGTGTCGTGGGCGGTGGCCCAGTTGAGGCTGCGTCTGGGGATG
>CAWKYX010000310.1:0-4229 GCA_963854265.1 Acidimicrobiia bacterium
CACCGTCACCATGAGCGAGGGATCGACGCTGGAGAGCTTGTACGGCGCCACGCGAGAGGTCAACAGCCTTCATCACCAGTGCGTCGACGTTGTCGGGGATGGCCTTACCGTGACTGCCTCCGCTCTTGACGGCCGGGCCGAAGGCCTCGAGATGGGCGACCATGTTCTGGCAGTCCAATGGCACCCCGAAATGATGGACAGCCGGTCAACGGACCCGATCTTCGACTGGCTGGTCGCCCGCGCCTCGATGTAGCCGACAATCCTCGCGGCGCCATGGAATGATCGCCGCATGACGAACGCGCTCCTGCATCCCTTTTCGAGCCCCGCCAAGCCCGAAGCTGACTACATCAAGATCGTTCGAGCCGAGGGTTCGACGCTGTGGGACGAATCGGGCAAGTCCTACATCGACGCCATGGCCAGCCTTTGGTACTGCCAGATCGGCCATGGCAGATCCGAGATGCGAGACGCCATTGGTGCCCAGCTCGACGAGCTGGCCACCTACAACACGTTCGACCCCTTCACCAACGATGCAGCCGTGCGGTGCGCCGAGCTGATAGTCGACCGGTCTCCAATGCCCGATGGCCGAGTGTTCCTGAGCTCTTCGGGCTCCGAGGCGGTCGACACGGTCTTGAAGATCGCTCGCCTCACCCATCAGGTCGCGGGCGACGGGGACCGTCAGATCGTGATTCGCCGGACACACGGCTATCACGGCACCAACTTCGGCGGGACATCCGCGCAAGGGATCGCCGCGAACCGTTCAGGCTGGGGAGACCTGGTGCCCCATTTCGTCGAGGTGCCTCACGACAATATCGAAGCAATGGCCGCCGTGTTCGCGCAACACGGTTCGCGTATCGCAGCGGTCATCACCGAGCCAGTGCAAGGTGCAGGAGGAGTCCTGATGCCGCCCGTCGGCTATCTCGAAGACACGCGCCGGCTCTGCGACAGCCATGGGGCACTTCTCATCTTTGACGAGGTCATCACCGGCTTTGGGCGCACGGGGAGTTGGTTCGGATCTCAGACCTTGGGCGTGACCCCCGACCTCATCGCGTTCGCCAAGGGCGCCTCATCGGGCTACCTCCCTTTGTCGGGGGTCTTGGTCAACAGAAGTGTCTGCGATGTACTCGAGGCAATGGATGGCCTGCTCCGGACCGGCTACACCTACTCGGGTCACCCAGCGTGCGCCGCCGCTGGGATCAAGAACATCGAGATCATCACCGACGAGAATCTCGTAGATCGCGCAAACCAGATCGGAGTGGCTGTCGAGGCGGGCCTAACGGCGATGCAAAAGGACGGCTTGATCAAGTCATACCGTGGCGTCGGAGCACTCTGGGCTGTCGAGTTGGATCGCGACGCCCTCCCTGCGCGGATCGAGCTCCTCGACCGCGGCGTGATTGTGCGACCGATCGGAACAGCGCTCGCACTGTGTCCCCCGTTGGTCATCACCGAAGGTGAGGTGGCGACGGTCCTCGACCAAATGTCCGACGTGTTGTCTGCGCACTAGCCCCAGGCATCCGCAGGGCACCGAACAAAGTCCGAGCCTGAGTCCACCTCCCTATGACGCGATAGCCCGTGTGCTTCACTTTCAGGGGTTCCCAGCCAACCCTTCAGGCGGCCCCCATGGATACCCCATACATCCCGGGCGACGGTTCACCAAGCCTCCCGCCCCCGAGCACCCCTCCGCCAGCGCCGAACGACGCCGTCATGCCACCCCCGATCGACGCTCTTGCGCCGATGCAACCCCCGATGCAAGTGGTGAAACCCCGCGCGTGGTGGAAAAGCTGGAGCATCATCATCCCCGCTGTCGTTGGCGTGTTCTTGATCATCGGATTCATCGCGAACCGCGGTAGTACCGACGCTGAAGACCTGAACAGCGGGGACTGCTTCGAATTCCCGGGCTTGGACAACATCCGCGATGTCAAGGACGAACCCTGCGACGGGCCCCATGAGAGCGAGGTCCTGGCCAAGGTCGAAGCACCGGGCTCGGCGCCGTTCCCAAGCAGCGCCCTCCCGGGATCAACCGCTGGTGAGGCCGAACAGGCATGTAACGACGCGGTCGCGAACCTCGATGTCAACTTCGAGAACGTCCCGGAGGATGCAGCACTCGGGTTCTTCTACCCCGCACGAGAATCGTGGGCCGACGGCGATAGAACCCTCACCTGCTACGTCACGTCCGTTACGGGATTCCCTGGGCCCGTCCTCGCCGCCGGATAGACCGAGGTTGGCCGGCAGGCTTCCCCGACCATCGAACCAGCGGTGAAACCGACGCACGCTCAGGGTTGATGCCGTCGTATTGGAGATGGCAGCGGCGCCCGCCAATCCTCAATCGCCGAAGCCCTCATAACCGGCTTCGAGTTGCGTGTCGCTGTAGGAGCGGAACGCGATCATCGTTGCGGTGGAGGTGACGCCTGGCAGCTTGGCTATACGTTCCGTCACTGTCGTCGCGATGTCTTGATGGGTTGCGACGCGAAGCACGGCGATCAAGTCAGTGTCGCCACCCGCGACCGAGTGCGCCTCGCGCACGCCGTCGATCTCGGCCAACGACGGCGCAAGCTCGGCGATCGCGTCGGGCTCGGCACCGATAAGGACAAACGTAGTGATCATGAGGCAAGCGTAGTTCCGACTGGCCACATCGGCCCCACCCTTCACCCGCCGTGGCCACCCGTTGGTTTCCCGTCGGTCGGCCCGCGGCACGTCGACCTGGCTCATTGCCCCGACACCACAGCCGGCTCAACACCACAGTCGGTGACGCTCCCGGCCAGCACCGAACCAACCACCCCCCCACCCAGCGTGAAACCTGGCTCGTTGCCCCGACACCGAGGCTCACGGCTGCCACCACCGATCACCTGGCCTTTTGCTCTGGCCCTTTGCTCCGCACCATCCTGGCGACAACCACGGAGGGTGCGGCTGATTCCGCGGCGGAGTCAACCCGATACCGGCGTTGGATCTCACGCTCCGTGCGACCTGGCTCTCGGCGCAACCTGGTGCCTTGCCCGGCTCTAGGCACGCTAGGCGCGGCTCAACGAGTGCCAGGCCGTGCATCCGCCGAACTAGGACGGGCGTCAATCTTGTGGTTGGCCGGGCGAGTGCTCACTGCGCTGACGCAAGACGCCGTTGAGGCCGACGCCCTAGAACCGCTCCTCGAGCCATTGGGCAACGCCGTCATCGTCATTGGAGGTGGTGACTTCGTCGGCACATTTCATGACCGCTGCTGGGGCTTGGCCCATAGCCACACCCGTCCCAGCCCACCGCAACATGCCCAAGTCGTTGAGACCGTCACCAAACGCAACCACGCGGTCATTCGAGATACCCAAGTGGTTGGCAAGCCAAGCCAACCCTGCGTCCTTGCCGGAGCCGGGCGGCACAATCTCGATCATCGGCAACCCCGAATAGGTGACTTCGAGCCCCTCCACGGGCAATGCCCGCAGGCACAACGCATGGAGGCCGTCGAGATCCTCGACGTAGTCAGGGTGGAAAATCACCAAGTCGCGAATCCCTGGCCCAAACGACTCAGTCACGTCGCTGACCTCTTTGGTGTGGCCCACGTCGGGCGGAAGGTTCTGTGCGATGAGCGGTTCGCCGATCAGGTCACCGTCGCGGCCCATACCGAACGCGACGCCCGGCAACACAGAGCGGAGAGTCGCCACCACCGATCGGGCTACATCGATGTCGAGCTCGGTCGCGTGCAGGATCGCCCCGTCAGCAGTCGCAACCTCAGTGCCGTTGACGCAGAGTGCATAGTCGGCGCTCGGGATGGTTGGGAGGAGGTCACGAACTCCGACCCAGTCACGCCCGGTCGCCAATGTCACCGTTGCCCCAAGCTGTCGAGCGCGGTCGAGCGCTTCACTGGTCCGCAGGGCGAGCACGCTGTCGGATCGCAAGATGGTGCCGTCCACGTCGAGCGCGATGAGCGCGCCATTCAAGTCCTCGAGGCTCACTCGCCAATATCCTCGTTCCAGAGCTCGGGCCGATCCGCTATGAACTCCGTCATCAACTCGATGCAAGCCGGATCGTCACGGATCTCCAAATCCACTCCCCGTTCACGCAGGTGCGTCTCGGGCCCTTGGAACGTCACGTTCTCCCCAACAATGACCCTGGGGATCTTGTACAGGAGAACGGCTCCGCTGCACATGTCGCACGGCGACAGCGTTGAATACAGCGTGGAGCGTTGATAGTCCGCGGCACTGAGGCGACCCGCATTTTCCAGGCAGTCCATCTCGGCGTGGAGCACA